>CBFGZZ010000028.1:0-40904 GCA_965653385.1 uncultured Streptomyces sp. | reverse complement strand
CCCGCATGGAGGGATCTGCTCGACGCCGACTGCTGTACGGCGGTCTTCTTCGCCACCATGCCGCGGCCCCTTCACATATTGTGATCTTGCTCGCGAATCGTGCTGGGACGATAAATCGACATGAGTCCCGCGGCAACGGGGCACACCGCCCGATTCGCCCGCCTCGCGCATGCAGCGCGGGAGACCTGCAACCGTTGTGCCCAGCTCCCCGCCGGGTATGCAATCGCGCCGGACGTCCCAGAATCCGAACACGCGTACCGCTCCATTCGGGTCACCCCGGCCGCCCCGACACGGCCGCCCCGCGCCCCCGGAAAACCGGTCGGCCACTGTCCTCGGAGCGCCGTACACTGGGCGGAGCGAAAAGCTTGGATGGGGACGAGTAGCGACGTACGCAGCCCAGAGCGACCCGGGGACGGTGGAAGCCCGGGGGCGAGCGCGACGTGAAGATCACCCCGGAGCCGCCGGAAGAAAGCCGCAGCCAAGGCGCAGCGGCGAGTAGAACCGGCTCGCGACCCCAATGAGGGGGCTCGCCGCCGCACACCCCGCGTCGGAGGGCCAAGGAGGGTGGTACCGCGGGAGCGCGCCGAAACCGGCGTACGGAAAGACACGGCTCTCGTCCCTCCGGACGGAAGGCAGCAAGTCCGCCGGAGGAAGCCCGCTGATGACAACGCCGACGTACCGCCAGGTACCCGCCCAGGTCGACCTGCCCGCCCTCGAGCACGCCGTGCTCGACTTCTGGCGCGAGCAGAAGATCTTCGCCAAGAGCCTGGAGCAGTCCCAGGGCCGCCCCGAGTGGGTGTTCTACGAGGGCCCGCCCACCGCCAACGGCATGCCCGGCGCCCACCACATCGAGGCCCGCGTCTTCAAGGACGTCTTCCCCCGCTTCCGCACCATGCGCGGCTACCACGTGGCCCGCAAGGCCGGCTGGGACTGCCACGGCCTCCCGGTGGAGCTGGCCGTCGAGAAGGAGCTCGGCTTCTCCGGCAAGAAGGACATCGAGGCGTACGGCATCGCCGAGTTCAACGCCAAGTGCCGCGAGTCCGTGCTGCGCCACACCGACGCCTTCTCCGACCTGACGACCCGCATGGGCTACTGGGTCGACCTCGACGACGCCTACGTCACGATGGAGCCCGAGTACATCGAGTCCGTCTGGTGGTCGCTCAAGGAGATCTTCAACAAGGGCCTGCTGGTCCAGGACCACCGCGTCGCCCCCTGGTGCCCCCGCTGCGGCACCGGCCTGTCCGACCACGAGCTGGCCCAGGGCTACGAGACGGTCGTGGACCCGTCCGTGTACGTCCGCTTCCCGCTCACCTCCGGTCCGCTCGCCGGCGAGGCCGCGCTCCTGGTGTGGACGACCACTCCCTGGACCCTGGTGTCCAACACCGCCGTGGCCGCGCACCCCGACGTGACGTACGTCGTCGCGACGAACGGCGAGGAGAAGCTCGTCGTCGCCGAGCCCCTCGTCGCCAAGGCCCTCGGCGAGGGCTGGGAGACCACCGGCCAGTCCTTCACCGGCGCCGAGATGGAGCGCTGGACGTACGAGCGCCCGTTCGAGCTGGTCGAGTTCCCGGCACCCGCCCACTACGTGGTCAACGCCGAGTACGTCACCACCGAGGACGGCACGGGTCTGGTCCACCAGTCCCCCGCCTTCGGTGAGGACGACCTCAAGGTCTGCCGCGCCTACGACCTGCCGGTCGTGAACCCGGTCCGCCCCGACGGCACCTTCGAGGAGGACGTCCCGCTGGTAGGCGGCGTCTTCTTCAAGAAGGCGGACGAAAAGCTCACCGAAGACCTCCAGCAGCGCGGCCGGCTCTTCAAGCACATCGCGTACGAGCACAGCTACCCGCACTGCTGGCGCTGCCACACCGCGCTGCTCTACTACGCGCAGCCGTCCTGGTACATCCGCACCACGGCCGTCAAGGACCGCCTCCTCCAGGAGAACGAGAACACCAACTGGTTCCCGGGCTCGGTCAAGCACGGCCGCTTCGGCGACTGGCTGAACAACAACATCGACTGGGCGCTGTCCCGCAACCGCTACTGGGGCACCCCGCTGCCGATCTGGCGCTGCGAGGACGACCACCTCACCTGCGTCGGCTCCCGCGCGGAACTCACCGAGCTGACCGGCAGCGACCAGACGGACCTGGACCCGCACCGCCCGTACATCGACGACGTCACCTTCGGCTGCCCGAAGGACGGCTGCGGCAAGACGGCCACGCGCGTGCCCGAGGTCATCGACGCCTGGTACGACTCGGGCTCGATGCCGTTCGCGCAGTGGGGCTACCCGTACAAGAACAAGGAGCTCTTCGAGAGCCGCTACCCGGCGCAGTTCATCAGTGAGGCGATCGACCAGACGCGCGGCTGGTTCTACACGCTGATGGCGGTCGGCACCCTGGTCTTCGACAAGTCGTCGTACGAGAACGTCGTCTGCCTCGGCCACATCCTCGCCGAGGACGGCCGCAAGATGTCCAAGCACCTGGGCAACATCCTCCAGCCGATCCCGCTGATGGACCAGCACGGCGCGGACGCGGTGCGCTGGTTCATGGCGGCCGGCGGCTCCCCGTGGGCGGCACGCCGCGTGGGCCACGGCACGATCCAGGAGGTGGTGCGCAAGACCCTCCTCACCTACTGGAACACGGTCGCCTTCCAGGCCCTGTACGCCCGTACGTCGAACTGGGCGCCCTCCGCCGCCGACCCGGCCCCGGCCGACCGCCCGGTCCTGGACCGCTGGCTGCTGTCCGAGCTGCACGCGCTGACCGACCAGGTGACCCAGTCCCTGGAGGCGTACGACACCCAGCGCGCCGGCAAGCTGCTCTCGGCGTTCGTCGACGACCTGTCCAACTGGTACGTCCGCCGCTCGCGCCGCCGCTTCTGGCAGGGCGACAAGGCGGCGCTGCGCACCCTGCACGAGGTCGTCGAGACGGTCACCAAGCTGATGGCCCCGCTGACCCCGTTCATCACCGAGCGGGTCTGGCAGGACCTGATCGTCCCGGTGGCCCCGGACGCGCCGGAGTCGGTGCACCTGGCGTCCTGGCCGGAGGCCGACCTGTCGGCGATCGACCCGGAGCTGTCCAAGCAGATGGTCCTGGTCCGCCGACTGGTCGAGCTGGGCCGTGCCACGCGCGCGGAGTCGGGCGTGAAGACGCGTCAGCCGCTGTCCCGTGCCCTGGTGGCGGCGACGGGCTTCGAGTCCCTCGACCGCGAACTGCACGCGCAGATCACGGAAGAGCTGAACGTCTCCTCCCTGGCATCGCTGTCCGAGGTCGGCGGCAGCCTGGTGGACACCACCGCCAAGGCCAACTTCCGCGCCCTGGGCAAGCGTTTCGGCAAGCGCGTCCAGGACGTGGCGAAGGCCGTGGCCAACGCGGACGCCGCGGCGCTGTCCCTGGCCCTGCGCGAGGGCACGGCGTCGGTGGAGGTCGACGGTGAGACGATCACCCTCGCTCCGGACGAGGTGATCATCACGGAGACCCCGCGCGAGGGCTGGTCGGTGGCGTCCGACTCGGGCGCGACGGTCGCCCTGGACCTGGAGATCACGGAGGAGCTGCGCCGCGCCGGCCTGGCCCGTGACGCGATCCGCCTGATCCAGGAGGCCCGCAAGAACAGCGGCCTGGACGTGGCCGACCGGATCGCCCTGCGCTGGACGGCGACGGACCCGGCGACCAGCGCGGCGCTGGCCGAGCACGCCGAGCTCATCGCCGACGAGGTCCTCGCCACGGACTTCGCCCAGGGCGAGGCGGACGACAGCTACGGCTCCCCGTTCGAGGACGAGGGCCTGACCCTGCCGTTCCGCCTGCGCAAGGCGTAGACACACACCCCACGCGCATCGAAGGCCCGGGCCGCCAAAAAACTTGGTCGGCCCGGGCCTTCGGCGTTGTGTACGTCGGACACCGCATCCGATCCCCGAACAAACACCGCAAACTCCATGAACACGCGTAGCACAAGGGCGGGGCCCCGGATCGAAATCCGGGGCCCCGCCCTGAACGCTGCCGACGCCTACGGCGTACTACCTACCGTCAGTTGTCGTCCTCGTCGATGAGGAACCCGCGCATCGGCGACGGAGCCTGACCCATCGGGGACGGACCCTGCGGCCGGACCGGTGCCATGGGCTGGGTCATCGCCGGGGACATCTGCTGCTGACCGCCGTAGGACGGAGCAGCCGGAGACGGGGCGCCGCCCATCGTCTGGTTGCCGCCGTACGACGGGGCGCTCGCGCCGGCCGGTGCCATGGAGGGCGCCGGGGACGGCGGGAGGGACGCCGTGGCCGGGGTCCGCGGCGGGGCGAGCGAGTCGTCCGCCTGGGTCTCCAGCTGGCGCAGCTGCGACTCGAGGTAGGACTTCAGCCGCGTGCGGTACTCGCGCTCGAAGCCGCGCAGGTCCTCGACCTTGCGCTCCAGCGTGGCGCGGGCGGACTCCAGGGAGCCCATCGCGACGCGGTGCTTCTCCTGCGCGTCCCGCTCCAGGGCGTCGGCCTTGGCACGGGCGTCACGCTCAAGACCCTCGGCACGCGAACGCGCCTCGCCGACGATCTTGTTGGCCTCGGAACGAGCCTCGGCGATCGCCTGGTCGGCGGTCTGCTGGGCCAGCGAGAGGACACGGGCGGCGCTGTCGCCACCGGGGCCTCCCTGCCCCGGGCCGCCCATGGGGCCGGGGCCACCCATCGGACCGCCCATCGGGCCACCCATCTGCTGCTGCATCGGGGGCTGGCCCATCGGCCCCGGACCCTGGCCCATCGGACCGGGACCCTGCGGGCCACCCTGACCGCCGGGACCGGCGGGCAGCTGCGGAGCACCGCTGGGCAGCTGGGGCGGGCCTCCCATGGGGCCGCCCATCTGCTGCTGCGGCGGGCCCGATATGCCGGCGGGGACAGGAGCGCCGGGACCGCGCATGCCCTGCTGAGGCATGCCGCCCTGCTGCTGGTCCTGCGGGCCGCCGGGACCCTCCGGGGGCTTGCGCATGTTCTGCTGGTTCTGCGCAGCCGCGCGCGTGGCCGCGGCCAGCTTGGCGCGCAGGTCCTCGTTCTCGCGGAGCAGTCGCGTCAGTTCGGCTTCGACCTCATCGAGGAAGGCATCGACCTCGTCCTCGTCATAGCCTTCTCGGAGGCGGACGGTCGTGAACTGCTTGTTCCGCACGTCCTCGGGGGTCAACGGCATCTCTTCACCTCAACGTTGTCGTCGGCAGTCGGCAAGACCGTATCTGTCACATCGCTCACATCGCGCTCCGCACGAGCGTGATCAGGATGTAGACGATGATCATCAGTACGAAGAAGGACAGGTCGAGCGCCACGCCCCCGAGACGCAGCGGCGGGATGACCCGCCGCAGAAGCTTGAGCGGTGGATCAGTGACAGTGTAGGTGGCCTCCAGAACGACCACCATCGCCTTGCCGGGTTGCCACGAGCGGGCGAACTGGAAGACGTAGTCCATGACCAACCGGAAGATAAGCACGATGAGGAAGACCATCAGCGCGATGTAGAGAACCTGCAAGACCACGCTCATGACTGGTGCTTCCCTCTCCCCTGTTCCCTGATCCGTGCGGTTGTTTCCGGTGGTGCGTCTCAGCTCTGGTTGAAGAACCCGCCCTCTGCGATACGGGCCTTGTCCTCCGCCGTGACATCGACGTTAGCAGGCGACAACAGGAACACCTTCTGCGTCACCCGCTCGATGCTGCCGTGAAGACCAAACACCAAACCAGCCGCAAAGTCGACAAGTCGCTTCGCGTCTGTGTCATCCATCTCAGTCAGATTCATGATCACCGGGGTGCCTTCACGGAAGTGTTCCCCGATGGTACGGGCCTCGTTGTAGGTCCGCGGGTGAAGTGTGGTGATCCGGTACGGCTCTCGTTCCGACACGACCTTGGGCATGATCACCGGTGCGTTCTTCTCCAGGCTTGCGCGTTCTTGTGTGATGGACGCCACGGGCGCGATGCGCGCCGGACGGCCGGATTCCGCGGGTAGCGAAGTCGATCGGGCCACGGGTTCACGCGGCGCGGGCGGCTGTACGATTCGCACCTCTTCGTCCCTTTGGGACTGGTGTGCACTGTGCGACTGGTGGGACGGCTCGTGCCGTCGATGGTCCCGCTCGGGCTCCGGGTCCAGTTCGGGCTCGAAGTCGTCATCGGGGTCGAACCCCCGGCCGTCGTACCCATCGTCCTCCACGAGGCCGAGGTAGACCGCCATCTTGCGCATCGCGCCGGCCATGCTCTGAGTCCTCCGCTCTGTGGTGGATCGACTGCCAAGTGCCCGCGATCCACGCGGTCGTTACGCCCGCCTTTCGGCGATATTGACCATATTTTCTACTGTGGTCCGACTTCCTGGCGACGTTACCCGAGCCTGGGGCGGACTCCGAGTACCGCAGTGCCGACGCGCACATGTGTCGCACCGGCCGCCACGGCCTCTTCGAGGTCTGCACTCATCCCTGCCGAGACCATGTTCGCAGCCGGATGAGCTCGGCGCAGGTCCGTCGACAAATCCATCAACCGCTCGAACGCCGCCTGTTGGCGCCCCGCGTACTCCCCGCTGAGCGGGGCGACGGTCATGAGCCCGTCGAGCCTCAGCCCGGGGGCCTTCGCGACCAGGTCGGCCAACTCTTCGATCCCGCCCGGCGCCACCCCACCCCTCTCACCCCGCTCACTGTCTCCCGCGTCCAGCGCCACCTGGATCAGGCAGCCGATCTCGCGCTCCTGCCGAACGGCCTCCTTCGACAGGGCCGTCACCAGCTTGGAACGATCGACGGACTGCACGAGATCCGCGTAACCGACCACAGATCGCACTTTGTTGGTCTGCAACTGGCCGACAAAATGCCACGCAAGGGGCAGATCCGAGCATTCGGTGGCCTTCGGCGCAGCGTCCTGATCGCGGTTCTCGGCGACATGGCGCACACCGAGTTCCGACAGCATCCGCACATCGCTCGCGGGATAGGTCTTGGTGACCACGATCAGGGTCACCTCCTCGCGGGCGCGCCCGGCCGCCGCGCACGCCGCGGCGATGCGGTCCTCCACCTTCGCCAGGTTCGCGGCGAGTTCGTCCTTACGGTCCGTCATGTCCATTCAGTCCAGCCATACATAGCCCGCGAGCCGACCGGTGGTGCGGTCGCGGCGGTACGAGAAGTGGTCGCGCGACTGAAGCGTGCAGACCGGCGACTGCTCCCGGTCGCGCACCCCGAGGCGCCCGAGCTGGGCGTGCACTCCGGCGGCCACGTCCACCGCGGGCGTGCCCCAACTCGTCTCGGCGTACGCCGCCGGCTCCACGGCGGCCACTTCGGCGCGCATCGCCTCGGGCACCTCGTAGCACCGTCCGCAGACGGCGGGGCCGGTGCGGGCGACGATCCGGGACGGCTCGGCGCCCAGGTCCGTCATCGCGCGTAGCGTGGCCGGGACGACCCCGGCGATCATGCCGGGCCGCCCCGCGTGGGCCGCGCCGACGACCCCGGCGACCGGATCGGCCAGCAGGACCGGCACGCAGTCGGCGGTGAGTACGGCGAGGGCGAGACCCCGCTGCACGGTGACGATCGCGTCGACCTCGGGCACCGGACGATCACGCCATGGCCCTTCGACCACGACGACGTCCGCCCCGTGCACCTGGTTCATCCAGACGACCTCGCCCGGCCCGAGCCCCAGGGACTTGGCGGCGAGTTCGCGGTTGGTCAGTACGGCCTCGCTGTCGTCGCCGACCGCTCCGCCGAGGTTGAGCTCCTCATACGGAGCGGCGCTCACCCCGCCCCACCGGTCGGTGAAGGCGAAGTGCGCGCCGCTCACGGTGTCGCGCTGTCCTATCACGTCTGAAGGATCACTTAAGGAAGTCCGGAACGTCCAGCTCCTCGGCCGCGCTGTCGGCGTAGGTCCGCGACGGCGGCACCGGCGGGGCGACCGGGATGTCGTTCACCGGCTCGGGCGCGGACTCGGGCTCCTCCTTCGGCGTGACGCTGCCGAGCGAGCCGAAGGACGGGCGGCTCTCGGCCGGCCGTACCGGAGTGGGCTCCTCGCGGCGGGCCGGGGCCGAGGAAGGGGACGAGGAGGACGACGAGGTCGAACCGAGGACGTTGTCCCGGCGGGCCGGCGGCTGCCCCCCGTCGAAGCCGGCCGCGATCACGGTGACCCGGACCTCGTCGCCGAGGGCGTCGTCGATGACCGCGCCGAAGATGATGTTGGCCTCGGGGTGGGCGGCCTCGCTGACCAGCTGGGCGGCCTCGTTGATCTCGAACAGACCGAGGTCGGAGCCACCGGAGATGGAGAGCAGTACGCCGCGGGCGCCGTCGATGGAGGCTTCCAGCAGCGGCGAGGAGATCGCCATCTCGGCCGCGGCCACCGCGCGGTCGTCGCCGCGGGCCGAACCGATGCCCATGAGGGCCGAACCGGCCTCGGACATGACCGACTTCACGTCGGCGAAGTCGAGGTTGATGAGGCCAGGGGTGGTGATGAGGTCGGTGATGCCCTGGACACCGGAGAGCAGGACCTGGTCGGCCGACTTGAAGGCGTCGAGGACCGAGACCTGGCGGTCCGAGATGGACAGCAACCGGTCGTTCGGAATGACGATGAGGGTGTCGACCTCTTCGCGGAGTTCGGCGATGCCGTCCTCGGCCTGGTTGGCGCGGCGCCGTCCCTCGAAGGTGAACGGGCGCGTGACCACGCCGATGGTGAGGGCGCCGAGAGAGCGGGCGATGTTGGCCACGACGGGCGCGCCGCCGGTCCCGGTGCCGCCGCCTTCACCGGCCGTCACGAAGACCATGTCGGCCCCCTTGAGGACCTCCTCGATCTCCTCGCGGTGGTCCTCGGCGGCCTTGCGGCCGACGGCCGGGTTGGCTCCGGCGCCGAGTCCGCGGGTGAGTTCACGGCCGACGTCGAGCTTGACGTCGGCGTCGCTCATCAACAGAGCTTGCGCGTCGGTGTTGATGGCGATGAACTCGACGCCCTTGAGACCGACCTCGATCATCCGGTTGATGGCATTGACACCACCGCCGCCGACACCGATGACTTTGATGACTGCGAGGTAGTTCTGCGGTGCTGCCACGTCGAAGGCCTCTCGCCTCGAGTTACGGGTCGTCGGATCACGAAGAGGCTGTGCTTCGTGAACCGCGACTGATGCCGAATGGGACGGTCCGTAGCGCCGACCCGAACCCTAACCCTGAAGTTTAGGGTTACCAGTGTGTCTGTTCCTTGAAGTCTTCTGAACAGGACACTAAGTCGACAAGTGGCGCACGTTCAACGAACACGCCGAACCTCCCGTTTTTCTTTTCACCCTATGTGATCAGCCATGTCGCTGCCCAACCAGGGTGCTGGCCTGCGCGGATGTGCGTCAACTCCCTGATGACGCAGGCGCGGTGGGAACGCTGACGTCGAAGTACCGCGCATCCGGCGAGGCTTTCATGAGAGCGGTGAGTGTGCGGGCCTTCGCGGCCCCCTTCTCGCCGCTCCCCCAGGCGACGGTCCGCCCGCCGGTCAGAGCCAGCGAGATGTCGTCGTAGGAACGGACCTTGACGACCTGGGTGTCGCGCGCGACGGCGTCCGGAAGGGCCCCGGCGACGCGCACCGCCTCCCGCACCAGCCGGCTCTCCCCGAAGCGGCGCAGGCTCGCGGCCGCGGTACTCGACCGGGACACCGTCAATTCCAGCGCGGCAACGCCTTTCGGAGGCTGAGAAACCGTGGCGAAACGGACGCCTTCCTTGTCCACTTCGACGAACTTTCCGTCCTTTTGGACAATCAGAACCGGAGTACGCTCCGCCACTTTAAGACTGATTCCATGCGGCCAGGAGCGAACCACGTCAACCGCGTCAATTCGGGGCAATTCCTGGAGCAGCCGTGCCTCAATCGCGTCGATGTCGACGGAAATCAGCGGCGCGCCCACGGGGACGTCGGCCACCTCCTGGACCTGTTCGGGCGTCAGAACCTGGGTCCCGGAGACGGATACGCGCTCGACGCGCAGCCACTTGGAGCCGTACAGCAGCCACACGGAGCCCGCGCCGAGAAGGACGAGCACCACAAGAAGGATGATGATCGTACGAAGTCTCGGAGTCGGCCTCAATCGCCGGGCGAGGGGCGGGTCGGACGACTCCTGCTGGCGTTCACCGCGCTCCGCGGTCGTCGGTCCGGCCACGCTCCCTGCCCTCCGTCATACGTTCCTAGCGGCGATGCGAGGCGATCGCCTCGTACACCATGCCGACGAGCAGGTCGTCGGCGTCCCGGCGGCCGAACTCGCTTGCGGCGCGGGACATCTCGTACAGCCGGTGCGGGTCGGCGAGCACGGGCAGGACGTTCTGCTGCACCCACTCGGGCGTGAGCTCCGCGTCGTCGACCAGCAGTCCGCCGCCGGCCTTGACCACCGGCTGGGCGTTGAGCCGCTGTTCGCCGTTGCCGATGGGCAGCGGGACATAGGCGGCCGGGAGTCCGACGGCGGAGAGTTCGGCGACGGTCATCGCGCCCGCGCGGCAGAGCATCATGTCGGCCGCGGCGTACGCGAGGTCCATCCGGTCCACGTACGGTACCGGGATGTACGGGGGCATTCCCGGCATCTGGTGCACCTGCGGCAGTTCGTTCTTCGGGCCGACCGCGTGCAGGATCTGGATTCCGGCCTGCTGGAGCCAGGGCGCGACCTGCTGGACGACCTCGTTGAGGCGGCGGGCGCCCTGCGAGCCGCCGGAGACCAGCAGCGTGGGCAGGTTCGGGTCGAGGCCGAACGCGGCGCGGGCCTCGGGGCGGACGGCGGCCCGGTCGAGGGTGGCGATGGTCCGGCGCAGCGGGATGCCGATGTAGCGCGAGTTGCGGAGCTTGCTGTCCGGGGTGGAGACGGCGACCTGGGCGGCGTAGCGCGAACCGATCTTGTTGGCGAGGCCCGGGCGGGCGTTGGCCTCGTGGATGATGATCGGCACGCCTAGGCGCTTGGCGGCGAGGTAGCCGGGCAGGGCGACATAGCCGCCGAAGCCGACGACGGCGTCCGCCTTGGTGCGCTCCAGGATCTGCTCGGTCGCCTTGATCGTGCCGCGCAGTCGGCCCGGGACGGTGATCAGTTCGGGCGTGGGCTTGCGGGGCAGCGGCACGGCGGGGATCAGCGCGAGCTCGTAGCCCCGCTGCGGGACGAGCTTGGTCTCCAGGCCGCGCTCCGTGCCCAGGGCCGTGATCCCCACGGTCGGGTCCTGCCTGCGCAGGGCGTCCGCGAGGGCGAGCGCGGGCTCGATGTGGCCGGCGGTCCCCCCACCGGCGAGTACGACATGCACCGAAATTCACCGCTCTCCGGACGAGCGCGCCGCCGAGGCACGCCGTCGCATCGTGTTCCATCTCCGAGGCGCCCGGCCTGAGCCGGCGCCTCCCGCACGCTTTCTACCAAAGCGGGGTTGCCGCACGGAAAGCGCTGCCCGCGCAGCGGGCTCGTCGCGCGCGAACGCGATCAGCAGCCCGATGGCGAACATGGTCGGCAGCAGGGCGGATCCTCCGTAGGAGAACAGCGGAAGGGGGACGCCGGCGATCGGCAGCAGGCCGAGCACCGCACCGATGTTGATCACAGCTTGCGCGGTGATCCAGGTGGTCACACCTCCCGCGGCATACCTGACGAAGCGGTCCTCCGTGCGTCCGGCCACGCGGATACCCGCATAGCCTAGAGCCGCGAACAGGGCGAGCACCGACAGCGTCCCCGCCAGGCCCAGTTCCTCACCGGTGACGGCGAAGATGAAGTCGGTGTGGGCTTCGGGTAGTTGGCCCCATTTCTCCACGCTCGCACCGAGCCCGGAGCCGAAGATTCCGCCCGAGGCGAGCGCGTAGATGCCGTGCACGGCCTGCCAGCAGTCGACGGCGCCGCTGCGCGGTTCGGTGGCGCCCAGGCACTGGAGGCGGGCCATGCGGTTCTGGCTGGTCTTGATCAGGAGCAGGCCGATCAGGCCGGCGATCGACAGAACCCCCACGAACAGCCGGGTCGGCGCCCCGGCCAGCCACAGCAGGCCGAAGAGGATCGCCGACAGGATGATCGCCGTACCCATGTCGCCGCCGAGCATGATCAGCCCGAGCAGCATGAAGGCGACCGGCACGAGCGGCACCAGCATGTGCTTCCACTGCGTGAGCAGCTTCTTGTCCTCTTTGCGGGCGATCAGGTCCGCGCCCCACAGCACCAGCGCCAGCTTGCCGAACTCGCTGGGCTGGATCTGGAAGGAGCCGCCGAGGGCGATCCAGTTCTGGTTGCCGTTGACCGCGACCCCTATCCCGGGGACCTGCACCAGCGCCATCAGGAAGACGGCGCCCGCGAGGATCGGGTAGGCGAGCGCCCGGTGCAGCTTCACCGGCATCCGCGAGGCGGCGAACAGCAGACCGGCGCCGATCGCCGCGGCCAGCAGCTGCTTGCGGAAGAAGTACGACCCGGGCAGCGACATCTGCAGGGCGGTGATCTGGGAGGCCGAGTAGACCATCACCAGACCGAGCACGGTGATCAGCAGGCTGCCGCCGAGGATCAGGTAGTACGCGGTCAGCGGCCGGTCCCACGCCCGGTTGAGCCGGATGTAGAGCCGCCGTACGGCGTTGTCGTGCGACGACGGCCGGGGAACGACGGGGCGCCGAACGGCGCGCTGGACGGGGGGCCGTCCCGTACGGCTACCGGGCATCGGCGCCCACCGCCTCGCCGTGGGAGTACGTACCGTCCGGCCACATCCGAGTCACGCGTCCCTCCAAGGGTCCCGAAGCACCCGCAGTGGCCGAGACCCGGCGTCAGGCGCCCGCGCCGAGTTCGCGAACCGCCTCCGCGAACACGTCACCGCGCTGGTTGTAGTTGACGAACATGTCCATCGAGGCACAGGCCGGGGCGAGCAGCACCGTGTCACCGGGCCGGGCGAGCCGCTTCGCTTCCTGGACCGCCGCGAGCATCGCCCCAGTGTCGGTCCGGTCGAGGTCGACGACGGGTACTTCCGGCGCGTGTCGCGCGAGGGCTTCACGGATCAGGGCACGATCGGCGCCGATGAGCACGACTCCACGCAGCCGTTCGGCCGACTTGGCGACCAGTTCCTCGAAGACGGCGCCCTTGGCGAGCCCGCCCGCGATCCAGACGATGGACTCGTACGCAGCCAACGAGGCTTCCGCCGCGTGGGTGTTGGTGGCCTTGGAGTCGTCGATGTACGCGACCCCGTCCAGGTCCGCCACATGCGCGATGCGATGGGCGTCCGGGGTGAAGGCGCGCAGGCCGTCCCGTACGGCCCTGGCGGGCACGCCGTAGGCCCGGGCGAGGGCCGCTGCCGCGAGGGCGTTGGCGATGTTGTGCGGGGCCGGCGGGTTGACGTCGGCGACCTCGGCGAGCTCCTGGGCGTTCTTCTGCCGGTTCTCGACGAAGGCGCGGTCGACCAGGATGCCCTCGACGACACCGAGTTGGGACGGGCCCGGGGTGCCGAGGGTGAAGCCGATGGCCCGGCAGCCCTCCTCGACGTCCGCCGCGCGCACCAGGTCCTCGGTGGCCTTGTCGGCGACGTTGTAGACACAGGCGACGCGATTGCCCTCGTAGATACGGCCCTTGTCGCGCGCGTACGCCTCCATGGAGCCGTGCCAGTCGAGGTGGTCCGGGGCGAGGTTCAGCACGACCGCGGAGTGCGCCCGCAGTGAGGGCGCCCAGTGCAGCTGGTAGCTGGACAACTCCACGGCGAGGACGTCGTACTGCTCGTCGCCGAGCACCGCGTCGAGGAGGGAGACGCCGATGTTGCCGACGGCGGCCGTCCGCAGGCCCGCCGCCTTGAGGATGGAGGCGAGCATCTGGACGGTCGTGGTCTTGCCGTTGGTGCCGGTGACGGCGAGCCAGGGCGCGGCGTCCGGGCCGCGCAGCCGCCAGGCCAGCTCGACGTCGCCCCAGACCGGGACGCCCGCCTCACGGGCCGCCGTGAACAGCGGCTTGTCCGGCTTCCAGCCGGGTGCGGTGACGATGAGTTCGGTGCCTTCGGGCAGGGTCGCCCCGTCGCCGAGGCGGACGGTGATACCGAGCGCCTCCAGTTCGGCGGCCTGGGCACGCGCGCGTGCGTCGTCGCCGTCGTTGACGACCGTGACGTTCGCCCCGCGCGCGTGCAGCACCTTGGCCGCCGGGATCCCGGAGACGCCGAGTCCCGCGACGGTGACGTTCTTCCCCTGCCAGTCGGTCACTTGTCCGCTGCCCATCCCGCGTAGAAGAGGCCGAGTCCGACAATCACACAGATGCCCTGGATGATCCAGAAGCGGACCACCACAAGGACTTCGGACCAGCCCTTGAGTTCGAAGTGGTGCTGGAGTGGCGCCATACGGAAGACGCGCTTGCCGGTGAGGCGGAAGGAGCCGACCTGGATGACCACCGACATGGTGATCAGCACGAACAGGCCGCCGAGGATGGCGAGCAGCAGTTCGGTGCGCGAGCAGATGGCGAGACCGGCGAGCGCGCCGCCGAGGGCCAGCGAACCGGTGTCACCCATGAAGATCTTGGCCGGCGACGTGTTCCACCACAGGAAGCCGAGGCAGGCGCCCATCAGCGCGGAGGAGACGACGGCGAGGTCGAGTGGATCGCGCACTTCGTAGCAGGCGTTCGGGTTGGGCAGGATCTGCGCGTTGGCACAGGACTCCTGGAACTGCCAGACCCCGATGAACGTGTACGCGCCGAAGACCAGCACGGAGGCGCCGGTGGCGAGGCCGTCCAGGCCGTCCGTCAGGTTCACGCCGTTCGACATGGCGAGGATCATGAACAGCGCCCACACGACGAACAGCACCGGGCCGATGGACCAGCCGAAGTCCTGTACGAAGGAGATCTTGGTGGAGGCCGGGGTGTTGCCCCGGTTGTCCGCGAACTGCAGCGAGAGCACCGCGAAGGCGATACCGCCGAGCAGCTGGCCCGCCATCTTGGCCTTGGCCCGCAGACCGAGCGAGCGACGCTTGACGATCTTGATGTAGTCGTCCAGGAAGCCGACCAGACCCATGCCGGCCATCAGACCGATCACCAGGATGCCGGAGAACGTCGGCGGCTTGCCGGTGATCAGCTTGGACAGGAAGTACGCCGCGATCGTCGCCAGGATGAAGGCGATACCGCCCATGGTCGGCGTACCGCGCTTGGCGTGGTGCTCGCGCGGGCCGTCGTCACGGATGTACTGGCCGTAGCCCTTGCGGGCCAGCAGCTTGATCAGCAGCGGGGTGCCGACCAGGGTCAGGAAGAGGCCAATGACTCCTGAGAACAGGATCTGATTCATCATCGGGCGGCAACCTCACCCTGGGTACCGCCCGAGAGCAGCGCCTCGGCGACGCTCTCCAGACCGACCGAACGGGACGCCTTCACGAGCACGACGTCCCCCGGGCGCAACTCGCTGCGCAACAGGTCGACCGCCGCCTGTGCGTCGGACACGTGCACCGACTCCTCACCCCACGAACCCTCGTTATATGCGCCCAGTTGCAGCCAGGACGCTTCCCTGCCCCCGACCGCGACGAGCTTGCTGACGTTGAGCCGGACGGCGAGCCGTCCGACCGCGTCGTGCTCGGCGAGCGCCTCGTCCCCGAGCTCGGCCATCTTGCCGAGCACCGCCCACGTACGACGCCCCCTGCCCATGGCCGCGAGCGCACGCAGAGCGGCTCGCATGGACTCGGGGTTCGCGTTGTAGGCGTCGTTGACGACCGTCACGCCGTCCGGGCGCTCGGTGACCTCCATCCGCCAGCGGGAGAGGGAGCCCGCCTCGCAGAGCGCGGTGGCGATCTCTTCCGCGGACATGCCCAGCTCATGGGCGACGGCGGCCGCGGCGAGCGCGTTCGACACGTGGTGCTCACCGTACAGGCGCATGGTCACATCGCTGCACCCGGAGGGTGTGTGAAGCACGAAGGAAGGCTGTCCGCTGTCCGTGAGTCGCACGTTCTCGGCGCGTACGTCCGCTTCGCCGGACTCTCCGAAAAGAATCACCTTCGCCTTCGTACGGGACGCCATGGCCCGTACGAGGGGATCGTCGGCGTTGAGGATCGCCGCGCCGTCCTCCGGAAGGCTCTCCACCAACTCGCCCTTGGCCTGCGCGATCTGCTCGCGGCCGCCGAACTCGCCGATGTGGGCGGTGCCGACGTTGAGCACCAGGCCGATCTTCGGCGGCGTCAGATCGGCGAGGTAGCGGATGTGGCCGATGCCGCGGGCGCCCATCTCCAGGACGAGGAACCTGGTCTCCTCGGTGGCGCTGAGCGCGGTCAGGGGCAACCCGATCTCGTTGTTGAGCGAGCCCGGCGTGAACACGGTGGGCGCCTTGCGCTGGAGCACCTGGGCGACCAGGTCCTTGGTGCTGGTCTTGCCCGCCGAGCCGGTCAGGGCGACGAGGGTCGCGCCGAGCCGGCGTACGACATGCCGGGCGAGGGCGCCGAGGGCCGTCTGGACGTCGGCCACGACGATCGCGGGAACGCCGACGGGACGCGACGCCAGTACGGCGACCGCGCCCGCTTCGACGACCTTGCCGGCGAAGTCGTGGCCGTCCACGCGCTCGCCGACGAAGGCGGCGAAGAGGGTGCCGGGCTCCACTTCCCGGGAGTCCCGGACGACCGGTCCGGTGACCTGGACGGACGGATCCGGTATGTCGTGCGTCTGCCCGCCGACGACTTCTGCGATCTCGGCGAGGGAGAGGGCGATCACAAGTTCATCCCTGGGTCTTCTGGATAGCTTCGCGCAGGACCTGGCGGTCGTCGAAGGGACGGACCACTCCGGCGATGTCCTGGCCCTGCTCATGGCCCTTGCCGGCGACCAGCACGGTGTCGCCGGGCCGGGCGCGGGCGACGGCCGCGGCGATGGCGGCGGCCCGGTCCTCGAAGACCTGGACCTCGCCACGCTCGTGTGCCGGTACGGACGCCGCGCCCTGGAGCATGGTTGCGAGGATCGCGAGGGGGTCCTCGGAGCGGGGGTTGTCGGAGGTCAGTACGGCGGTGTCGGCGAGGCGGGCCGCGGCGGCGCCCATCGGCTCGCGCTTGGTCACGTCCCGGTCGCCGCCGCAGCCGAGCACGATGTGCAGGCTGCCCTCGGTGACCTTGCGGAGCGCCTTGAGCACCGATTCGACGGCGTCGGTCTTGTGGGCGTAGTCCACGACCGCGAGATACGGCTGCCCGGCGTCCACCCGCTCGAGGCGGCCCGGCACGCCCGGCACGGCGGCGATGCCGTCGGCGGCGGTCTGCACGTCGAGGCCGGCGGCGGCCAGGGCGGTGATGGCGGCGAGGGTGTTCGCCACGTTGAAGGGCCCGGCGATCGGCGACCTGGCGGCGATCCGCTCGCCCTTCGGGCCGATCACGGTGAACGTCGAGTCCATGGGGCCGATGGTCACGTCATCGGCGCGCCAGTCGGCGTCGGGGTGGCCCTCGGCGGAGTAGGTGACGACCGGGACGCCGGCCTCCTTGACCAGCCTGCGGCCGTACTCGTCGTCGAGGTTGACCACGCCGAGCCTGCCGCGTTTCGGGGTGAACAGCTGTGCCTTGGCCCGGAAGTAGTCCTCCATGTCGGAGTGGAACTCCATGTGTTCCGGGCTGAGGTTGGTGAACACGGCGATGTCGAAGACACAGCCGTCGACCCGGCCGAGGACCAGCGCGTGGCTGGAGACCTCCATGGCGACGGCCTCCACTCCGCGTTCGCGCATGACGGCGAACAGGGCCTGGAGGTCGGTGGCTTCGGGCGTGGTGCGCTCGGACTTGATGCGCTCGTCGCCGATGCGCATCTCGACCGTGCCGATGAGCCCGGTCGACCGGGCGGTCTTGAGGGCGCCCTCGACGAGATACGCCGTGGTGGTCTTGCCCGAGGTGCCGGTGATGCCGATCTGGAGGAGATCGCGTCCGGGGTGGCCGTAGATCGTGGCCGCCAGTTCACCCATCTGCCCGCGGGGATCCTCGACCACCAGGACCGGCAGGCCGGTCACGGCGGCGCGCTCGGCGCCGCTCGGGTCGGTCAGCACGGCGACCGCGCCCAGGCCCGCGGCCTGCGTGACGAAGTCGGCGCCGTGCAGGCGGGCGCCCGGGAGAGCGGCGTACAGATCGCCGGGGCGGACGGCGCGCGAGTCATGGGTGATGCCCGTGACCGCTACGGCGGCGTCCGCGCGGTCCGGCGCGGCGGCACCCAGCTGATCGGCGAGTTCCGCGAGGGGTGTGGCGGAGACCTGCACCGGCCTGGGCGGCCCGGGATACGTCACGGGATGCCCCTTCTGGGTGGTTTGGGACTGATCAGCGTGTGGCACGGCGGTGAGCGTACCGGGCGCACCCGCCTGGGAGCTAAATAGGGGCCCGCGCGCAGCGCGGTCCGGCAGGGGTGGTGGTGGGTGACGGGTGGGAGAGGTGCGAGGCGTGCTCTGGTTCCCGGGATCGGGAGTGATCGTTGTCACGAGGTGTTTCCTGGCTGCTCGGTGCTGATCAGGGTGGTCAGTTGAACTCGACCGGGAGCTTGGCGGCCTTGGCCCCGGTCGGCGGGACCTGGAGGGTCTTCAGGGCGAACTCCATCACCTTCTTGTAGACGGGTCCGCAGATCTGGCCGCCGAAGTAGCTTCCCTGGGTGGCGTTCTGAATGGCGCAGTAGACCGTGACACGGGGCTTGTCCGCGGGCGCGAATCCGGCGAACGACGACGTGTAGCCGCGGTACTTGCCGGTGGCCGGATCCACTCGGTTCGCCGTACCCGTCTTGCCCGCGACCCGGTAGCCGGGGATGCGCGCCTTGGTGCCGGTGCCCTCCCGGTCGTCCACGACCGACTCCAGCATCTGGGCGAGGGTCTTCGCCGTCTTGGCGCTGACGACCCGGGTCTTCTCGGGCTTGGGGGCCTCGGTGAACTTCCCGTCGGGCCCCTCGGTGCCACGCACGAGCGTGGGTTCGACGCGGACGCCGCCGTTGGCGATCGTCGAGTAGATCGAGGCCGCCTGCAGCGCGTTGAGGGAGAAGCCCTGGCCGAAAGGGATCGTGTACTGCTGCGACGTCGACCACTTGTCCGGCGCCGCCAGGATGCCCGGGGTCTCGCCGGGGAAGCCGAGCCCGGTGTAGCTGCCGATACCGAACTTGCGCAGGTAGCTGTAGAGGACCTTGTTGACCTCCCGCTGGGTCTTGCCGAGCTGGCCGGTGGCCAGGATGGTGCCGATGTTGCTGGACTTGGCGAGCACGCCGTTGAGCGTGAGGAACCAGGTCTCGTGGTCGATGTCGTCCCGGAACAGCCGGTCGCCGCGGTGCAGCCGGTTGGGCACGATGACATGCGTGCCGGGGGTGGCCACGCCCTCCTCCAGTACGGCGGCCATCGACATGACCTTGGCGGTGGAGCCGGGCTCGTAGGCGTCCCGAAGGGCCGCGTTGCCCATGTTCGCGCTGTTGGCCGCGGACAGGTCGTTCGGGTCGAAGCCGGGCGAGTTGGCCAGGGCGAGGATCTCGCCGGTGCGGGTGTCCTGGACGATCACATAGCCGCGGTCCGCCTTGGACTCCTGGACCTGCTCGCTGATCGCGTTCTGGGCGGCCCACTGGATGTCGCGGTCGATGGTGAGCTCGACGTCGCTGCCGGGCACGGCGGGCGTCTCGGTGGAGCCCACGGTGGGGACCTGGCGGCCGCCGGACTGGGCGTAGCGGATCTCGCCGTCCTTGCCGGACAGCTGCTTGTTCAGCTGCTGCTCGATACCGCCGCCGCCCTTGCCGTCGGCGTTGACCCAGCCCAGTATCCCGGCGGCGAGGTCGCCGTTCGGGTACACGCGCTTGCTGCTGGCGACCGACAGGACGCCCGCGAGGACGTTGACCGTGCTCTTGTCGCTCTCGGCCTTGGTGGCCAGCGCGCTCTTCAGGTCCTTGATCTGCTTCCAGACCTGCGGGGTCTGGCGGCTGGCCAGCAGGGTGTAACGCAGGTTCTTGTTCGCGGGCCGGAGCTTGTGGACGATCTTCTCCGGCTCCTGGCCGAGGATCGGCGCGAGGAGGGCGGCCGCCTGCTCGGGGCCGTCGTCGATCTTCAGCTGCTCACGGGAGAACAGGGTGGGGTCGGCGGTGATGTCGTACGCGTCCACGCTGGTCGCGAGCGCCACGCCGTTGCGGTCGGTGATGCCGCCGCGCTCGGCGGCCAGGGTGTAGCCCACGTAGCGGTTCTTCTCGGCCTTGGCGGCATAGGTGCTCGCCTCGACGCCCTGCACCTGGAGCAGTCGTACGACGAAGACGGCCAGGACGAGGGTCAGGGCCAGGCCGACCATGCGCAGCCGGGGGCGGGGGCTGCCGAGCCGGATCCTGCCGGTGGGCATAGGGCGGGGCCTGCTCGGCCGGCGGGCCGGGCGGGCGCCGGGGCCCGGGCGTCGCTGGGCGCCGGCGGAGCGGGCGGGCTTCGCGGGGCCGGGCACGCGGCGGCGGGGCGGTTCCCTGTCGGACACTTCCGTCACCTGCCGGGGGTCGGGTATGCGGTGGACTGCTGGACGGAGGGCGCGTACTGGGGCACGGCGTAGGTGGCCGCGGGCTGCGGCTCGGTGGGGGTGGCCGGGGAGGTGGGCACGGTGGGCGTCGCCTCGGGGCCCGGCGTGGTGGGCGTCGCCTCGGTCACCGGCGGCGGTCCTGGCTCGGTGACCAGGGCCTCGGGTGCGAGGGCGAGCGGGTTGTACGCGGCGCCCTGGCCTCCGGGCGCGGGGCTGGGGGCGCCCCTGACCGAGCCGTCGGGGTTGAGGAAGGCGGGGTCGCCGCCGGGGACCATGCCGAGTTCGAGGGCGCGGCGCTGGAGGGCGTCGGGGGCGGAGTAGGCGTCGATGTCCCGCTGGAGGGACTGTTCCTCGTCGGTGAGGGACTTCGTCTCCTTCTGGAGGTCGTCGAGCCTGAACGCGCCTTCACTGAGGGCGGAGTTCAGCACGAGGAGCCCGATGAGGCCACCGCCGAGGAGGAGGACGACGAGGAGGACGAAGGGGGCACGGGCGGCCTGCCGGGCCCCGGAGGGGAAGAGCCGCGCGAGCCGGGCGGCCCGACCCCTCAGTTCGGGTTTCCTACTCACTTGCCCTCCCCCGGGTCCGGTTTTCCAACTCATGGGTTTGGATACTGGACCCGGACACCCGCCCCTGCCTCCCGGCTGTCATTCGATGGACTCCCTGATGCGTTCGGCGCCCCGCAGACGCGCAGGTGCGGCGCGGCGGTTCTCGGCGACCTCTTCCTCGGTGGGAAGTTCGGCACCGCGCGTCAGCAGCTTGAGTCGGGGCTGGTACTGCTCGGGGACGACGGGCAGCCCGGGCGGCGCGGTGTTGGCGGCGCCGGCCGCGAACACCTGCTTGACCAGCCGGTCCTCCAGCGAGTGGTACGACAGCACCGCGATCCGCCCGCCGACGGCGAGGGCCTCCACCGCGGCCGGGATCGCCCGCTCCAGGACGGAGAGCTCGCCGTTGACCTCGATGCGCAGCGCCTGGAAGGTGCGCTTGGCCGGGTTGCCGCCGGTGCGCTTGGCGGCCTGCGGCAGCGCGTCCCGGATGAGCTCCACGAGCCGGGCGCTGTTGGTGAACGGCTCCTTGGCGCGCTCGCGCACGATGGCGGCCACGATCCGCTTGGCCTGCTTCTCCTCGCCGTACGCCCGCAGGATCCGGACGAGTTCGCCGGGCGGGTAGGTGTTGAGGACCTCGGCGGCGCTGACGCCGGTCGTCTGGTCCATGCGCATGTCGAGGGGGGCGTCCTGGGCGTAGGCGAAGCCGCGGTCGGCCTCGTCGAGCTGCATGGAGGAGACGCCGAGGTCGAACAGGACGCCCTGCACGCGCGCGATGCCGAGCCTGTCCAGGACGTCGGGGAGCTCGTCGTAGACGGCGTGCACGAGGGTCGCGCGTTCGCCGTACGGGGCTAGTCGCTCGCCGGACAGGCGCAGGGCCTCCTTGTCCCGGTCGAGGGCGACGAGCCGGGCCTCTGGGAACCGCTGGAGCAGGGCCTCGCTGTGGCCGCCGAGCCCGAGGGTGCAGTCGACGACCACCGCTCCGGGCCGCTGAAGGGCGGGGGCCAACAGGTCCAGGCACCGCTGGAGCATCACCGGGACATGTCGACTCTGGCTCAAGGGGCCCTCTCAGATCCGGCGGGGCCGTACACACCGCCGGGTCCCCGCCCGCCCCGACAGACTGGGGAACCCCAGTGAATGGGGAGGCCTGCCGGCGCCGGAAGCGTCAGCCGACCGGGAGCGGGAGGAGGCCGAGCCGTGCGTACGCGCCGCGCACGCGGGGAGATCTCCGGAAAATCACCGGGGTCTCCGGGGAATTCAGTCCAGCAGGGAGTCTCGCCTCCCGCTTCGCGTCACTTTAGTCCACGGTGTCTCGCGGTCAATCAACCGGCCTGCGCGTCGCCGCTTCGGGTTCCGGCCCAGCCGCCCCATGCGTGAAATCGCTCGTATGGGCGCCCTCACGCCACCCCAGTGGGTTAGCTCACAACAAGACTCAATGGCGTTCTTTGTCCCCTCTCACAGCAGGACCATTTCGGACGTGACCAGTAACGTCATGGGTATGACGACTTCTGCATCGGTTCCCGCTGGCCCCGAGAGTGCGATAGTCCGCGGCACGGTCACCGACCGCCTGGTCGAGGCCAACGAGCGCTACGCCTCCGCGTTCACCGACCCGGGCATGGACGCCCGCCCTGTGCTCCACGTCGCCGTCGTCGCCTGCATGGACGCCCGGCTCGACCTGCACGCCGCGCTCGGCCTGGAACTCGGCGACTGTCACACCATCCGCAACGCGGGCGGCGTGGTCACCGACGACGTGATCCGCTCGCTCACCATCAGCCAGCGCAAGCTCGGCACCCGCAGCGTGGTGCTGATCCATCACACCGGCTGCGGCCTGGAGTCCCTCACCGAGGACTTCCGCACCGAGCTGGAGCTGGAGGTCGGCCAGCGGCCCGCCTGGGCGGTGGAGTCCTTCCGGGACGTCGACCAGGACGTGCGGCAGTCGATGCAGCGCGTGCGCACCTCGCCGTTCCTGGAGCACACCGACGACGTCCGCGGCTTCGTCTTCGACGTGAAGACGGGTCTGCTGCGCGAGATCGACCCCGCGTAACCCTCCGCCCCAGCTGTCGTTTCGCTGTCAATTCCGGCTTCGCGGGGCACAAAAGGCCCTAAGCCCTGACATATCGCGGACAGTTGTCCACAGTCGAGTGACACGAATCGGTAACGGCAGCAAGAATGCGAGTGTGGCAGCACGCGGAACATTCCTCGCGTGGTGTCCGAGTTCCAGGGGTGGGCCGGTCCGCATCGCGTCGGCCCGGAAAGAACGGGCCGAGGAGGGCCGGGTGACGACCTATGACGATCGAGCGAGCCTCACTGATCTGACCGCCACTGTGGAGCGTGTCCGCAGTTCGGTGGAGGGTGTGATCGAGGGCAAGCCCGAGGTCGTACGGCTTTCGCTGACCGTACTGCTCGCCGAGGGGCATCTTCTGATCGAGGATGTCCCCGGCGTGGGCAAGACGATGCTGGCCAAGGCGCTGGCGCGGTCCATCGACTGTTCCGTCCGGCGTATCCAGTTCACGCCGGACCTGCTGCCGTCCGACATCACCGGTGTCTCCATCTGGGACCAGCAGCGCAAGGACTTCGAGTTCAAGCCCGGCGCGATCTTCGCCCAGATCGTGATCGGCGACGAGATCAACCGCGCCTCGCCGAAGACGCAGTCCGCGCTGCTGGAGTCCATGGAAGAGCGCCAGGTCACGATCGACGGCCAGACCTACGAGCTGCCGAGCCCCTTCATGGTGGTGGCCACGCAGAACCCGGTCGAGATGGAGGGCACCTACCCGCTGCCCGAGGCCCAGCGCGACCGTTTCATGGCCCGTGTCTCCGTCGGCTACCCCAGCGTGGAGGCCGAACTGCAGATGCTGGACGTGCACGGCGGGGTCTCGCCGCTGGAGGACCTCCAGCCGGTGGCGCACGCGCACGACATCGTGAAGCTGATCGACGCCGTCCGCGGCGTCCATGTCGCCGAGCCCGTGCGCCGGTACGCGGTGGAGCTGGTCGCCGCCACGCGCACCCACCCGGACCTCAGACTCGGCGCCTCCCCGCGCGCGACGCTGCATCTGCTGCGCGCGGCGAAGGCGTCGGCGGCCCTGAGCGGCCGGGAGTACGCGCTGCCGGACGACGTGCAGGCCCTCGCCGTGGCCGTCCTGGCCCACCGCCTGCTGCCCACCGCGCAGGCCCAGCTGAACCGCCGTACCTCCGAGCAGGTCGTCCAGGAGATCCTCCAGCGCACCCCGGTGCCCGCCGCGCCTCAGCAGCAGAGCGGCTTCGGCGGCCTGGGGCGCGGGACTCCGGTGTACGGCCAGCAGCCGCCGCGGAGGCTCGGATGACCTCCGGTGGGACCGGGCAGGTGGAGGCGGACCGCGGCGAGAAGAGCGGGATCCGCACCGCACTGGCCGGTCTGACCACGCGTGGCCGTTCCTTCCTGGCCGCCGGGGTCGCGGCCGCCGTCTGTGCCTACGTCCTCGGCCAGAGCGACCTGCTGCGCGTCGGCCTGCTGCTGGCGGTGCTCCCGCTGGTGTGCGCCACGGTGCTGTACCGCACCCGGTACCGGGTCGCCGGCAGCCGAAGGCTCGCCCCCGCGCGCGTACCCGCCGGCAGCGAGGCCCGCGTGCATCTGCGGATGGACAACGTCTCCCGGCTGCCCACCGGCCTGCTGATGCTCCAGGACCGGGTGCCGTACGTCCTCGGGCCGCGCCCGCGCTTCGTCCTGGACCGGGTGGAGGCGGGCGGCCGCCGCGAGGTGTCCTACCGGGTCCGCTCCGACCTGCGCGGCCGCTATCCCCTGGGCCCGTTGCAGCTGCGCCTGAGCGACCCGTTCGGCATGTGCGAGCTGACCCGCTCCTTCTCGACGTACGACACCCTGACGGTCATCCCGCGCGTGGAGCCGCTCCCGCCGGTGCGCTTCAGCGGCGAGGCGAAGGGGTACGGCGACGGGCGGCAGCGCTCGCTGGCGCTGGCGGGCGAGGACGACGTGATCCCGCGCGGGTACCGCTACGGCGACGACCTGCGCCGCGTGCACTGGCGCTCCACCGCGCGCTACGGCGAACTGATGGTGCGCCGCGAGGAGCAGCCGCAGCGCTCCCGCTGCACGGTGCTGCTGGACACGCGGGGCCTGGCCTTCCAGGGCGCGGGCCCGGACTCGGCCTTCGAGTGGGCCGTGTCGGGCGCGGCGTCCGTGCTGGTCCACATGCTGGAGCGGGGCTTCTCCGTCCGCCTGTTGACCGACACCGGCAGCTCGGTGCCCGGTGAGGGCGCCGACGGGTTCGCGGGCGCGAGCCAGGAGTCCGCGGACGCGGCCGGGCTGATGATGGACACCCTCGCGGTGATCGACCACTCGGACGGTACGGGTCTGTCGCGGGCGTACGACGTGCTGCGCGGCGGCAACGAGGGGCTGCTGGTCGCCTTCTTCGGCGACCTCGACGAGGAGCAGGCGGCGGTGGCCGCCAAGATGCGTCAGCGCAGCGGCGGCGCGGTGGCCTTCGTGCTGGACAGCGCGGCGTGGGTGCGGGAACCGACCGATGTGTCCGGCGCGTTGGACAGGAGCGGGGAACGGCTGAGGATGCTGCGGGAGGCGGGCTGGACGGCCCTGAGCGTGCCGCGGGCCGCCTCGCTGGACGAGCTGTGGCGTCAGGCTGACCGAGCGCGTACGGACGCGGTCGCGGCCGGTGGCGCGCGGGGCGAGGGGGGACGGTCATGAGCGGGCGGACGCGGATGGCGCTGTGCGCCGCGGCGGCCACACTGATGGCCTCCTGCGCTCTGCTGCCGCTGGTCTCCCCGGTCACCTGGCTGATCCAGGCGGTCTTCCTGCTGGCGATCCAGACAGGCGTGGGCATGGCGGCCCGGCGCGTACCGCTGGCCCGTCCCCTGACGGTGGCGGTGCAGGCCCTCGTCGCCCTGATGCTGCTGACCCTGGTCTTCGCCGACAAGCAGGCGATCATCGGGGTGATCCCCGGCCCGGAGGCCTTCCGTCACTTCGGCGACCTGTTGCAGGCGGGCGGGGACGACGTCAGCCGGTACTCGATCCCGGCCCCGCTGTCGGAGGGCATCCGGCTGATGCTCATCGGCGGTGTCCTGGTCATCGGCCTGGCGGTGGACACCCTCGCGGTGACGTTCCGCAGCGCCGCACCGGCCGGGCTGCCGCTGCTGGCGCTGTACTCGGTGGCCGCGGGGCTGGCCGACGGTGCCGGGGACTGGCTGTGGTTCCTGGTGGCCGCCGCGGGCTACCTCATGCTGCTCCTGGCCGAGGGGCGCGACCGGCTCTCGCAGTGGGGCCGGGTCTTCGGCGGGGCCCCACGGGGAGCCGGCGGTGAGCCGACCGGCGCGGTGGCCCCGGTCCGCACGGGACGGCGCATCGGCGCGGTCGCGCTGGGCCTCGCCCTGGTGGTGCCGGTCGGGCTGCCCGCGATGAACGGCGGCCTGCTGGACGCCGCGGGCGCCGGGGTGGGCTCCGGCAGCGGGAGCGGCGGCACGATCTCCGCGGTGAACCCGCTGGTGTCGCTGCGCGACAGTCTGAACGTGGAGGAGGACCGCGAGGTCCTGACCCTCAGGACCGACACGGCCGACCTGGCGGACCTGTATCTGCGGATCGTGTCCCTGGACGACTTCGACGGCACCACCTGGCAGCCGTCCAAGCGCAACATCCAGGCGGTGCCCGACGAGTTCCCGACGCCCTTCGGCCTCGGCCCGGACGTCCGGCGCACCCAGGTCGAGACGACCATCTCGGCCGCGGACTGGTACGCCCAGAACTGGCTGCCGATGCCGTACCCCCCGAGCGGCGTGGACATCACGGGCAACTGGCGGTACGAACCGCTGGGCATGACGGTCGTCGGCGACCGTCGGCAGACCACGCGTGGGGCGACGTACACCGTGCGCAGCCTCGACGTACAGCCGACGGCGGAACAGCTGGCCGACGCGCCGGAGCCGCCTTCCGCCCTAAAGCGCGAGTTCACGAAGCTCCCCGACTCGCTGCCCGCGGTGGTCGCCCGGACCGCGCGTGAGGTCACCGAAGGGGCGACCAGCCACTACGAGCAGGCCGTCAAGCTTCAGGACTACTTCGCGATCACGGGCGGCTTCCAGTACGACACCAACGTCAAGGTCGGCAGCGGCCGGCAGGCCATAGCGCGCTTCCTGAAGGACAAGCAGGGCTTCTGCGTCCACTTCTCCTTCGCGATGGCGGCGATGGCCCGCTCGCTGGGCATACCGGCCCGGGTCGCGGTGGGCTTCGCGCCCGGTACCGCGCAGAGCGCCAGCTCGGTCTCCGTGGGGCTGAGGGACGCTCATGCGTGGCCGGAGCTGTACTTCGAGGGCGTGGGCTGGACCCGCTTCGAGCCGACGCCGACCCGTGGCTCGGTACCGGCGTACACCCAGTCGGACACGCCCGGCTCCACGCTGCCGGACGTGGCGCGGCCCACGCAGTCGGCCAGCACGGGCCCCTCCGCCTCGCCCTCCGCGAGCGAGAGCTGCGCGGGGCGGAACCCGGAGCTGTGCGCGAGCCAGTCCCCGGCGGCCGCGCCGGCCACGGATGACGACGGGCCGAAGTGGTACGTCGTCCTGGCCTGGGCGCTCGGTGGAGCCGCGGCGCTGCTGATCCCGCTGGCGCCCATGCTGTGGCGGCAGCGGACGAGAGCGAAACGGCTGGGAGCGCATGGCCGCACGCAGGCCGACGTGTCGCTGCACGTCTTGGCGGTATGGCAGGAACTGACGGACACGGCCTGGGACTTCGGTATCGCCCCGGACGACTCCCAGACCCCCCGTAAGACCGCCGCCCGTATCGTGCGGCTGGGCCACCTCGAACCGGCGGCCGCGGCCTCGGTGCACCGAGTGGCCGACGCGGTGGAACAGGTCCTGTACGCGCCCAGTCCCCGCCCGGTGGCCGGCCTCGCGGAGGATGTCCGCGGCGTCGTCACCCAGCTCGGCTCCAGGGCCGACCGGACGACGAGGCTGCGCGCTCTGCTGGCCCCACGCTCCGGCGTGCGGGTGGTCTGGGCGCTGTCGGACTGGTGGATCACTGTCAAGCAGCGAGCCGCCGCGGCCCGACCGGCGCTGCGCAGGCCGTCCACCCCGGGTCAGCGGGGGTGACTGTGGGCTGAGGGGGCGTGGACGGGGCTCGGCCCCGCCCGCCCCCGTAGCCCGGCACTGCTCAGGCCAGTCCTGCGTCAGCCCACGAACAGGTCAGCAGGCATACGTCCAGGCATGCGTCAGGGGGTGGCCACCCACCGGTGGTCACCCCCTGCGTCTGTATGGGAGCTGCTCGTCGAGCTAATGGCCGCCCTGTTCGTCGCGGCGGCGCTGCCAGCGCTCTTCGATGCGATCCATCATGGAGCGCTTCTGGCGTGGCTGGCGGCGGGCCTGCTGACCACCGGCGGGCTGTTCGCCCGGCTTGGGGGCCTTGCGCCAGCCGGTCACGGCGAGTACCGCACAGCCCAGCATGACGAGGAAGCCCACCACGCTGAGCCAGACCTGCTTGGCGACCATTCCAGCCATGAGGAGCGCGATACCTACGAGGAAGCCCGCGACCGCCTGGTAGACCCGTCGCCGGGTGTACGTACGCAGCCCGCTTCCCTCAAGCGCTGTCGCGAACTTGGGATCTTCGGCGTACAGCGCTCGCTCCATCTGCTCGAGCATTCGCTGCTCGTGCTCCGAGAGCGGCACGGAGTCCTCCTCATCGTGCAGTCGCCGGGGCGACCCGGGGGGTCCCTTCAGGATAGGCAGGGAATCGCCCCCGTGAAACCCGCCCCTCTACGCCAATTGGCCAACCGGGCTCCGGCATGGACGTCCCGGCTCGCTGAGATCTGCATTCCCCAGCGGCCGACTCGTCATGCCGGAACGGTCTCCCTCGATCATACGGCGCCCAGCGTCCGATCGGGGGGCCTGTGGCGTACTCCATGTGCAGCCAAGTCCCTGATCAACGGCGCGCGCCCGGGTCCGCCCACGGAAGGCGCGGCGGGCGGCTCAGGCCGCGGTGGTCTCCCCCGTCTCGCCGAGCACGTGCAGCTGGGTGGCCACCGAGTGGAAGGCGGGCAGTTCGGCGGCCGCCTCCTCCAGCTTCAGCAGCGCCTCCAGGGCGCCGGGCTCGGTGTCCACCAGGACCCCGGGGACGAGGTCGGCGAAGACGCGGACGCCGTGCACGGCGCCGACGGTGAGGCCGGCACCCTCGACCAGTCCGGTGAGCTGCTCGGCGGTGAAACGGCGCGGCACCGGGTCGCCCTGGCCCCAGCGGCCGTCCGGGTCCTGAAGGGCCTGCTTGGCCTCCTTGAAGTGACCGGCGAGGGCCCGTGCCAGGACCGCTCCGCCCAGTCCGGCGGCGAGCAGGCTGAGTACGCCCTCGGCGCGCAGGGCGGCCACGGCGTTGCGGACGCCCTCGGCGGGGTCGTCGACGTACTCCAGGACGCCGTGGCACAGCACGACGTCGTACCCGCCGCGCTCGACCACGTCGAAGAGGCCGTGGGCGTCGCCCTGGACGCCCTTCACCCGGTCGGCGACCTCGGCCTCGGCGGCGCGGCGCTCCAGGGCGAAGAGCGCGTTCGGGCTGGGGTCGACCACGGTGACGCGGTGGCCGAGGCGGGCGAGGGGCACCGCGAAGTTGCCGCTGCCGCCTCCGGTGTCGAGGACGTCGAGCGCCTGGCGACCCGTGGCCTTCACACGGCGGTCCAGGGCGTCCTGGAGGACCTCCCAGACCACGGCGGTACGGAGGGCGGCGCGGGGCCGCATAGGGTCCGACACGGCAGTTGACTCCTCGGCGCGGCACCGCCACTTGCACGGCGGAGCGAACGGGCTACCTCCCCCCGGCCCGGGTCACGGGGTGGGAAGGCTTCAGGCGCCCTCCACCCTATTGCCTGCGGCAGCGCGACCGGCCATCGCGGTGCCGCGTGACGTCGCCCGTCCCCTCCGACGGACGGAGCCCGGATCCGGGCCGATCCGCCGTCAGCCCGCGTCCGGCATGTCGTCGCGCGCGTGACGCGAGCCGCCGCCCTCCGCCCCGTCCGCGTCCGGTCGCGGCTGTGGCAGGACCGGCTGGAGAACCAGCATCCGCTCCACGAGACGCAGGAACATCGCCACGTCGCGTATCAGGTCGTCGGCGTCCCGGCGGCTGACCGCGCCCTGGATGCCCGCCTCGGCCCGGGCGCGGCGCCGGGCCCCGGAGGCGAACAGCGCGCTCCACTCGGCGAGTTCGGGCGCGATCTCGGGGAGCACTTCCCACGCGCTCCTGATCCGGGCGCGGCGCCTGGGCGTGGGTTCGGGGCGCCCCCGCGCGGCGAGTACGGCGGCGGCCGTGCGCAGGGCGGAGAGGTGGGCCGTGGCGTAGCGCTCGTTCGGCGTTTCCAGAACGGCGGCCTCGTCCAGTCCGGCACGGGCCTGGGCGAGCAGGTCGAGGGCGGCGGGCGGGGCCGTGGCCCGGCGGAGCACGGGGTGCACGTCGCTCGCCGGGCCGGTCAGTGAGGGGGCAGGGCCGGTGGCGCCGCGCCGACGGGCGGCTGCTGCGTGATAGCTGGCCATGACGAACCTCCTGTCGTCTGTGTGACGGCATGCCCGCTACGGGATGCCGTATGTGCCCATCGTGGGGTATGGCACTGACAATCCGTTCTGACCTGGGGTTTTGCGTCGATCGAGCGTTCGGGCTAGTTTTTGCACTGACCAGTCAGTTCAAAATGAGGGGGCAGGGATGGGGGGAACCGTGGCCGCGGCCGGCGTCACGGCCCATGGCCTCGGCCTCGAAGGTCCTCGCGGATGGGCGTTCCGCGGGGTCTCCTTCGAGGCGGAGGCCGGTTCGCTGATCACGATCGAGGGGCCGTCCGGTACGGGCCGTACCTGTCTGCTGCTCGCGCTCACGGGACGGATGAAGCCGACCGAGGGCTCCGCCGCCGTCGGCGACGCGGGGCTGCCCAGGCGCATGGCGGCGGTGCGGCGGGTCAGCGCCCTGGCCCACGTTCCGGGTGTGACCGACCTGGACCCGGCCCTGACCGTCGCCGAGCACCTCCACGAACGGGCGCTGCTGCAGCGTCGGTTCGGCGACTCGGTGCGCGGGCTGCTGCGCCGGCGGGGCGAGCGCGGGGACGAGGAGCGGCGGCGGATCGACGCGGCGCTGACCGCTGCGGGCCTGGACCTGGAGTCCCTGCCCAAGGGCTCCCGTACGGCCGTACGGGATCTGGAGCGGCTGGAGGCACTGCGGCTGTCGATCGCGCTGGCCCTGATCTCGGACCCGCGCGTGCTCGGCGTCGACGACACCGACCTCAAGCTGTCGGACGCCGAACGAGCCGAGGCCTGGGCGCTGTTGAGGTCGATCGCCGAGGCCGGCACGACGGTGGTGGCGGTGTGCAGCGAGGCCCCCGACGGCACCGTCAAGGTGTCCACCGCCCCTGAGGCCGCCGCTTCCGCGACCGCTGCCCCGAAGACCGCTGCCCCGGAATCCGACGGAAAGGAGGCCGCCGATGCGCTCGCCGAGGCTGGCCGCGCTTGAGCTGAGGCGCTTCGGCCGGGGGAAGCTGCCGCGCGCCGCCCTGGTCGCACTGCTGGTGCTGCCCCTGCTGTACGGCGCCCTGTACCTGTGGTCGTTCTGGGACCCGTACGGCCGTCTCGACCGCATTCCCGTGGCCCTCGTGAACGACGACAAGGGGGCGAAGGCCGGCGACAAGAAGCTCGCCGCCGGCGATGACATTACCAAGGGACTGCGCGAGAGCGACGTCTTCGACTGGCGGGAGGTGAGTGCCGCCGAGGCCGAGAAGGGCGTCGAGGACGGCACCTACTACCTGTCGTTGACCATGCCGGCCGACTTCAGCGAGCGGATCGCGTCCAGCGCGGGCGACTCGCCGGAGACGGGTGCTCTCCAGGTGCGTACGAACGACGCGAACAACTACATCGTCGGGCAGATCTCGCGGACGGTCTTCAGTGAGGTGCGCGAGGCCGCGTCCACCAAGGCGTCGCGGTCGTTCCTGGACCGGATCTTCGTCTCGTTCTCCGACATCCACGGCGCGACGGTCAAGGCCGCGTCCGGCGCCGACAAGCTCGAAGGCGGCATCGGGAAGGCGGAGAAGGGCTCCAAGGACCTCGCCGACGGGCTGAAGGAGGCCAAGAAAGGCAGCGGCAAGCTGTCCACGGGCCTGAAGAAGCTCAACAAGGGCGCGGGCGACCTGGAGAGCGGCTCCCGGAAGGTGGCCGAGGGGACGCAGACGCTGGCCGACCGGGTCAACGGAGTCGACAAGAAGATCGGCCCGTTCTTCCAGGACAACGAGAAGACCATCGGGGACACCGCCAAGCTGGTCGCCGACACCTCCGGAGCGATCCGCAACAACCTCGACGACCTGGTGGAGCACGCCCCGGGCGCCGCCAAGGGCGCCCATGCGGCCTCCGACGTGCTGAACGGCGTCTACGAGGCGCGTTGCGAGAAGGCGGTCCTGCCCGACCCGGCCTGCGCCGACCTGAAGAAGGCCAAGAGCTCGGCCGCGGACGTGGCGACGATCGCCGACGACCTCAACACCCTGATCGCCGACCACGACAGCGATCTGAAGAAGCTCGACAAGAACCTCGCCACCCTCCAGAAGCAGTCCCGGGCGCTCGCCGAACGCGCGCCGCGGCTCTCCGAGGACCTCGACGACGCCGTCACCCGGATCAACAAGCTGAACCAGGGCGCCGCCAAGGTCGCCGCGGGCGCCGAGAAGCTGCACTCCGGCCTCGGCGGGGCCAAGTCCGGCGCGGTGGACCTGGACACCGGCGTGGGCGAACTCAAGACCGGCGCGGTCGACCTCAACGGCGGCATCTACAAGCTCGTCGACGGCTCCGGGAAGCTCTCCGACGGACTGCACGACGGCGCCGAGCAGATCCCCGACTACGACAAGAAGGCCCGCGACCAGCGCACCGAAGTCATGGCCGACCCGGTCCAGCTCGTCTCCCGGGACATGCACAAGGCGGCCAACTACGGCACCGGGTTCGCGCCTTACTTCATCCCGCTGTCCCTGTGGGTGGGCGCGATGGTGGCGTACATGCTGATCGCGCCGATGAACCGGCGCGCGCTCGCTGCGGGCGCCTCCGCCTGGCGGATCGCGCTGGCCGGCTGGCTGCCCGTGGTGGCGATCGGGGTGCTCCAGACCGTGGCGCTGATGTCGGTGCTGCACTGGGCGATCGGTCTTCAGATGGCACGGGCGGCCGGGACGGTGGGCTTCCTGTTCCTGGTGACGGCCTGCTTCTCCGCGATCGTGCAGTGGCTGAACGCGCGCTTCGGCGCGGCGGGCCGGATCCTCGTCCTGGCCCTGCTGATGCTCCAGTTGACGTCCGCGGGCGGCACGTACCCCGTACAGACCAGCCCGGGCTTCTTCAACGCGCTCCACCCCTTCCTGCCGATGAGCTACGTGGTGGAGGCGCTCAGGAGGCTCATCACGGGCGGCGGACTGGGACCGGTGTGGCACGCGTGCGTGGTGCTCGTCGCCTTCACCGCGGGCGCCGTCGCACTGACCGCGCTGTCGGCCCGGCGCCGGCAGGTGTGGACGCTCGACCGGCTGCACCCGGAGCTGACCCTGTGAGCGCGCGCGGGACAATCAGGGCCATGGAAAGCAGCAACGCCGCGTCGGGCGGCAGCACGCGCCGTGAGGCCACCCGGCAGAAGCTCTACGAGGCGGCCGTCACGCTCATCGCCGAACAGGGCTTCTCCGCCACCACCGTCGACGAGATCGCCGAGCGGGCCGGGGTGGCGAAGGGCACGGTCTACTACAACTTCGCCAGCAAGTCGGTCCTCTTCGAGGAGCTGCTGCGCCACGGAGTGGGACTCCTGACCGCCTCCCTCCGGGAGGCGGCCGAGAAGACCGCCCGGGACGGCGGCACCAAGGTGGACGCCCTGGACGCGATGGTCCGCGCGGGGCTGGTCTTCATCGACCGCTACCCGTCCTTCACCCAGCTCTACGTCGCCGAGCTGTGGCGGACGAACCGGACCTGGCAGTCCACGCTGATGGTGGTCCGGCAGCAGGCCGTGGCAGTCGTCGAGGGGGTGCTGCGCGACGGCGTGGAGAACGGCGAGTTCAGCGAGGAGATCGATGTCGCGCTGACCGCCTCCGCGCTGGTCGGCATGGTCCTGGTGGCCGCGCTCGACTGGAAGTCGTTCCAGCCGGAGCGCTCCTTGGACGATGTGCACGCGGCGCTGTCCCGGCTGTTGCAGGGCCGGGTGAGCGGGCGCCGCTGAAGCCGCCGTGCCGTGTGGGCGGCAGACGAAAGCGCCGGTCCGAAAGTGGCCGCGTCCCCCGCGGGCCACTCTCGAACCGGCGCCTTCTCCTGCTCCCCCGTACCCCGTTTCCCCCGTACTCCCCCGTGTCCCCCCGCCGGACCCCCGTTCGGTCGTTCCCCCGGGTCCCCCGGTCTCGCTCCCGCCGACGCCTGGCCGGCGGAAGGAGCGGATCCGGGGTAGCTCCGTTCCGGCGCCCCGTGTCGCCGGTGCCGGAGCCGAACCCCTTCTCCGTGCCTCCACTCTCTCCTTCACGCAGGTCGGCCCCCATCCGCGCGCGTACTCATCTCACCGGCTAGGTACGCGTACTCAGGCCTGCGCACTCAACCCCAAGACCCCTCCGTCGCCGACTGGTTACGATCGCGTCCGTGTCCATACTTCCCCTGATCTTCACCAGCGCCTGGGCCAGCGGCATCAACTCCTACGCCGTGATCCTGCTGCTCGGCGTGTTCGGCGCGACCGGGCTGAGCGACGAGGTGCCCGAGGCACTGCAACGTCCCGACGTACTGATCGCGGCCGGTGTGCTCTTCCTGTGCGAGGCCGTCGCCGACAAGATCCCGTACGTGGACTCGGCGTGGGACTCGGTGCACACGGTGGTCCGGCCGGTGGCCGGCGCGGTCGTCGCGGCGCTGCTCGCCGGGCAGAGCGGGTCGCTGCCGGAGCTGGCTGCGGGCGCGGTCGGCGGTTCCACGGCCCTGGTCAGCCACCTGGTCAAGGCCGGGACACGGATGGCGGTCAACACCTCGCCGGAGCCGTTCAGCAACATCGTGGTGAGCATCGCCGAGGATCTCGGGGTCGGCGCCCTCATCACCCTCGCGATCTTCTACCCCGTCGCCGCCGCGGTCATCGCGGGCACCCTGCTGCTCGCCGGGTTGCTGCTGCTCTTCTTCCTGGTCTCGCGGATCCGTCGCTTCCTGCGCCGCCGGGCCGAGAAACGGGCCGAGAAACGGCTCGGGCAGACGGCGACCCAGCGGTCCGGCTGAGCCGTCCTTCGAGGTCAGTGAGCCGTTGTCAGTGGCGGCCGATAAAGTCCCACGCATGGCACGGATTGCGGTGATCGGCGCCGGGATGGGCGCGATGGCGGCCGCTGCCCGGCTGGCCGTCGCGGGCCACCGGGTGGCGGTGTACGAGCGTACGCAGACGTACGGCGGAGCGGTGCGCCGCTTCGAGCGCGACGGCTTCGGGTTCGACACGGGCCCCGGGCTGCTCCCGCTCCCGGCCGTGTACCGCGACCTGTTCATCAAGACCGGCAAGGAGCCGCTGGAGGCGTGCGTCGAGCTGGTCCAGGTCGACCCGTCCGCCCTGCACGTCTTCGCGGACGGCACCGAGCTCTCCCTGCCGAACGCCTCACGCGCGGGCGTCGTGGCCGCCCTCGACGAGGCGCTGGGCACCGGAACGGGCGGTCGCTGGGGCGACTTCCTGGTCCGCGCCCGCGAGGCGTGGGACCGCACGCGCAGGCCCCTGCTGGAGGAGCCCCTGTGGCCGAACTGGCAGGTGCTGGCCGACCGCGAGCCCTACCCGGCGGTCCCCCACAAGCGCCTCCTGCGCACCCGCCGGGCCGGCACCCTCGCCGAGGTCGGTGCCTGGGAGCTGCGCGACCCCCGGCTCGTCGCCCTGCTGGAGAGCCACGCGCTCGCCTACGGCCTGGACCCGCGCGTGGCCCCCGCGAGCGCGGCGGTGCTGCCGTACCTGGAGCACGCGTTCGGGACCTGGTATGTGCGGGGCGGCATACGGGAGTTGGCGCGGGCGGTGTACGAGCGGTGCGTGGCCAGGAGGGTCGACTTCAGCTTCGGTGCCGAGGTCGTGCGCGTCCTGGACAAGGACGGCCGGGCGGCGGGGGTGGAGCTGGCCGACGGGACGGCGGCGGAGGCGGACTTCGTGGTCGCCGGGGTCACCCCCGGGGTGCTGGACCGTCTCGTGCGAGAAGCGGCGGTCCGAGGCGCGGACGAGGTCGTGCCCCAGCACGGGGCAGCGAGCCGACTGACGGTGCTGCTGGCGCTGCGAGGCGGCCGACCGGAAGGTACGGCGCACCGCACGGTCGTGCACGCGGAGGATCGCGAGACCGAACTGGACGCTCTGTTCGGCACCGCTCCTGGCATGCCCGCGCGGCCCACGGTCACCGTACTGCGGCCCGACGACGCCGAACTGGTCCCGGACCTCGGGCATGAAGCGATCACACTGAGCTCGGTGGTGCCCGAGCAACCCGACCGGGGCTGGGCGGAGCGGGAGGTCTTCGACCTGCACGCCGAGAATCTGATCGCCGTCGCCGAGCGTGCCGTGCCGGGCCTGCGCGACCGCCTCCTCTGGCACGAGGTGTGTACTCCGGCCGACATCGCAGAGGCGACCGGCACGGAGGGCGGAGCGGTTCCGGCGCCTGCGCTCGCCGCGGGCGCCGGACGTCTGCTGCACCCGTCCAACAGCACGGCCATCCCCGGCCTGTTCACCGTCGGCGGCTGGTCCCACCCCGGTGGCGGGCTTCCGCACGCCGGTATGTCGGGCGCGCTGGTGGCCGGGCTGATCGTGGAGGGGCCGGAGTTCCGGGGGTCGCAGTGAGTCAGAAGCGGTACTGCTCGTCGTACCCGTTCCCCTGGTCCTGCTGCTGGCCGTTGCCCTGGTACGGGTACTGCTGCTCAGGCGGGAGTTCGCCGCCGTACGTCTCGTCGGTGCGCTGCTGCGGGACCCAGACGCCGCCGGGCGGGGTCTCTCCGTAGGTGCCGGTGCCGTACTGGTCCTGGGCGTAGCCCTGCTGGCCGTACTGCTGCTGACCGTAGGCGTCGTAGGAGGCGTCGCCGTAGGTCTGGGTGCCGATGTACGGGTCGGAGTAGGCGGCGTACTGCTGCTGGCCGGTGGCGTCGTAGCCGTACTGCTGCTGGTCGTAGCCGGAGTAGCCGACGTCGTACCCGTAGCTCTGGTCGGCCGTCGCGTACTGGTCCTGGGGCTGGCCGGCGGCCGCGTAGTTCTGGTCGGCGGCGGCGTAGGCCGGATCGCTGTATATGCCGTACGAGCCGGTGTCCTCGGGGAGGGGCTGGGGCTCGTAGACGGAGGCCGTCTCCGCGGCCGTGGGCCGGTCCGGGCGGGAGGGGGTGAAGACGTCGTCGCGGTCGTAGTCGTCCTGGCCGTAACCGGCCTCGCCCCGACCGAAGTTGGCGTCGTCCCGACCGAAGTTGGCGTCGTCCCGACCGTAGTTGGCGTCGTCCCGACCGTAGTTGGCGTCGTCGCCCGCGAAACCGCCGGTCGCCTCGAGGTCGGAGACCTCCAGGGTCGGCTCCTGGCGGTCCGGTTCACCGCGGCGGCGCTTGGCCGCGGTCAGGGGGCCGAGGGCCGGTGCGGAGACGGCCCAGCCGGCCGAGAAGCCGCGGCGGAACGACAGCGTGACGTAGGTCTGGCCGACCGCGAAGGCCGCCGCGCCCAGACCGATGACGATGACGGACGGGATCAGCACCCCGACCACGACGCCGAGGAAGCCCACGAAGGCGAGCAGCCGCCAGCGCAGCCGCGCCTTGTACTGCAACAGCACTTCGCCCAGCAGCCACAGCGCGACCACGCCGAACGCGATGTAGAGGACCGTCCAGCCCATGTACGCCCCTCTCCCAGTGGCCGCCTACGCAGTGTGACGTATATCAGGACGGCCGGTCTAGGCCTGCGGTGGGTGGTGCAGGCCCAGGTTCTCGTAGATTTCCAGCGTCGCCGTGGAGTTGTTGAGCGTGATGAAGTGCAGTCCGGGCACTCCCTCGGCCAGCAGCCGTGCGCAGAACTCCGTGGCGAACTCGATACCAATGGAGCGTACAGCCGCCGGATCGTCCTTTGCTGTGAGGATCCGCTCTTTCAGGGCGGCCGGGAAGGAGGCGTTGGTGAGGGACGGGATCCGCTCCAGCGTCCTTACGCTGGCGATCGGCATGATCTCCGGAATGATCGGGGTGTCGCAGCCGGCGGCCGAGACACGGTCGCGCAACCGCAGGTAGTCCTCGGGTTCGAAGAACATCTGCGTGATCGCGTAGTCCGCCCCGGCGCGGCACTTGTCGACGAAGTGACCGACGTCCGCCTCCCAGTCGGCGGAGCGCGGGTGCATCGCCGGGAAGGCCGCGACGCCCACGCAGAAATCTCCGGACGCCTTGATCAGTTCGACGAGCTCGGCGGCGTAGGTCAGGCCCTGCGGGTGCCGCACCCAGTCGCCGAGCGGGTCGCCGGGCGGGTCGCCGCGCAGTGCCAGCATGTTGCGGATCCCGGCGTCGGCGTACTGCCCGATGATGTTGCGCAGGTCGGCCACCGAGTGGTCGACGGCGGTGAGGTGGGCGATCGGGGTGAGCGTGGTGTCCGAGGCGATGGCCTCGGTCGCCTTGACCGTGCCGGCGCGGGTGGAGCCGCCCGCGCCGTACGTCACGGAGACGAAGTCGGGTCCGACGGCCTCGACCCGGCGCAGCGCGTTCCACAGGTTCCGCTCGCCCTTCGGGGTCTTGGGGGCGTAGAACTCGAAGGAATACGTCGTCTTGCCGGTCGCGAGCATCTCGCGCACGGTACGAGCGTGGTCCGACCTGATGGATGCGGTGCCGAGGGCCATACTCGCAGGTTAGCCAGGGGTCCCCGGTCCCCCAACCGGGCGCCGGGCATTTGCCCGAATTGCCGGGTTGTTGTCCACGCCTTGGACAACAAGGGCCACGAAGCAACATCACCGGGGCCGGACGGAGCCCCGGGACCGTGAATCCCTACGGCACTGACCACTGACTGAGACGAGCCAGGGCGAAAATGAGACGCGGCCCTTGAGGGAGCCGCCGCGCCGGGCCGGGCCTACGCCTGCCGCAGTCGCTTCGCGAACTCCGCCGCCGCCCCTGCCGGGTCGGCCGCCTCGGTGATCGCCCGTACGACGACGACACGGCGGGCGCCCGCCTGCAGCACCTCGTCGAGGTTGGTCAGGTCGATGCCGCCGATGGCGAACCAGGGACGGTCCGTGCCGAGCGCGGCGGTGTGGCGGACCAGGTCGAGGCCGGGGGCGTGGCGGCCGGGCTTGGTGGGGGTCGGCCAGCAGGGGCCGGTGCAGAAGTAGTCCACGCCCTCCTGGACGGCGGCCGCGTCGGCCTCCGAGTCGGCGTGCGTCGAGCGGCCGACGAGGACGTCGTCGCCGAGGATCGCGCGCGCGGCGGGGACAGGGAGGTCGCCCTGGCCGAGGTGCAGGACGTCGGCACCGGCGGCGTGCGCCACATCGGCACGGTCGTTGACCGCGAGCAGCTTGCCGTGCCGGGCGCAGGCGTCGGCGAACACCTTCAGGTGCTCCAGCTCCTCGGCCGCCTCCATGCCCTTGTCCCGCAACTGCACTATGTCGACACCACCGGCCAGCACGGCGTCGAGGAACTCCGGGAGGTCGCCCTGGCGCTTACGGGCGTCGGTGCAGAGATAGAGCCGAGCGTCGGCGAGCTGAGCGCGGGCGGTGCCTGCGGCGGCGGTTTCGGACATACGGGAGCCCCCTGGGATCGGGTTGCCGGGCGGGTGACATCAGGCTGGTGCCGGACGGTGGCACGGTATCCGGAGCGGCACGGTACCTGTGTGATCCCATGGCAAGGCGCGAAGCCTCAGCGCAGACCAGGCATTTTGCGCCCGAAGCCTGAGCTGAATGGCACAGCGCCGCACCGACTCACGGGCCAGGCCCGAGAAGCCGGCGGCAACGCCCGTCGGCGCGCCCCCAGCCCCCGCCGCCCACGGCCGCGGTCACCCGCGGCCGTGGCCCGCAAGGCCCCGGCCCGTACGCCGGACGGTGTTCGGATCAGTTGGTGGGGTCAGACGGCGAGCGCCTGGGCGCGGCGCTTCACCTCCGTGCCGCGATTCTCGCTGAGGGCCTGCGCCGGGGTGCCGGGCAGGCTCTCGTCGGGAGTGAAGAGCCACTCCAGCATCTCTTCGTCGGTGAAGCCGTCGTCCCGCAGGAGCGTCAGGGTCCCGGACAGGCCCTTGACGACCTTGTCCCCGTCGATGAAGGCGGCAGGGACGTGCAGTGCGCGGTTCTCACCACGGCGTACGGCGATGAGCTGGCCCTCCTTGACCAGCTGCCGCACACGCGTCACCTCGACATCGAGCATCTCTGCGATGTCGGGCAGGGTGAGCCAGGCGGGGACGAGAGCATCGATCTTTGCGTCAATCTCGGTCACGGAAACAAGCCTGCCATCTGCCACTGACAGTCGGAAGCCAGGCCGGTCCACCCGGGCAGGGCCGGCGCGCTACGCCGTCGCCGTCTTCATCGGCTTGGCCGGGTCCACCAGCAGCTCGGCGTTCATCGGCGTGCCCGCCTCGATCAACCGCCGCCCCTGCGCCAGATCCCTCGGCCGGCCCACCGCCAGCAGGGCGACGAGACGGGCGCCCCGCAGCCAGCAGACCGTCCAGGCGGGCCCCGACGGGTCGCCGCGCCACAGCAGCGTGTCGGCGGCGGCGTGATGGCCGGCGTACTGGACGAAACGGCCGAACTGCTCGGACCAGAAGTACGGCACGGGGTCGTAGACGGCGGAGGTCTCGCCGAGGATGTTCGCGGCGACCGTGCGAGGGCCCTGGAGCGCGTTGTCCCAGTGGTGGACCAGCAGGCGCTCGCCGTACCTTCCCGAAGGGAAGGAGGCGCAGTCACCGACCGCGTAGACGTCGGGTACGGAGCTGCGCAGCCGGTCGTCGGCGACGACCTCGCCGTGCGCTCCGAGCTCGATGCCCGAGCCGGCCAGCCAGGCCGTGGCGGGGCGCGCCCCGATGCCGACCACGACGGCGCCCGCCGGCAGCCGCGAGCCGTCGTCGAGGATCACCGCGCCGAGCTCGACGCGCTCCACGCGCGCGTGCGTCCGCAGAACCGCCCCGCTGTCCTCGTACCAGGATGTCATCG
>CBFGZZ010000027.1:0-40923 GCA_965653385.1 uncultured Streptomyces sp. | reverse complement strand
GATGGGACACGCAGGGATGGCGGCAGCCGCCGTCCGCTACCTCAGGTCGGCCGACACACCGCCCGTGGAGGCGCTGCCGCGCCCGGCGCTGCGCTGTGTCGGTGAGGACGAGCGGGCGCCGGTCGGGCAGGCGGAGTTCCGGAGGGTGCTCGGGAACTTCGCGACGGGCGTGGCCGTTGTCACGGCACCTGGCACCACCGACGACTCTCAGGGCCCCGTCCCGACAGCGACCCCAGCCGCAGCCCCGGGCTCCGCCCCCGCCCCCGCCGGTTTCGCCTGCCAGTCCTTCTCCGCCCTCTCCCTCGACCCACCCTTGGTCGCCTTCATGGTCGGCCGTACGTCGACGACGTGGCCGCGCATCGCCCGCGCGGGCGTGTTCTGCGTGAACGTCCTGAGCGCCGGCCAGGGCGAGTTGTGCCGTGCCTTCGCGGTGAGCGGCGCGGACAAGTTCGCGGGGGTCTCCTACGACGCGGCCCCCGTGTCCGGCTCGCCCCGCCTCGCGGGCACGCTCGCGTGGATCGACTGCACGATCCACGCGGTGCACACGGGCGGCGACCACCTCATCGTCGTGGGACGGGTGGACGCGCTGGGGGCGAGCGACGGGGACGAGGCGCCGCTGCTGTTCCACAAAGGGCGGTTCCTCTAGACCCTGTTTCGGGCCCGCAGGCCCACAGGTCCCCAGGCTTCTCGGATTCCAGGCTTCTCGGATTCCAAGGCTTCCCGGTCTCGGGGCCCCGGGCTCCCCTGCCCCCCTAGACCGCCACCGCCACCGGAGCCGTCCGGCGCCGGATCACCAGCGCCATCAGCGCCGCCGCCGCGCACAGGGCGCCAGACGCGTACCAGACCACGTCGTACGTGCCGAAGACATCGCGCGCGACCCCGCCGAGGACGGCCACCAGGGCGGCTCCGACCTGGTGGGAGGCGAGTACCCAGCCGAAGACGATCGCGCTGTCCTCGCCGTACTGCTCCCGGCACAGGGCGACGGTGGGCGGGACGGTGGCGACCCAGTCGAGGCCGTAGAAGACGATGAAGAAGAGCATCGGCGGGTGGACGCTCGGCGCGAGCAGCATCGGCAGGAACAAGAGCGAGACCCCGCGCAGGGCGTAGTAGACCGCGAGCAGACGGCGCGCGTCGAAGCGGTCGGTGAGCCAGCCGGAGGCGATCGTGCCGATGACGTCGAACACACCGATGACCGCGAGCAGCGAGGCGGCGGCCGGGACGGGCATGCCGTGGTCGTGGGCGGCGGGCACGAAGTGGGTCTGGACGAGGCCGTTGGTGGAGGCACCGCAGATGGCGAAGGTGCCGGCGAGCAGCCAGAAGGGGCCGGTGCGGGCCGCCTTCAGCAGGACCGTGACGGCACGGCGGGCGGCGCCCGGCACCGGGGGCGGCTTGGGCACGAACTCCTTCGCGCCGTACGGCTTCAAGGCCACGTCGGCGGGGTGGTCGCGCAGCAGCAGCAGGACGAACGGGACGACCGCGAGGGCCGCGAGGGAGACCGTGACGGCGGCCGGGCGCCAGTCGCCGTCGTCGACCATCAGGGCCATCAGGGGCAGGAAGATCAGCTGCCCGGAGGCCGAGGCGGCGGTCAGGATGCCGGTGACCAGGCCGCGCCGCTCGGTGAACCAGCGGTTGGTGACGGTCGCGGCGAAGGCCAGCGCCATCGAGCCGGTGCCGAGGCCCACCAGCAGCCCCCAGCACAGCAGCAACTGCCAGGCCGCCGTCATCCACACGGTCAGGCCCGAGCCGAGCGCGATCAGGACGAGCGCGAAGGCGACCACGCGCCGGATGCCGAAGCGGTCCATCAGCGCGGCGGCGAACGGGGCGGTGAGGCCGTAGAGGGCCAGGTTGATGGAGACGGCGGCACCGATCGTGCCGCGCGACCAGCCGAACTCCTCGTGCAGCGGGTCGATGAGCAACCCCGGCAGGGAGCGGAAGGCGGCGGCGCCGAGGATGGTCACGAAGGCGACGGCGGCGACGAACCAGGCGCGGTGGATGCGGGGACGACCCGGCGTCGGCGGGGACTGGTCGACGGAGGCGGCGGAGGCTTCGGTTGTCTGCGTCACGACAACGAGCTTCGGGCCTGCGCCGTCGCGAAGCCATTGGCCCGAAGGACAGCATTCGTTAGGATCGGGCCATGAGCAGTGATCCGGAGCATGAAGAGCGCGAACCGGAGTTCCGCCCGCACCGCGTAGCCGTCCTGGCTCTGGACGGCCTGCTCCCCTTCGAGTTGGGCATCCCGCACCGCATCTTCGGCCGCCCCAGGGACGCGCTGGGGCGGCTCCTGTACGAGGTCGTCACCTGCTCGATCCGGCCACCCGGCCCGGTGCAGACGGACGCCGACTTCGCCATCCAGGTGGAACACGGGCCGCGGACCCTGGCCACCGCCGACACCGTGATCGTCCCGGCGTCGTACGAACTCGGCCCGGTCTTCGAGGAGGGCGTACTGACCGACGAGCTGGCCGCCGCGCTCGCCCACATCCGCCCCGGCACCCGGCTCGCCTCCATCTGCACCGGCGTCTACGTCCTGGCCGCCGCCGGTCTGCTCGACGGCCGCCCGGCCACCACGCACTGGGCCGACGCCGAGCGTTTCCAGCGGCTGTTCCCGAGGATCGAGGTCGACGCGGACGTCCTGTTCATCGACGACGGCGACGTGCTGACCTCGGCCGGTGTCGCCGCCGGGATCGACCTGTGCCTGCACATGGTCCGCCGCGACCACGGCACGGCGATCGCCAACGAGGTGGCCCGCCGCACCGTCGTACCGCCCCACCGGGACGGCGGCCAGGCCCAGTACATCCACCGCCCGGTGCCCGACCCGCAGCAGGCGTCCACGACCACGGCCCGCGCCTGGGCCCTGGGCCGCCTGCACGAGCCGATCCAGCTGCGGGACATGGCGGACCAGGAGGCCATGTCGGTGCGCACCTTCACCCGCCGTTTCCGCGAGGAGGTCGGCATCAGCCCCGGTCAGTGGCTCACCCAGCAACGCGTCGAACGCGCCCGCCACCTCCTGGAGTCCACGGACCTCTCCGTCGACCAGGTGGCCGGGGAAGCCGGTTTCGGTACGGCCCAGTCGATGCGCCAGCACCTACAGGCTGCGCTCGGCGTCACACCCACCAGCTACCGGCGCACCTTCCGCGCCGCGAACAACGCCGACGTCCAGCTCCACAGCGGCACTTGAGCCGTCCCGGCGCCTTTCCCCACCAACGAGCCGCCGTCAGCAGCGAGAGGCGACGGCGGTGTGCCGACGACGACCGCTCCCCGAACTCCTGGCTGACCTCCGTCGTGCGACGCGCCGTCACCGTGGACAAACAAGACCAGTGGAAACCGCGCCGAGAGACCTCAGAAAGTGAGCACTCCGCGAGCCACCTTCCCCGCCACCGCGTCCGCCGCGGCCCGTTCGAACTCCTCCACCGGATACGTCCGCGTCACCAGCTCGTCCAGCAACAGCCGCCCGTCCCGGTACAGCTCGGCGTACAGCGCGATGTCCCGCTGCGGCCGCGACGACCCGTACCGGCAGCCCAGGATCGACTTGTCCAGGTACATGGAGGACACGACGAAGGACGCCTCGGCGCCGGCCGGCGGAACGCCCAGCAGTACCGCCTGTCCGTGCCGGTCCAGCAGATCGACCGCCTGGCGGATGAGCTCGACCCGCCCCACGCACTCGAAGGCATGGTCCGCCCCCGTCGGCAGCAGCTCCCGCACACCCTCCGTCGAGGTCAGGAAGTCGGTCGCCCCGAACTGCCGCGCCACCGCCTCCTTCGCCGGATTCGCGTCGACGGCGACGATCCGCAGGGCACCCGCGATCCGCGCGCCCTGAAGGACGTTCAGCCCGATGCCGCCGGTACCGATCACGACCACGCTGTCCCCGCGGTCCACCTTCGCCCGGTTGAGGACGGCCCCCACCCCCGTCAGCACCCCGCACCCGATCAACGCGGCGGACTGCAGGGGAATGTCCTTCGGGATACGCACCACCTGCACGGCCTTCACCACGGTGCGTTCCGCGAAGGCGGAGTTGGACGCGAACTGGAACACCGCCTGCTCACCCCGCCAGAACGGCCGCCCCGGCCGCCCTATGGCGTGCCGGCACATGGTCGGCCGCCCCCGGTCGCAGTCGGCACACACACCGCAGTTGGCCAGCGTGGACAGGGCCACATGGTCGCCGGGCTCGACATGGGTGACGCCCACACCCACCGCTTCCACGACTCCCGCACCCTCATGGCCCAGCACCACAGGAACAGGGAAAGGTATGGTCCCGTCCACCACCGACAGATCGCTGTGACACAACCCGGCCGCCGAGATGGCGACCAGCACCTCGCCCGGCCCCGGGTCCCGCACCTCCAGGTCGTCCACGACCTCGACCCGCTTGCCGTCGTACATCACTGCGCGCATCAGACGACCCCCTTGGGCTCCCTGGGCAGACCGAGCACCCGCTCGGCGATGATCGTGCGCTGGACCTGATCGGATCCGCCGTAGATGGTGTCGGCCCGCGAGAACAAAAACAGCTGCTGAGCCTCGTCGAGTTCATACGGTGCCGCAGCCGACCACTCCCCCGGACCGACCGCGCCCGCCGCACCTCGCACCAGCATCGCCAGCTCCCCGAGCCTCTGATGCCAGCCGCCCCACAGCAGCTTCGCCACACTCGGCGCTCCCGGGCCCCCCGAACCCCCCAGAGTCCGCAGCGCGTTCCACCGCATCACCCGCAACTCGGCCCACTGCCGCACCAGCCGATCCCGCAGCACGGGATCCTCCACCGCACCGGACCGCACCGCCGCGCCCACGACCCGCGCCAACTCCCGCGCGAACCCGATCTGCTGGGCGAGCGTGGACACGCCCCGCTCGAACCCGAGCAGGCTCATGGCTACCTTCCACCCGGCGCCCTCGCCCCCGACGACATCCTCCGCGTGCGCGCCGTCGAAGAAGACCTCGTTGAAGTCACTGGTCCCGGTCATCTGCCGGATGGGCCGCACCTCGATTCGCCCCGGCTGGTCCATCGGGACCAGCAGAAAGCTCAGGCCGTGATGCCGACGCGACTCCGGCTCGGTGCGCGCCAGCACGAAGCACCAGTCCGCCTCATGGGCGAGTGAGGTCCAGATCTTCTGCCCGGTGACACGGAAGGTCCCGTCCGAGGCCCGCTCGGCCCTGGTCCGCACCCCGGCGAGGTCCGACCCCGCCCCGGGTTCGCTGTACCCCTGGCACCACAGCTCCTCCCCGAGCGCGATAGGCGGCAGGAAGCGCGCCTTCTGCTCCTCGCTCCCGTGCGCGAGCAGCGTCGGCGCCAGCAGCTTCTCCCCGATGTGCCCGGACCGCGCGGGCGCGACCGACCGCGCGTACTCCTCGGCCCACACCACTTGCTGGGTGAGAGTGGCGACCCGGTTCCCGTACCCGGCTTCCCCCCACCCGAGCCCGATCCACCCGGCCTTCCCGAGAGTGCGCTCCCAGGTACGGCGATCCTGCGCGCCTTCGACATGCTCTGAGAGCCACGCCCGAACCTCCGCACGGAATGCCTCATCCTCAGCGCCGAATCCAAAGTCCACTGACCTCTCCTCTCAACGCCGGACAGCCGCAGCCCCCCAGGGGCGCGGGGCTGTATCGATATGCGGATCCGCCGCGCGGGCGCGACCAGCCACAACTGACCCGCAGCCGCCGACCGGAGAACGCCCTGCGAGCTCCTAGGCGTTCGGCCGAGCCCCGTCCCGCGCAGCCCTCGCCATCCCCTCCACCCGCTCCAGCATCGGCATCGGATCCACTCCCACCGACCCCGGCAGCACCTCCGCGATCCGCTCAGGCGTCCACGAACCGTCGGCATAAGCCGAGCGCAGCTCCCGCGGCTGCGCCCACACCGCGATCTTCGGCCCGGCGACGGTGTACACCTGCCCCGTCACCCCGTGCTCCCGAGCCGGGTCCGACAGCAGATACACCACCAGCGCCGCCACATCCTCCGGCTCCCCGATCTCGGTGAGCTCCATGGGCACGTTGGCCGACATCCGCGTACGAGCGACCGGCGCCACCGCGTTCGCGGTCACCCCGTACTTGTGCAGCCCCAGCGCGGCGCTCCGCACGAGCGAGATGATCCCGCCCTTCGCCGCGCTGTAGTTGGCCTGCGAGACCGACCCTTGGTGATTCCCGCTGGTGAACCCGATCAGGGTCCCCGTCCGCTGCCGCCGCATCACCGCCGAAGCGGCCCGGAACACGGTGAACGTCCCCTTCAGATGAGTGGCGACCACCGGATCCCACTCCTCCTCGGTCATGTTGAACAGCATCCGCTCGCGCAGGATCCCGGCGACGCACACGACCCCGTCGAGCCGCCCGTACGACGACAGCGCGACGTCCACGACCCGCTGTCCGCCGGCCATCGTGGACACGTCGTCGGCGACCGCGACCGCCTCCCCGCCCGCCGCCTCGATCTCCTTGACCACGGCCTCGGCGACGGCGCTGGTGGGCGAGGCGCCGTCCACCGACACCCCGTAGTCGTTGACGACGACCCGCGCCCCCTCGGCGGCGGCCGCGAGCGCGACGGCCCGTCCGATCCCGCGCCCCGCGCCCGTCACGGCGACGACCTTGCCTGCCAAGAAGTTCCCCATGCCCCGGCCCCTTCCCGCAGTTTCTGACGGTCCGTTAGATTCGAATCGATTCTACGACCCGTCAGATACGCGGGGACAAGCCCCGGGGAGGCACTCATGTCACTGCCGGACGCGTTCAACGAGATCGCCAAGCGCGTGAACAACTGGGGCCGTTGGGGCGCCGGCGACGAGATCGGCACCCTGAACCTCATCACCGACGAGGTGGTCCGCGAGGCGGCCGCCTGCGTCCGCAGCGGCCGGCGCGTCCCGCTCGCGCTGCCCCTTCAGCAGGACGGCGTGCAGACCGGGATGATCCCCGGGCGGGTGAACCCGCTGCACACCATGGTGCAGATCAACCAGGAGCTGTTCGGCCCGGGAACCGTGGCATGCAGCGACGACGCCGTGACCATGGGCCTGCAGGCCGCCACCCACTGGGACGCCCTCACCCACGTCTCGCACTCCGGCCGCATCTACAACGGCCGCCCCGCCCACACCATCACCCCGCACGGCGGCGCCGAGTTCAGCGGCATCGACAAGGCACGCCACATCGTCTCGCGCGGGGTGCTGCTGGACGTGGCACGCGCGCGTGGCGTCCCGCGGCTCGACGGCGGGCACGCGGTCACCCCGCAGGACCTGGAGGCGGCCGAGGAACTGGCGGGCACGCGCGTGCGTGCCGGCGACATCGTGCTCGTACGGACGGGGCAGGTCCAGGTGTATCTCGCGGGTGACAAGCACGCGTACGGCTATCCGTCGCCCGGTCTGTCGATCCGTACGCCGGAGTGGTTCCACGCGCGCGACGTGGCGGCCGTGGCCAATGACACGCTCACGTTTGAGATATTTCCGCCGGAGACAGAGGATTTGTGGCTGCCGGTGCACGCACTCGACCTGGTCGAGATGGGGATGCTTCAGGGTCAGAACTGGAATCTCGAAGAGTTGTCCACAGCCTGTGGACAAGAGGGCCGCTACGCGTTCCTGCTCTCCGCGATGCCCGAGCCGTTCGTCGGCGGTACGGGGACTCCCGTCGCTCCCGTGGCCGTTCTCTGAGCTCATCCACGAGGCGCTCTTCCACAAGGTCGGCTGGCGGCGCGACTTCCCCACTCCCGGCTGCCGCCCGAGCAGGGGGTGCCTCCATCCGCCCCGAGCACGGCACCGCGCGCCGCCATCCGACTCCGGCGTACCCGCCCCGGCCCTCCTGGCCCTCGGAGAACCGACGCCGAATCACGACCCACACTCGGCAAGGGCTTCCGTCACCGAAGCCCTCGTCGTCCCCTCGCGGCGAATCGCTGACCACAAGCGTGATCAATCGGACACGCGGCGTCAACACCCAGTCGGCGATTTGTTACTTACGCCCTATTTGCAGAAGGCCGCGCACGGAAGCATGCCCGGGCGCATCGACGCCCCTCGGAACCGGGGGTACAGCGCTCTCTGCAACCGTGCACCGGCTCCGGCGGAATGGTCACGCCGAGCGCCCGTCACACCGCTTCACATACCTCGACGCATCCATGCGCCCTCACACCACCCCACCCGGGACGGTGCGGACATCAGACCGCTTCGTACGCGAGCCCCTCGTACGCCGACACTCCGCTCCCATAGGCGGATGCGGACGCCGCCGGCTCCGCGCCGCGGTCCAGTTCGCACCAGATCCGCTTGCCGGCCCCCTCGGCGCTCCAGCCCCACCGGTCCGCGAGACCGTCGACGAGGGCGAGTCCTCGGCCACCGGTCGCGTCACCGTCGGCACATCGGGGCACCGGCGCCCGTCCGCTGCGGTCGGCCACCTCGAGCCGTACGGTGGCGTGGTCCTGGGGCGCACCCGGCAGGGAGAGCCGTAGCACGGCCGGACAGCCGGTGTGGACCACGGCGTTGGTGACCAGTTCGGAGACGAGCAGGATCAGCGTCTCGGCGAGCGGCTCGTCGGCCTGTATCCCCGACCCGGCGAGCCGCGAGCGTGCCCAGCGTCGGGCTCGCCCCACCTCAGCGGGGTCGGGCCGGATCTCCAGCTGCACTTGAAGCACCTGCACCGCTCACACCATCCGAACCGGCGGACACATAGCCCCGCGCCTCACGAGGGCCACGATCCTAGCCATTCTTTTCATGGCCAGAACAATGGCCAAAGCCAGGGTCACAGAACGTGAATCCCTTAGCCGACAGCATGGTTGACGTACAGTCACCCCAACAAGCGCTTCGGGCATATTCCAGCGCGAAGGAGTACCCCTGCGGCATACTGTGCGACGCTTGTCGTGGGGAGTCGAACAGGCGGGGGCAGAACGCCCTCCCGCCCTGCGAACAGCGGCGCGCACCGCCGGATCCGGAGGCGCCTCAAGGGCAACTCCGGGATGGCTCGTGCTCGGAACCACTCGCATCTCACACAAGGTACCGGAGCGGACGGCCGACTCCAGGCCGTGACGAGTCACGCGTAGGACACAACCCGATATCAACGCTCCGTAATTCCGGTATGCCACAATCCGCGACATCCACGCCGAGGCCGTCGGCGACTCCGCAGACCAGAGGCTTTCAGGCCGGATCGGCGAGAAGTTCGGCAGCGAGGTTTTCCTCACTCTCCGTAGCCTGCCCCGTACGATGCGTGCGCACCCAGGCACGCTTCAGATGCAGGTGGACCTCGAACTCCCAGGTGAAACCCATTCCGCCGTGCACCTGGAGGCAGTCGCGGGCACCGCGCACGGCAGCGTCGTCGGCGAGCAGCCGCGCGGTGTCGATGTCGGCGGGGTCGGCCGTGACGGCCGCCGCGTAGACGGCGGCGCGGGCCGTCTCGGTCCGCACCAGCATCTCCGCGCACAGATGCTTCACGGCCTGGAAGGCCCCGATCGGCTGCCCGAACTGCTCACGCGTCCGGGCGTGTTGCACGGCCAGCTCGCACGCGCGTGTGGCGCTGCCCAACTGTTCGGCCGCGGTGAGGAGTACGGCGCCGGGGGGCATGCCCATGCCGGTGGGAACCCGGTGCAGCGGCGTCAGCGGGTCGACCGACCGCAGCGGTACGGCACCCACCGCGCCTCCGTCCCCCCGTACGACGTCGGCCTGCGCGAGCCACTCCACCAGCCCGTTGCCGACGGCCGTCACGACCGTCTCCCCGGTGGCCGCGCCGGGTACCGCGCCCGCCGCGAGGTGCGTGGCCACCAGCGGCCCGGGCAACAGGGCCCGCCCCGCCTCCTCGAAGGCCAACACCGCCTCGGGCAGCCCGAGTCCGACTCCGCCCCGCGCCTCCGGCAGCCGTAGCGCGAAGAACCCGGCCGCGCCGAGTTCCCGCCACAGCGCCCGGTCCAGGCGGCCGGGCTCCTCGACGGCGGCCCTGAGCGCCTCCGGGCCGAAGCGCCGCGTCAGCATCTCCCGGACGCCGCCGCGCAACGCCACCTGGTCCTCGGTCAGTTGGAAACGCATCCGTCACCGTCCCTTCGGCAGCCCGAGGATCCGCTCGGCCACGATGTTCCGCTGGATCTGCGAGGTGCCGGCGGCGATGGTGTACGACAGCGAGGACAGGCGGTCGAGCACCCACGGACGGTCGAGGTCCAGCGACTCGGGCCCCAGAACGTCGGCGGCGGCGTCATAGAGCTCCTGACGGGCGTGCGAATACCTCAGTTTGAAAACCGAACCCCCGACGCCGGGCACCCCGCCGCTCAGTTCCGCCTCGCTCACGTTCCACTGCGTAAGTCGCCACAGCGCCCGGAACTCGGCGTTCAGCCGCCCCAGCCGGCGCCGGAGCACCGGATCGTCCCACCGTCCGTTCTTGCGTGCCTCGACGGCGAGTTCGCGCAGCGCGCGTCGGCACGCGACGACCTCGCCCACGAAGGCCGTGCCGCGCTCGAAGGACAGGGTCACCATGGTCACGCGCCAGCCGTCGTTCTCGTCCCCGACCCGGTTGGCGACCGGCACCCGCACCTCGTCGAGGAACACCTCGGCGAACTCGGCCGACCCGGCGAGGGTCTTCAGCGGCCGTACGGTGATGCCCGGCGCGTCCATGGGCATGGCCAGCCAGCTGATGCCGCGGTGCTTGGGCGCGTCGGGGTCGGTGCGTACCAACAGTTCGCACCAGTCGGCCACTTCGGCGTGGGAGGTCCAGATCTTGGAACCGGTCACCACGTAGTCGTCGCCGTCCCTACGCGCGCGCGTGCGCAGCGCCGCGAGGTCGGATCCGGCGTCCGGTTCACTGAAGCCCTGGCACCAGACCTCGTCCCCGCGCAGGATCGGCGGCAGCCAGCGCTCCCGCTGTTCGGCGGTGCCCTCGGCCGCGATGGTCGGCCCCGCGTGCAGGAGGCCGACGAAGCCCGCCCCCACATAGGGCGCGCCCGCCTTCTCGGTCTCCTCCAGGAAGATCAGGCGCATGGTCGGGGACGCGTCCCAGTGGACCTCCCCGTATCCGGCGTCGTAGAGCATCCGCTGCCAGCCGAGGTCGTGGGCGCGGCGCCCCGGCCAGTCGTCCGGGGACGGCTTCGGCGGAAGCGTGGGCAGCACCTGGCCCAGCCACGCGCGCAGCCGCGCCCGGAACTCCTCCTCTTCCGGTGTGTGGGCCAGATCCATGTGCCGCCACTCCATATCTGATGCACCGTCATATTTTGCTCTGCGGGAAGGCTAAGTCCCGCACCCCTGGACCGACAAGGCGGTGAGCCCTACGCTCTGCCCACGATCTGACGGACCGTCAGCCAATGTTCGGCCGATGCAGGGGGCTGTTCATGAACGACACCGCTCACGCCCTGAGTTCCGCCCGCACCCTCTGGGACCTGGTCGCCGGCCGCGCCGACCGCACCCCCGACCGCCCCGCCCTCCTCCAGGAGAGCCGCACCCTGTCCTTCGGCGACCTGCGCGCGCGTGCCGAGCGCGTGGCGGCCGGCCTGTACGACATGGGCGTACGCCCCGGCACGGTCGTCGCCTGGCAGCTGCCCACCCGCTTCGAGACGGCCCTGCTGTCCTTCGCGCTGGCCCGTCTCGGTGCCGTGCAGTCCCCGGTCATCCCGTTCTACCGGGACCGCGAAGTCGGCTTCGCGCTGCGGGAGTCGAAGGCGGAGTTCTTCGCGGTGCCGGGCGTGTGGCGGGGCTTCGACCACACCGCGATGGCGCGACGGCTGGGCGCGAAGGGGGTCTTCGAGGCGTACGACACCCTGCCCGACGGCGATCCGTCGGTCCTGCCCCCGCCACCCGCCGAGGGCACCTCGGTGCGCTGGATCTACTGGACCTCGGGGACGACGTCCGACCCCAAGGGCGTGCTGCACACGGACCGCTCGCTGATCGCGGGCGGCTCCTGCCTGGCACACGCACTGCGACCGACGGCCGAGGACATCGGGTCGATCGCCTTCCCCTACGCGCACATAGGCGGCCCGGACTACATGGTGATGGTCCTGCTCTACGGCTTCCCCGCGGTGATGTTCGAGCAGTTCGCGCTGCCGGAGGCCCTGGAGGGCTACCGCCGGCACGGTGTGACGATCGCCGGCGGGTCGACGGCGTTCTACTCGATGCTCCTGAACGAGCAGCGCAGGCAGCCGGACGGGGTGAAGGCGGTTCCCTCGCTGCGGCTGCTGGCGGGCGGCGGGGCACCGAAGCCACCGGAGCTGTATCACGCCGTGGTGCGCGAGATGGGGGTGCAGCTCACCCATGGGTACGGCATGACCGAGGTGCCGATGATCACGATGGGGGCGCCGGACGACACGGCGGAGAACCTGGCGACGACGGAAGGACGGCCGCCACGGGAGATGGAGATACGGATCGTCGAGGGGGAGGTGCGGCTGCGCGGGGAGGCGGTGTGCCAGGGCTATCTCGACCCGGCGCAGACGGCGGCGGCCTTCGACGAGGAGGGGTTTCTGCGGACCGGTGACCTCGGGCGCCTCACCGACAGCGGGCATCTGGTGCTGACCGGGCGCCTCAAGGACGTGATCATCCGCAAGGGCGAGAACATCTCGGCGAAGGAGATCGAGGATCTGCTGCACCGGCATCCGGCCGTGGGGGACGTCGCGGTGATCGGTCTGCCGGACCCGGAGCGCGGGGAACGGGTCTGCGCGGTCGTCGAGCAGCCGGCGGGCGCCGGGCCGCTGACGCTTCAGGCGCTGACGTCGTATCTGCGCGGCGAAGGGCTGTCCACGCACAAGCTGCCGGAGCAGTTGGAGGTGGTGGACGCCCTTCCGCGCAACGACACCCTGCGGAAGGTGCTCAAGTACAAGCTCAGGGAGCGCTTCTCGGGGGCGTAGAGGCCTTGGGGATCACTCGGGGACGGTGAAGTAGCGGGCGAACGCGGTGATGATCTCGCCCTCCGCCACCCTGCCGTCGCCGTCCGCGTCGAGCGAGGCGGCGGCCGCCCGGGCGACGTCCTGCTGGACGCCGAGGCAGCCGAGCACGCGCGCGGTGTCGGTCACCGTGGCGGCTCCGTCACCGTCGGAGTCGGCCAGGTCGAGCGCGGCGTGCAGGAAGGGGCGGGCAATCTCGGCGAACCGGTCAGGGTTGTCCCGCAGCCGCTTGACCGCGCCGTTCACGAACTCCTCGCGGGTGATGCGCTGGTCGCCGTCCCGGTCCGCGATTCCGGCCATGCCCTGCCAGAACGCCTCCGCGCCGCCGTACAGCGCCTGGCCCTTGTCGGACCGGGCGGCGATGCCGAACTCCGCGAGCAGTGCCTTGGCCGCCGCGCTGAAGTCCTCCCGGTCGATGTAGCCGTTGCCGTCCTGGTCGAAGGTGGCGAACCGGGCGGCGCTCCTGCGCTCGTACTCGCTGCTGACCATGTCTTATCGGGCCGCCTTACGTCACGTGGAATGCGAGGCTCTCGGCCTCCCGTCGGAGCGTACGACGCCGGGGGGCGTCCGGGCGCGGGAAAGCGGTGGTTGTGCCAGGACCGGGGGAATTCCGGGACAACTGTGTGGCACTACCGACGGTGATCGCCCCTGTTCAGGCCGACAGCGGCCGGGCGTCGTCCGCGACCGCCGCCGTGACGTCCGGGTAGACCTCGAAGAGCCGGCGTACTCCCAGCGCCCCGAGGACGCGGTTGACGTGCGACCCGTCCGCCGCGCCCTGCGCCGGGAGTATCAGCCGCAGGGTGCCCTGGCAGGAGCGGATGAGACGGCGGGCGGCGATGAGGACGCCGACGCCGCTGGAGTCGCAGAACAGGACCTCGGACAGGTCGAGGACGAGGCTGTGGCGCCCCTCGGCCACCACGTCATGGATGTGCTGACGCATCACCGGCGAGGTCACCAGATCCAGTTCGCCGGACACCTGGAGCACAGCCCAGTCGCCTCGCTCGCCACCGGTCACTTTCAACGTCACCACCACGCCCCTCGCTCGCCGAACCGGAAGCGACACCTACGCTTCCTTGCAGCGCGGCTGCCCAGCGGCTGTTCCCTGAAACTCCCTCCAGAAAACGGTCACCGATCAGAAAAGGCTTGTTTCAATCGCATTCGATCCTGTTCGATCGAGTCTGATCAGACGGTGGCCGGGTAGCCGCCCGGGTGCGGGTCCGACCGCGGCCCGTGGGTGATCCGAGCGCGAGGCCCTCTATCACGGGATCGAGGTGTGTCACCAGCCATGGCTCTACAAGGGGCGCACATTGCGACAAAGGGGCGTGCGCTGTCAGACGTGCCGACTACATTCGGGGAGACGGAGGACGCACGCTGGACAGGACGGACCGGTGAGGGGGGCCTTATGGCGAAGAAGGACGCACCGCCCCGCTGGGACCGCAAGATGCAGCAGCGGCTCGCCCGCGGCGAGGCGGCCGCCCTCGGCGAGCTCTACGACCGCTTCGCCTCACTCGTCCACGGCCTCGCCCACACCGTGCTGGCCGACGAGCGCGCCGCCGACCACGTCACCCGCGACGTCTTCGCGCACGTCTGGGAGCACCCGGACAGCTACGACCCCAAGCAGGGCCCGCTGCGCACCTGGGTCGCCACGCTGACCCACCGCCTCGCCGTGCAGCGGCTGCGCGCCACCGAGACCGCCGCCCTCGCCCGGGCCGGCGGCCAGGGTTCCACCGAGGAACTGGAGCGCAAGGTGCGGCACGCCTCGGTCGCCGCCCGCGCCGACTACATCGTGCAGTCCATGCCCGTCCCCCTGCGCGCCGCCCTGGAGCTGGCCTACTTCCAGCGCCGCGACTACCGCCAGACCGCGGCCGACCTGGGCGTCACCGAGGACGAGGCCCGCCGCCGCCTCCGCCTGGGCCTGCAACTCCTCTCCACCGCCCATGACGCCGGAGCCGCCCCGGGGGCGCCGCCGGGATACGGGGGCGCGGCGTGAACGAGGCACAACGGTTCCCGGACAAGGACCCGGACGACGACCTCGGAGAGAGCAAGGAGAGCGAGGAGAGCAAGGAGACCGGCGAGCCCGGGGGAGCCGGGGAGCCCAGGGAGAACGGGGATATCGGCTTCGGGGACACCTCCGGCGGAGCCGACCGCCTGAGCGGCGGCAACGACGACGGCCGGCACCCCACCCCCGAGCCGCCCCCGGACCAGCCACCCCGCATACCGCTCCCTCGCGCCTCCGTCGAGGACACCGGACGCCCGCTGCCCGCCCTGGCGGACCTCGGCGAACAGGCACCGCGCCCGGCGGCACCTCTCGTCCTCGAACACCGCGTCCTGAAGGCGCTTCTCGGCGCCTGGGCGCTGGCCGCCTGCTCGCCGGAGGAGACGGCGGCCGTCGAGGAGCACCTCGGCGACTGCGGTTCCTGCGCGGACGAGGCGCTCCGGCTGCGCGAGGCCGTCGGCCTGCTGCACCCCGCCGAGAGCCTCGACCTGGACCCCGCCCTGCGCGCCCGCGTCCTGGAGGGCTGCCTGGAGCGACGCCCACCGCGCATCCCGGTGCCCGAGTGGGCGACGCCGTACGACGCCGAGACGGCCCGCCTCGACGCCCTGCTCCAGGACTTCGGGGACGCCGAGTGGCACGCTCCCGTGCGGCTGCGCTGGTTCGAGAAGGACGAGCCGACCAGCCGCCGTACGACCGTCGCCGGGGTCATCGCGCATCTGCTGACGGTCGACGGACTGGTGGCCGTCGCGCTGGGCCTGGAGGACCCGATGGGCGACGTGGCCGCGGACCGGCCGACCCCGGCCGCGCGCACGGACGCCTACTGGCGCGCCTCGCACTTCCCGCCGACCCGGGCCGTCCGCGCGCCGTGGCGGGAGCAGACCCACGCGCTGGTCCGCACGGTGTCCTTCACGGGCGGCGGGGACGGAGGCGGCGGCGGCGCGGGCAGACTGGCCGTTCCGTACGGCGACTTCGAGCTGCCGCTGCGCGACGCGATGCTGGACCGCGCCTTCGAGTGCTGGGTGCACGCCGAGGACATCGCCGAGGCGGTGGACTACCCGTACGAGCCGCCGTCCGGCAGCGACCTGCACCAGATGGTCGCCCTGGCGGCCCGCCTACTGCCCACGGTGCTGTCGGCCCGCCGCCGCGCGGGGCTGGCCGCGCCGCCGCCGGGCCGACACCTCGTCCCTGCGGGAGAGCCCGGCCGCAGTCTGCGCCTGGAGATCGAGGGCTCGGGCGGCGGGGAGTGGCTGATCCCGCTCGACTCCCCCGCCGCGGTGGGCTCCGCCGAGCACGAGGTGGCTCATGTCGCCCTGGACGGCGCGGAGTTCTGCCGACTGGCCGCGGGCCATGTGTCTCCTGCGGAGGCCGCGGCGGGGCAGGTGGGTGATCGTGCCGCGATCAGGGATGTGCTGTTGGCTGCGGCGAGCTTGAGCCGGATGTAGGGGTGGGTTGAGGCTTCGGGGGCGGCTGCGGGTGGTTCGTGGTTGCTCGCGCGGTTCCCCGCGCCCCTGAAAGGCACGTCCACCGCACGTGGTCAAGGGGCGCGGGGAACCGCGCGACAAGCCACCGGCTACCCGCAGCCGCCCTCGAACCAGAACCCCCGAGCTCCTAGGCGAAAACGACCGTCCTACGCCCGTTCAGCAGAATCCGCCGCTCGGCATGCCACTTGACCGCCCGGGCCAACGCCTGGCACTCCACATCGCGCCCGATCGCGACGAGCTGGTCCGGCGTGACGTCGTGCCCGACCCGCTCGACCTCCTGCTCGATGATCGGCCCCTCGTCGAGGTCGGCGGTCACATAGTGCGCCGTCGCGCCGATCAGCTTCACACCGCGCGTGTGCGCCTGGTGATACGGCTTCGCGCCCTTGAAGCTCGGCAGGAACGAGTGGTGGATGTTGATGATCCGCCCGCTGAGCGCCTTGCACAGATCGTCGGAGAGCACCTGCATGTACCGGGCGAGCACGACCAGCTCCACGCCCTGCTCCCGCACGATCTCCAGCAGCCGCGCCTCCGCCTCGGACTTGTTGTCCTTGGTCACCGGGATGTGGTGGAAGGGGATGTCGTACGACCCCACAAGCTCGGCGAAGTCGGTGTGGTTGGAGACCACGGCGGCGATCTCCACAGGAAGCGCGCCGATCCTGGCGCGGAACAACAGGTCGTTCAGGCAGTGCCCGAACTTGCTGACCATCAGCACGACCCGCATCTTCTCCTCGGCCCGATGGATCTGCCAGTCCATCTGGAAGGAGTCCCCGATCGCCGCGAAGCTCGCCCGCAGCTTGTCCACCGTCACCGGAGCGTCCGCCGAGAAGTGGACGCGCATGAAGAACAGTCCCGTGTCGTGGTCACCGAACTGCTGGCTGTCCTCGATGTTGCAGCCGGTCATGAAGAGGTAGCTCGACACGGCGTGCACGATGCCCTGCTTGTCGGGGCAGGACAGGGTGAGGACGTACTGGTCGGCGGGGACCGCGGCTCGGGTGGACTGCTGGTTCATGCAGGACAGGGTCCCATATCCGACCCGCCCGGCGGACAGTCGTCCCGTCACGCGGACCGTCACGCCGACGACCCGAGCGAACCGCCTACGCGGACCGCGTCATGATCGCCAGCACTTCGAGCGTGCGCGGCGGAGCGTCCGGGTCCTCGCCGTCGGCCATGGACATGCGGACATGCGCGTCCCGCGCCGCCCGCACCGCCTCCGGCCACCCCTGGTTCTCCAGGTACGCGGAGACCTGCGCGTCCGGGCCGACCTGGTGCATGATCCGCAGCACCCGCAGCACGGCGGTGTCGACGAGCGCCGCCTCCTGCGAGTCGCGGAAGATCGTCCCGACGTATTTCTCGGCGGACCAGTTGTCCAGCCAGGTGTCCTCGACGAGGCGGTAGACGGCGTCGGTGACGTCGCCGTATCCGTCGACGCCGGCCAGCCAGACGTCCCGCTGGAACACCGGATCGGAGAGCATGTGCAGCGCGGAGCGCACATTGCTGCGCCAGCGCCACCACGGCATGTCGTTGAGTGGCATGCCGCCCATGGTGGAGGAGCGACGGCCGCGACGGGAAGAGCTATCCGAACCTTGCACGGTCATCGATCGTACGTTCCCCCTCACAGGCGCCTCACCGACCCCCGCAATTCACCTTGCCGTCACCGAACAATAACCAAGGGTCACGCCAGGGTTAGCGGTGTGGCGGAATCGTGCGTACCCATGACCGGCAGGCGACGCACCCGCAGCACCGTCCTCCCCACGATCACCAACCGGCCCGTCCGAGCCTCCGCACGCACAGCGGCGGCACTGGTGGCGTGTGCGTCGTTGGCAGCCGGATGTGGTGTCATCCCCGGTACCACGGGGGGTTCCGGGGATGCCACGATCACCGTGATGACCTGGGCTCCGGAGAACACCAAGTCGACCAACAAGCCCGGCATGCCCGCCCTGGCGCAGGCGTACGCGCGCTGGGTCAACGCCCACGGCGGCCTCGGCGGCCGCAAGCTCAAGGTCCTCACCTGCAACGACCACAACGACAGCGTGGCCGCCGCGGCCTGCGCCGACCGCGCGATCGAGGAGAACGTCGTCGCGGTCGTCGGCTCCTACAGCCAGTACGGCGACACCTTCCTGCCCTCGCTGGAGGGGGCCGGCATCCCCTACATAGGCGGCTACGGCATCACCAACGCCGAGTTCACCAGCCCGCTCTCCTACCCCGTCAACGGCGGCCAGCCCACCCTCCTGGCCGGCCTCGGCCGGGAACTGGCCCGCACCTGCGGCCCCGTCGCACTGGTGCGCCCCGACAGCATCGCGGGCGACGAACTGCCGCCGCTGCTCAACTCCGGCCTCCGTGCGGGCGGACATCCGGCCGCCCGCGATCAGCTGGCCGACGAGGACGCCACCGAGTACGGCAGCCAGTCGGAGCGGGCGCTCAGGTACTCCACGACCGGCCTCACCGACCGGGGCTGTGTGGTGCCCGCCCTCGGCGACCGCACCACCACCTTCATGGACTCCTTCCGGCGCTCCCGCGAGGACTACACCGACGTCCGCACCGCCACCGTCCTCGGCAGCGTCGACCAGACCGTGGTCAACGCGAACGGCGGGGCGTCCAGCCCGTACGAGGGCTCGTACATCACCGGCTGGTACCCCGTCGCGAGCGACGCGCGCTGGGACCCGATGAAGAAGGTGATCAGCGAGCAGGCCTTCGGCGACAACCGCATCGACCCCGCGGACGCCGGTGTGCAGACCACGTGGATCGCGTACACGGTCTTGAAGAAGGTCGTCGAGTCGCTGGGCGACGACGCCGTGACCGCCGCCTCCGTGCGCGGCGCCCTGAACAACGGTCTGAAGGTCTCCACGGGCGGGCTCACCCCTGCGCTCCAGTGGAAGTTCCAGGACGTTCTCGCCTCTGTCGGCTACCCCCGGCTGGTCAACCGAAAGGTGAGCCTCCAGGTCGTACGCGAGGGCAGGCTGGTGGCGGCCCGCAAGAACTTCATCGACGTGACGAGGACGCTGCGGAGCGCCGAGCTGAGCTGACCGCCCGGCGCCCCCGTCACCGCTGACCGGACCGGCGCCCTACAGCTGGGTCGGCTGGCGCTCGGTCAGCCCGTACTTCCTGGCGATGCTGTTCCACAGCTGCGCGGCGGATTTCTTCTGCTCGCTGGCCGTGCCGCTGGCGCGGTTGCCGGCCTGGGTCTGCCCCGTGGAACGGGCCTGGCCCTTCTTGCAGAGCTGCCCCTTCTTGGCCGCCACCTGGTCCGCCCACGCCGCGTAGTGGTTGTCGGCGGACGCCGACGCCTGCCACGCCTTGGTCAGCGCGGTGGTCAGCGCGGTGTGGCTCGGGAGCTGGTCGACGGCGAGCTTGGACAGGTCGGTGACCAGCTGGTTGCGCTGCTTGGCCGCGCCCCGCAGATCGGTGGCGGCCTGCGCCAGGTTGCCACAGGACTTCACGGCGGCCACCGCGTTGATCACGGCGGTACGACTTGCACCGCTGTCCGCCAGCAGCTTGTCCAGGGCGATCGCCTGCTGCTCGGCCGGATCCTCGGACGGCGACGGGGAGGCCTCGGTCGCCGGAGCCGTCGCGGAGACCGGCCGGTTGTCGTCGCCGCTCTTCGGGTCGTCCCCGTCCCCACCGGCGAGCATCGCGCCCGCGCCGATGCCGAGGACGGCGATGCCGACGCCGACGGCGGCCATGAGCGGCACCCGGGATCCCGTACGACGGCCCCCGCGGCCTCCCCCGCCGATGTCGTCGGAGTCCGTCCGGTGGGGGCCGGGCTGTCCGTGCGGTCCGGGCGGGAAGTACCCCGTCTCGCGGGAACCCTGAGACTGCGGTTGGGGCTGCTGGAAGCGCGGCAGCTGCTGGGTGGCGGCGGCCGGGGGCTCACCGCCCGGCTCGCTGCGGAAGAGGTTGTCGAAGTCGGAGAGCGGCTGCCGCCCCGGCCCCGGCTGGGGCGCCCCGCCCGGCTGTCCGGTCACCGGCGGGATGTACTGGGTGGCGTCGGCGTCGGATCCGGCCGGCGTCGGCATCGCACCGCCCTGGGGTCCTGCGCCGCCGCCCTGCCGGGCCCGCCCCAGGATCTGCGTGCTCTCACCGGGCACCTCGGGCGGCAGCGCCCCGGGCGCCACCGGCGGGATGTACTGGGTCGCCCCTTCGTCCACGCCGGGCGCGGGGGCCGCGGCGACGGGCGGTATGTACTGGGTCGCGCCCTCGTCGGCCGGGGGCAACGGCGCCCCGAAGCCGGGAGCACCGTACGCCTGGCCACCGGCCGCAGGCAGCGGCGCCGACGGACCACCGCCCTGACCGTACGACGGCTGCTGCTCAGGTCGGGGCTGGGGCTGCTGCGGGTACTGCTGCTGCGCCGGCAACGGCGATCCACCGGCCGGCGCCGCATGGCCGTACGACGGCGTGCCCTGCGGCGCGCCCTGCACTCCCCCGCCGTACGACACGCCCTCCGGCGGCAACGGCTGGGACGGCGCGCCCCCGGCGTCCGGCGCCGCACCCCACGGGGCCGGCGACGCCGACCCGCCGGCATGCCCGCCCTGGTACGGCTGCTGCGGTTCCTGCCCGCCCCATGACTGGCCGGGCGGCGTACCCCAGGACTGGCCCGGCGCGGCCGGCGGTTGCGGCGAGGGTGCCTGCGGGGTCTGCTCGGGTCCCCAGGGGGTGCCCCAGGACTGGCCGCCCGGCGGTGCCGAGGGCTGGGGCGTGGTCGGCGGGGTGGGCGGCACCGGCGTCGGCCCGCCTCCCTGCCCGCCGGTCATGCCCGGCAGCAACGGCTCACTGCCGTCGGAGGGCAGCACGATGCCTTCGCGCGCGGGTCGCGCCGAGGGCTCCTCGCCCCGTCCACTCTGCGTCACCGGGACTCCTACTAATGGGGGACCTTGTGAATCGTCGGGTCACGCTACCGGGTCCGCCGATCCGCGTGCTACGCAGCTCAGGACGTGACCTGCATCGCTGTGACCGCCGTAACAATCCCGGCCCCCCATCCGCTACATACGCTCCCCTTTCGTCACCGTCGCCTTCGTTTCCCTGTCGTGCACGCCCTCGCGTCCCCTGGTTTCACGCCGCCGCCTGAAGATCCATTCGGGCCCCGAACTCCCTTACCACGGGCTCCTCCCGGAACGGCTCCAGTCGCTGCTGGAAGTCGTCCAGGTACTCGGCCCCCCGGTTGGACCGCAGGGTCTCCAGCAGCTCCACGGCCTTCAGCCCGGTGTGGCAGGCCTGTTCGATCTCGCGCTGCTGCACCTGTGCCGTGGCGAGCAGCACATAGCCGATCGCCCGGCGCCGCGCCTTGGTCTCCGGAAGACCGGCCAGCGACTCCTCCGCGCGCCGCCCCGCCGCCTCGGCCTGGCCGAGGTCACGGTGGCAGTGCGCCAACTCGTCGGCGAGATAGGCCTCGTCGAAGTGTGCGATCCAGGCCGGGTCGTCCCCGGACTCGGTGTCCGCGGTCTCCAGCGCGGTCACGGCCCGCCCGGACGCCATCTGGGCGGCCCGCGCGTCCCCCATCAACGCATGCCCTCGCGCCTCGGCCGCATGGAACATGGCCTCCGCCCGCGGGGTCACGCGCCCCCGCGCCCCCTCCTGCGCCGCCCGCGCCAACTGCGCGATCTCACGCGGGTTTCCGAGCTGCGCGGCGAGGTGGCTCATGGAGGCGGCCAGCACATATCCGCCGTACCCCCGGTCTCCGGCCGCCTGCGCGAGGCGCAGCGCCTGGATGTAGTACCGCTGGGCGAGCCCCGGTTGGCCGGTGTCGACGGCCATGTACCCGGCGAGCTCGGTCAACCGCGCGACGGCGGCGAAGAGTTCCCGGCCGACCGCCTCCCGGTACGACCCGGCCAGCAGCCCGGAGACGACACTGTTCAGGTAGTGCACGACGACCGGGCGCACATGCCCGCTGCCGTACTGGTGGTCAAGGTCCACGAGCGCCTGCGTCATCGCGCGCACGGCGGCCACGTCGGACTGCCCCACCCGGGGCCCGGCCGAGCGCGACACCTGTGAGTCCGGCGACGAGATCAGCCAGTCGCGGCTGGGCTCGACCAGCGCGGAGGCGGCGACGGAGGAGCCGGACAGGAAGTCCCGGCGCCCCACGTCGCTGCGCCACAGCTCGCAGACCTGCTCGATGGCCCCCAGTACAGTCGGCGAGAACTGGAGACCTACGCCGGACGCGAGGTTCTTGCCGTTGGCCATGCCGATCTCGTCGATCGTGACCGTACGGCCCAGCTTGCGGCCGAGCGCCTCCGCGATGATCGCCGGCGCCCGTCCCCTCGGCTGCTGTCCCCGCAGCCAGCGCGCCACCGACGTCTTGTCGTAGCGCAGATCGAGGCCGTGCTCGGCGCCGCACATGTTGACCCGGCGGGCCAGCCCGGCGTTGGAGCAGCCCGCTTCCTGGATGAGCGCCTGCAGCCGTTCGTTCGGCTGTCGCGCGACGAGAGGCCTTGCGGCCATGGCGTACCCCCTGTGGCTGCGGTGCCTGCCCACGCACCGAGTTGACGTGTCGTTCACGGCGGGAAAGTTTCCGGCCGTGAAGATCAATGCCCCGTCGGCATACCGAAAATGCGAGGCTTGCGAGGATTGCCGGGGTAAAGGCACAAGCCGACCCCACAATGGGCTACCCAGCTCCGACCACGGATCCTCCCGCGCGCCCCCACACGTGCACCCATGCGCCCCAGATGAGGAATCAATGCTCCTCCCCCGCGCGCGCTACGCCCGTAACTACAGGTGGGTGCGGGAGTTGTGTTCAGCGTGGAAGAGACGATCCCGGCCACCGAAGCCGCACAGATTCCGAAGCAGCGCGGGGAAACGCTGCTGGAGACCGCCGTTCGCTATGCCGAGGAACGCCACTGGGACGTGTTTCCAGGGACCTGGCTGGAAGCCGTCGACGGCGTGCAGCTCTGCTCCTGCGGCGACACCGCGTGCCCCGCGCCCGGCGCGCACCCCGCGCGCCCCGACTGGGAGACGCAGGCGACCGGGAGCGCGACGGTCGCACGCCGGATGTGGCAGAAGCAGCCGAACGCGTCGATCCTGCTGCCGACGGGGCGCACCTTCGACGCGATCTCCGTCCCGGAGACGGCCGGGTTTCTCGCGCTGGCCCGGATGGAGAGGATGGAGCTGACGCTCGGGCCGGTGACGTTGGCGCCGGACCGTCGGATGCACTTCTTCGTGCTGCCCGGTGCGTCGGTGAAGGTTCCCGATCTGGTGCGCAAGCTGGGGTGGTCGGTCGGGTCGCTGGATCTGGTCGCGCTCGGTGAGGGCGCGTGGGTGGCCGGGCCGCCGACCCGGTTCGGGTCGCGGGGGGCTGTGCAGTGGGCCTGCCGGCCGACCCCGGCCAACCGGTGGTTGCCGGATGCGGAGGAGTTGATCTCGCCGCTCGCCTATGCGTGTGGGCGCGACAGGTAGTACGGCGACTGCGGGTTGCCTGTGGCTTGTCGCGCCCACGCGGCGGAGCCGCACATTGGATACAGCCCCACGCCCCTCTAGGTTGGCAGTCATGACGTCGGCCGTGAGTGTGCGTGGGCTATGGAAGCGGTTCGGGCAGCAGGTTGCCGTTGCCGGGATCGATCTGGAGTTGCCCGCCGGGAAGTTCATCGGGCTCGTCGGTCCCAATGGGGCCGGGAAGACCACCACCCTCTCCATGGTGACCGGATTGCTGCGGCCCGATCAGGGGGCGGTCGCGGTCGTCGGGCACGACGTCTGGCGGGACCCCGTCGAAGTGAAGGCACGTATCGGAGTGCTGCCCGAAGGGCTCCGGCTCTTCGAGCGGCTCTCCGGGCGGGAGTTGCTCGCGTACTCGGGGCGGTTGCGCGGGCTTCCCGGCGCCGAGGTCGACAAGCGGGCCACTCAGCTGCTGGACGTCCTCGATCTGGCGGGGGCGCAGCACAAGCTGGTGGTCGACTACTCGACCGGCATGCGCAAGAAGATCGGGCTCGCGGCCGCGCTCCTGCACAACCCCGAAGTGCTGTTCCTGGACGAGCCGTTCGAGGGCGTCGACCCGGTCTCCGCCCAGACCATCCGGGGCGTCCTGGAGCGCTACACCGCCTCCGGCGCGACCGTCGTCTTCTCCTCCCACGTCATGGAGCTCGTCGAGTCGCTGTGCGACTGGGTCGCCGTCATGGCCGCCGGACGCATTCGCGCCCACGGCACCCTCGCCGAGGTACGCGGAGACGCGGCCTCGCTGCAGCAGGCGTTCCTCGAACTCGTCGGCGCGCACGGCCGCGACGCGGGCATGGACCTGGACTGGCTGGGCGGCGGGGCGCGATGAGGACCGACGTGACGGGAGTGACCGCAGTCGTCGTACGGCTGAAGCTGTCGCTGCTCCGCAACGGGCTGCGGCAGTCCGGTGGCCGGCGGGCCGCCTACATCGCCTCGGCGGTCGTGGTGCTCCTCTTCGCCGCGCTGCAACTCCTCGGCCTGATCATGCTGCGCGACAACGCGCACGCCGACACCGTGGTCGTGCTCCTGGTCGCGGTGCTCGCGCTGGGCTGGGCCGTGATGCCGCTGTTCTTCCCCGGCGGGGACGAGACCCTCGATCCGACCCGGCTGGTGATGCTGCCGCTGCGCCCCAGGCCCCTGGTCCGGGCCCTGCTCGCGGCCTCGCTGGTCGGTATCGGCCCCCTGTTCACGCTGTGCCTGTTCATCGGTTCGGTGATCGCGGTCGCGCACGGCGGGTTGGCATACGTCGTCGCTGTCATCGCCGTCGTCCTGGCGCTGCTGGTGTGCGTGGCGCTCGCGCGGGCCGTCGCCGCGGCCAACATCCGCCTGCTGACCAGCCGTAAGGGCCGGGATCTGGCGGTGCTGAGCGGCCTGGTCATCGCGGTCGGCGCGCAGGTCGTGAACTTCGGGGCCCAGCGGCTGGGTTCATCGGGCCTCTCCCAGCTCGATCCGGCGGCGGACGTGCTGCGCTGGGTGCCGCCGGCGTCCGCGATCGGGGCGGTGCGGTCGGTGAGCGAGGGTTCGTACGGAGTCGCCGCCCTCCAACTCACACTGACGGCGGCCGCGTTGGTCGCCCTGATCGCCGTATGGTCACGCCACCTCACCCGGCTGATGACCTCGCCCGACGGCTCCACGCTCCAGGCGGTCACCGAGGCCGCCGTACGCGAACGCAACTCCACGGGTCCGGCCCGCCTCCTGCCGGCCGGCCGCACCGGCACCGTCATGGAACGCAGCCTGCGCTACGTCTGGCGCGACCCGAAGACCAAGGCGGCCTGGGTGACCTCGCTCGCCATCGGCCTCATCGTGCCGTTGTTCAACGCCCTGCAGGGCACCGGCTCGATCTACTTCGCCTGCTTCGCGGCCGGGATGCTCGGCATCCAGATGTACAACCAGTTCGGGCAGGACACCTCCGCCTTCTGGATGGTCGCGATGACCATCTCGTCCCCCCGGGACGCCTACGTCGAACTGCGCGGCCGCGCCCTGGCCCTGCTGCTGATCACTCTCCCCTTCGCCACCCTCGTGACCGTCCTGACCACAGCGCTCCTCGGCGACTGGCCGAGGCTGCCCGAGGCACTCGGTCTCTCCTTCGCCCTCCTCGGCGCCATGCTGGCGACCGGCGCCTGGACGTCGGCCCGTTTCCCGTACTCCATCCCGCAGGAGGGCTACAAGAACGTCGCTCCCGGCCAGACCGGCCTGGCCTGGATCTCCATCTTCGGCGGCATGATCGCCGCCGCCCTCCTCTGCGCCCCCGTCATCGCCCTGACGATCTGGCTGAACGTGAGCGCGGACGGGGATGCCTGGACCTGGCTGCTGCTCCCGGGCGGCGCGGCGTACGGTGCGGCACTCACCCTGCTGGGCCTGCGTCTGGCGGCCCCCCGCACAGCGTCCCGCCTCCCGGAGATCCTGACAGCGGTGAGCAAGGGCTGACGGCCCTTGTCCGGCACAGGGGGCCCGCAACCCCCTCAGGGGCGCGGGGCTGTACCGATATGCGGCTCCGCCGCGTGGGCGCGACAAGCCACTACGAACCCGCAGCCGCCCTCAAACAGAACCCTCCGAGCTCATAGGCGCCCGGCGTCACCAGCGGAGCGCACCGCATCCAGGAACGGCTCGATCGCCTCCCGCCACGCCTCCGGCTGGTCGTAGTGCACGAGGTGACCCGCGTCAGCCACCTCCGCATACTCCCCGCGCGGCAGCACCCGCACCATCTCCTGCGCCTCGGCCCGCCCCAACTCCCCGTCGAGCCCCCGCACAACAAGCGCGGGGCACCGGACCTGCGCCAGTTCCTCCCAGTGCGCGTCGAACACCCACGTCTCCCGCGACCGGAGCATCTGCTCCGGCTCGAAGACGGGCCGCCACCCGTCCTCGCGCTCGTGCATCACCTCGGCGTAGAACTCCCCCCGAGCGGCATTGGGCCGCTCCACCCAGGGGTCGTCCTCACCGAACCACTTGCGCACGTCGGCGAGCGTGGCGAAGGGGACGGGCCAGGACTTGAACCAGTCCGACCACTCCCGCTGCGAGGCCGAGCCGAGCGCGGACGCCCGCATGTCGCAGATGATCACACCCCGCACCAGGTCGGGCCGCTTGGCGGCGAGCTGCCAGGCGGTCAACGCGCCCATGGCGTGGCCGACGAGGACGGCCGGGGCGAGACCGAGCTGTTCGAGGGCGGCCTCGGCGTCGTCGACGTAGGCCTCGCGCGTGAAGTCGGTCTGCGCGGACTTCTCACTACGACCGTGGCCGCGCTGGTCCAGTGCGACGGCACGGTGCCGCTCGGAGAGCCAGCGGGCGGTGGAGGCCCAGTGCGAGGCGCGGCCCATGAGGCCGTGCAGTAAGAGGACGCCGAGCCTGCCGTCGTGCTCGGTCGGGGGGTCGTTCTTGGGAGGGTCGCCGAACTCCCAGGCCGCGAGACGTACGCCGCCCGTCCCGGTCACGTCGATGCGCCGCGCCATAGGTCCTGGCACCCCCCTAGCTCCGCTCGGACCGCTCGAGCCGGCCGGTCCTGTGAACCGTGTCCTGCCTGCCGTGCCTCGCACACGATGTGCATGTCCTGTGTGTCTGACGTGATCTTATGCGCACACCCTTGAAGCGCACGTTCCGCATGACCCGTCACCCGCAGAGTATCGAACTCCTATTCGAAAATGCCGTCTCTGCGGCCAACACCCCTCATTCGAGTGACCCCCCTCAAGGATTGATCGCTGCCGCCGAGGGGAGATCTTCACCGGGAGGCGGACCGATCGGGGAAACCGGTCCGAGGGGAATGACCCTGAGAGCTCGGGGCTCCGGGTCAGCACAGGGGAGGACAGGCCCCGGCGCCATGTGGCGCCGGGGCCCTCTCCACATCCACGGCACATCCGCCCGCCCCTTCCCCGGCCGGACGCATCACTGTCGATCACGGCCAAGAGTTCTCAGGTCGTATGCCTCACGCGACAGACTGGCACGCGAATCGGCGGAGCGCTGCGATTCGACGTACTGAATCTTGGAATGGGCGAGATCACCACAACTCCCGCTCGCCCACCGGGAGTTACTCGATCCGAGAAGCCTCAGCGCTTGGCGACGAACACATGGGAGGCGACGTCCGCCTCCAGCTCGGCCGCCTCGCCACCGCTGCCGACCAGCACACCGCCCGCGGACTCCGTCACACTCACCACCGAACCTGGCTGCACCCCCGCCCGACGCAGCGTGTACATCAGCTGGGCGTCGGTCTGGATCGGCTCCCCGATACGCCGGACCACGACCGTCTTGCCCTCGGCCCCCGGGTCGAGATCGGCCAGCGACACCATGCCCTCGTCGAGGAACGGATCGGCGCCGTCCTTCTCGCCCAGCTCCTCCAGCCCGGGGATGGGGTTGCCGTACGGCGACTCGGTCGGATGCCGCAGCAGTTCCAGCACGCGCCGCTCCACCGCCTCGCTCATCACGTGCTCCCAGCGACACGCCTCGGCGTGCACCTGCTCCCACTCCAGCCCGATCACGTCGACGAGCAGACACTCGGCCAGCCGGTGCTTGCGCATGACGCGCGTGGCCAGCCGCCGCCCCTCGTCCGTGAGCTCCAGATGCCGGTCGGAGGCCACGGACACCAGCCCGTCACGCTCCATCCGCGCCACCGTCTGGCTGACGGTCGGCCCACTCTGGTCCAGCCGCTCGGCGATACGGGCGCGCATGGGGACCACACCTTCCTCCTCCAGCTCGAGGATGGTGCGGAGATACATCTCCGTGGTGTCGATCAGTCCGGACATACGTGCCCCTCGATTAGCTCTGCGATTAGCTCAGCCGGAAGCGAGACAGCTCCACGGCGCGTGCGCTGGCCCTGCCCTCAATTCTGCCGGATACCACTGACAACCGTGCCGCGCCGCCGAAACCAGCGATTTCCCAGCCCCACGGCGCGTCAACCGCGTACGTCCCCGGCCCCACTCCGCACCCAAGGCGCTACGCGAACCCCCACCGAACCCCGACGGGCCGTCACAGGCACCCCCGTATTGACACCACACTGGTCCAGACCGCACGGTGATCCGCGACACATCGCGCCCCACCCCCACCCAGCACCCCCGTCACCCCACCGGAGGGCCCCGCATGAGCGACAGCAAGCCGGCCGACCAGTTCTTCGACGCCGCGATCAGCCTCCTCCAGCGGGCCCGCGACGAGGAGGCGGAGAACATCGAGGCAGCCGGCACCCTGCTCGCCGACACCGTCGCCGCCGGCGGCCGCCTGTTCGCCTTCGGCGCCGGGCACTCCTCGCTCGCCGCCCAGGACATCGTCTACCGCGCGGGCGGCCTCGCCCTGATGAACCTGCTCGCCGTCCCGGGCGCGGTAGGCGTGGACGTCATGCCCGCCACCCTCGGCTCCGCCCTCGAACGGGTCGACGGCCTGGCGAGCGCCGTCCTCGACAGCTCCCCCCTCCGCGCGGGCGACGCCCTGGTGATCATCTCCCTCTCGGGCCGCAACGCCCTCCCCGTGGAGATGGCCATGACCGCCCGCACCCGGGGCGTGCGGGTCATCGGCGTGACCTCGGTGGCGTATGCCTCGGAGACCAAGTCCCGCCATGTCTCCGGCACCTACCTCAAGGACCACTGCGACATCGTCCTCGACTCCAAGATCGCGATCGGCGACGCGGAACTCACCCACGACACGATCCCGGCCCCCTTCGCCCCCGCGTCCACGGTCGTCACGGCGGCGCTCCTCCAGGCCGTCATGGCCACCGCGGCCACCTCCCTGGCCGCCCGCGGCATCGAGCCCCCGCTCCTGCGCTCCGGCAACGTCGACGGCGGCCTCGACTGGAACAGCCGGGTGTTCGAGCAGTACGGCGACAGGATCTTCTACCGCCGCTGACTCTTCTGGCGTGCGCTGACTCTCCTACCGCCGCTGCCCCAGTACTGCGGCCAGATCCAGCGCGGCAGCGATCCGCACGGCGACATCCTCCGCGTACACCGCGTCGCTCCGCTCGAACGCGCTCCGCCCCGCGCCCCGCAGAAACGTCACGACGCCCAACGTCCGCCCCCGGCTCCGCAGCACCGCGCACAGCGCGTGCACCGCGTCCGCCGGCCACTGCCGCCCCACCGCCCACGCACGCGCCTGCTCCGCCGCCATGCTGCCCGCGTCGGCCCGCACCGACCCGGCCCGGGCCACGCACTGCAACGCCGGATGCCCCTCGGCGTACCGCACCGGCAGCCCGGCCTCCCCGCCCAGCAGGCTCGGCCCAGGCGCTCCGGAGGGCGTCACGGCGACGCGTACGAGCCGTACCGGACCCGAGTCCTCGTCCGCGTCCGTATCCGCCACCGCCCCACCCGCGACGCGGTCGATCAGCGCGTGATCGGCGAACCCGGCCAGCGCGAAGTCGAGATGCACGGTCGCCGCGTCCGCCGGGTCGTCGCACTCCGCGGCGGCCCGCGCGGCCCGATGCAGCTGGTTGGTGCGGAACCGCAGCAGCGCCGCCTCCTGCTCGGCCTGCTTCGCCTCGGTCATGTCCTGGAAGAGCCAGCCCACGCCCAGCGGCACCGGCTCCTCCGCGAGCGGCGAGGCCAGCCGTACGAAGCCACAGCGCCAGCACCGGCGGCGCTCGCCCTCCGGAGTCCGTACGCTCACCCAGATCTCGGCGGGCGCGGGCGGCGCGCCCTCCGCGAGCACATGCGTGAGCGCGCTCTCCAGTTCCTCGACGCCTTGGGCGAGCAGATCCCCGAGCGGCCGCCCGAGCACGGACGTACGGCCGATACCGAGCGCGCGCGCCGCGTGGGCGTTCACCACGGCCGGCCGCAGATCGGCGTCCACCAGCACGACACCCCACGACGCGTCCTCGAACAGCGCCTCGCTCAGCGCGATCGACCGCTCCAGATCGATCTGCGCGTGCACCTCGCTGAAGGCGCAGTACACCCCGGCGGGCTTCCCGTCCGGCCCGCGTACGGCCGCCGACTGGGTGCGTACGAGCACCCGCCCGCCGTCCTTGGTCAGCAGCGCGAACTCGTGCACCTGCCGCCCGGGGGCGTCCATGGCGGACATCAGCCGCGCCTCGACCTCCTCGGCATCGGCCTCGCGCACCGCCCACCCGGCGAACCCGTGCCGTCCGACCGCCTCGGTCGCGCTCCATCCGAGGATGCGCTCGGCCTCGCGGTTCCAGTGGGTGACGACCCCGTCCGCGTCGAAGGCGCACAGGGCGGCGTCCATCCCGTCCAGCAGTGCGGCCAGCAGATCAGAGCCGCCTGCGGAACCCTCCGAGCCACCCGACGAACCCTCCGGACCGTCCCGCTCGGGTTCGTCCGGCCCCAGCTCGTCGGTGGTCCCACTACGCCGGGAAGCACTCACCTGGACCCCCTGCCAAGCCTGCCAAGCTGCGTCCGCACGTACGACGCGTCCGTTCGCTCACTCGCAATCATCTAACTGGAACGTGACGCAGCGCACACCGAGTTCCCACAAGATTGAAGGAATCGTTGTACGGCGGAAATCCGGGGAAACCGGCCGCAGGCGCCACGCCCCACCCTCATGCCCCGCTGACCTCGAAACCTGCCAGTCGCAACGTCAGCCACACCTCGTTCTCGTCCTCCGGCGCCACATACCGGTCGACCTCCACAAACCCGCGCTTCTCGGCGAACCGGAGCCCGCCCGTGTTGGCGGTCAGGATCACGGTCCGGATCTCCCGCGCACCGAGCACGCGCGCGTGCGCGAGTCCGTCCTCGTACAGGGCGGCGCCGAACCCCCGCCCCCGGTACTCGGGCAGCACGCGCGCGATGACGGTCGCCGCGCCCTCGTCGCCCTGCGGCGGCCGTACGGTCGAGCAGCCCACGAGCGCGTCCCCGAGATAGGCGTTCCGCAGCTGATGCCGGCCGCTGCGCTCACGCACCTCGTCCAGACTGAGCTCGTCCGGCGGCACGATCACGTTGTGGACGTGCCGCCACTCCTGGAGCATGGCGTCGCCGTCCGCGGGCACAATCCGCAGTTCTGTCATGTACGGAACGCTAGGTGACCAGCGTGGATCCCGTCCAAGGAAAAAAGCACTTGATCGGGCGGCGAGCCACTTCTTAATGTGAGGGCACACGAGAAGGGAGGTGGTTCGGCAGATGTATGAATACCGGACGCGTGAGGTGGCTGCGGGCTAGCGGCCCGTCACCCCACCCAGTGCGGTGCCGGACCAGCACGTGACAGACGCGTGCAGCCGGCCCAATCCCAGCAGTCACCCGACCCGCGAGCTCGCCGGTACGTCCGGCCGGCTCCTCCGCCCCGGCGGAGGGACCAGAGCTCGCGGGTCGTCTGCTTTCCGCAACCTCGCGTTCCCGGGCCGCCACGCCCGGCCCCGGCTCAAGGACTCAGCCGCTCCACGCGCCAGCTCCCGTCCTGCTCCGCCGCGTACCGCAACCGGTCGTGCAGCCGGTTCTCCCGCCCCTGCCAGAACTCCACCGTCCGCGGCGCCACCCGGAAGCCGCCCCAGTGCGGCGGCACCGGCACCTGCTCGCCCTCGGGGTAGCGCGCGGCCAGCTCGGCGTACGAGGCGTCGAGGTCGGCGCGGGTGGCGACGACCGAGGACTGGGCGCTGGCCCAGGCGCCGAGCTGGGAGCCGTGCGGGCGGGTGCGGAAGTACGCGGCCGTCTCGTCCCGCCCGGTCCGCCGCGCCACGCCCGTGACGATGACCTGGCGGGCCATCGCGTGCCAGGGGAAGAGCAGCGAGACGTACGGGTTCTCGGCGAGGTCGCGGGCCTTGCGGGAGTCGTAGTTGGTGTAGAAGACGAAGCCTTGCTCGTCGAACTGCTTCAGCAGGACCGTACGGGAGCTGGGCCGCCCGTCGGCGTCCGCGGTGGAGACGATCATCGCGTTCGGCTCGAAGAGGTGGGCCTCCGCCGCGGCCTGCTTGAACCAGCGCGCGAACTGTTCCACGGGAGTGGCGGCCAGGTCGTTCTCGGCGAGGCCCTCGGCCCGGTACTGCTTGCGCATCGCGGCGGGGTCGAGGGGGACGGCGTCTCGGTCGGTCACGCCGTCATCTTGCCGCATGCGGCCGACACCGCACCGGACGGTGCCCACCGCGGCACCGGATGGCACTGAGTGCCGTAAGACCTCCCCAACAGTGGCACTCGGGGTTATCGTGCTGTTGCCGATCCGGTTGGATGACTGTCAGCCGTACGGGGCATCACACGGGTACGCCCCGGACCGCGAGTCCGCCGAGGCCCGGAGAACCGGCAAGGCCCGGAATCCGAGTCCGTGACCGTGGAACCACCGGCGTACGCCATCTCCGCAGACCGCCATGTGGTCGTTCCACCCACAACCCCATCCGTCGCACACACCTCACGAGGAGCCGCCTGATGTCCGACTTCGTACCCGGACTCGAGGGAGTCGTCGCGTTCGAGACGGAGATCGCCGAACCGGATAAGGAGGGCGGCGCACTCCGGTACCGGGGCGTCGACATCGAGGATCTGGTCGGGCATGTCTCGTTCGGCAACGTCTGGGGGCTGCTCGTCGACGGTGCCTTCCGGCCCGGTCTGCCGCCCGCCGAGCCCTTCCCGATCCCCGTGCACTCCGGCGACATCCGCGTCGACGTCCAGTCCGCGCTCGCCATGCTGGCGCCCGTGTGGGGCCTGAAACCCCTGCTGGACATCAGTGAGGAGCAGGCCCGCGAGGACCTGGCGCGGGCCGCCGTCATGGCCCTGTCCTACGTCGCCCAGTCCGCGCGCGGCCAGGGTCTGCCCATGGTGCCGCAGCGTGAGATCGACAAGGCGCAGTCCGTCGTCGAGCGCTTCATGATCCGCTGGCGCGGCGAGCCCGATCCCAAGCACGTGGCCGCCGTGGACGCCTACTGGACCTCCGCCGCCGAGCACGGCATGAACGCGTCCACCTTCACGGCCCGCGTCATCGCCTCCACCGGCGCCGACGTGGCCGCCGCGCTCTCCGGCGCCGTGGGCGCCATGTCCGGCCCGCTGCACGGCGGCGCGCCCTCCCGGGTGCTGCACATGATCGAGGAGATCGAGCGCACCGGTGACGCCGAGGCGTATGTGAAGCAGACCCTCGACAAGGGCGAGCGCCTCATGGGCTTCGGCCACCGCGTCTATCGCGCCGAGGACCCTCGCGCCCGCGTCCTGCGCCGCACCGCCCGCGAGCTCGGCGCACCCCGCTTCGAGGTCGCCGAGGCCCTGGAGAAGGCGGCCCTGGAGGAGCTGCACAATCGGCGTCCGGACCGGGTCCTGGCCACGAACGTGGAGTTCTGGGCCGCGATCATGCTGGACTTCGCGCAGGTCCCGGCGCACATGTTCACCTCGATGTTCACCTGTGCCCGTACGGCCGGCTGGTCGGCGCACATCCTGGAGCAGAAGCGCACCGGCCGCCTGGTGCGCCCCTCCGCGCGCTACGTCGGCCCGGGCCCGCGCGACCCGCGCGAGGTCGAGGGCTACGCCGACATCGCGCACTGATCCCGCCGATCCCCCAACCCCCCGAATCCTCGGAACCCCCTCCGGCGGGCCGGTCGTCACGCGGAATCGTCCGGCTCCGCGTGACGCCGCTCGGCGGCCGGACCCCTGTTCGGTGTCGGCACCGATGCCGTACGGAACGTGACTGATCCACTCCGCCAGTATGCTGGGGCGGCTGCGGCCATCCCACCATCACCCGTCCCCACGTGGTGAGTTGCGGCCTGCGGCGATCGGGATGTCTCACGGCATGAGGGATGGGGATCAGGTGCTGATAGCGGGTCGCTACCGGCTGGCCGAGTCGATCGGACGCGGGGGGATGGGGGAGGTCTGGCGGGCCTACGACGAGACGCTCGCCCGGCATGTGGCCGTCAAGCTTCTGCTGCCGCAGGACTCCGACCCCACCGCCACGTCCCGGTTCCGGCTGGAGGCGCAGACGGCGGCGCGGATCGACCATCCGAACGTGGTGGGCGTCCGGGACTTCGGCGAGTACGACAACCGGCTCTTCCTGGTGATGGAGCTCGTCGAGGGCCCCAGCCTCGCCACCACGCTGACCCGGTCCGGCGCGCTGCCCGCCGAACGCGTCGCCCGGATCGCCGCCCAGGCCGCCGCGGGACTGGCGGCCGCGCACCGGCAGGGCATCGTCCACCGGGACATCAAGCCCGGCAATCTGCTCCTCGACGCCGACGGCACCCTCAAGATCGGTGACTTCGGGATCGCCCGCTTCATGGACGACCCCGGCGCCGCGCTCACCGCGACGGGGCAGATCGTGGGCACGAGCCTCTACCTGGCCCCCGAGCGTGCGCTGGGCAAGTCGGCGGGACCGGCGTCCGACGTCTACGCGCTGGGCTGTGTGCTCTACCAGCTGCTGACCGGCCGCCCGCCGTTCCAGGCCGACACGGCCGTCGCCATCCTGCACCAGCACCTCGACGCCGTGCCCGTGCCGCCCCGCGAACTGGGCGTCCCCGGACTTCCGCCCGCCTTCGAGAGCTACCTCCTCGGTCTGCTCGCCAAGGAGCCCGAGCACCGGCCCGCCGCCCAGCAGGCCGCCGACTGGTTCGCCGACGGCGCCTGGCAGGGGCGTCCCGAGCCCCTGCCGGACGCGACGTCGCCGGCCCGTCGGACCACGGTCGCGTCGACATCCGCCCCCGGGTCACAGCAGGTGGGTGAGACCAGCAACCCGACCACGTACATGCTGCCCTCCGCCCAGGGGACGCCGTCCGCCGCGGGATCCAGACCCGGACCCGGGCCCGGATCGCGGTCCGGATCCGCCAACAGATCCAGATCCGCGTCGAGATCCAGGCCCAGCTCCCCGTCCCGGAACCGCGCGGTGTTCACGGCGGCCGCGGCGGCGCTCTTCATGGCCGCGATGCTCCTCGGCATGCTGTGGTTCTCCCCCGACAAGACCGGCACCGAGGGCACGGAGTCCGAGGTCCCGACCGGCACGAACGCCTCCGTGTCGCCCCAGGCCACCGCCCCCTCCGCGACGGCCTCCCCGACCCCGGCCGCGCAGACGGGCGTCCCGCAGGACGACCAGGCGGACAAGCAGGCGGACAAGCAGGCGGACGAGCAGCGCAAGCAGCGTGAACAGGCGGAGCTGGAGCAGGCGCAGCAGGAACAGGAACAGCAGCAGCAGCGCGAGCGGGAACTCGAAAAGCAGCGGAAGCTTCAACGGGAGCTGGAGAAGCAGCGCGCGGCGCAGCAGGACGACGACGGCGGCCTCGGCGAGGACGACGACTGACGGGGGGCGGCGGGACGGCGGGGCGACGGGCCCCGGGTCAGAGCTTGCCCCACACGTACGCCGTACGGTGGCCGTCCAGCAGCTCGGATATCCGGGTGCGGAACTCCTCGGTGAACCGGGGCCAGTTCCAGAACTCGAAGCCGAGGTGGGCGAAGGCGAACCAGTCGTCGGCCCACGTCCAGTCGGGCAGCGGGACGGAGTCGGCGCACGCGGGGCACTCGACCTGGGCCGTGCCCGTCTTGTGCCAGTTGTCGATGGCTTTTCCGAACAGCGCCCAGACGTCCTCGATCAGGTCCCACTCGTCGGTGGTCAGCCGGGTGGTGACGCCACAGCGCGGACAGCTCACCGCCTCCGGTTCGCCCTGCCCGCCGTGGAAGACGGTGCGCCCGGTGTACACCGCGAGGCCGTCCCATGGGTCCCAGCCGGCGTCCTCCGGAGCGGCGGCCCGCTGCCAGTTGGGGCCCGGGGGATGGCCGAGCGGCTGCCCGAGCACGCAGTCCGTGCGCTCGGCGAGCACGATGCCCTCGGCCGCCAGCCACTCGACGACGCGCTCGGCGAGCTGTGCCGCCTGCCGCGGGGTCGCCTGGAGGTCGACGATCGTCTGGAAGTGATCACCCATGCCCGAACCGTAGCCCCGGGCACTGACAGCGCCCTCAGCCCAACGCCTCGTCCAGCAGCGCCGCCCACTGCGCGACCACGCGGTCCCGGCGTGCCGTGTCGTCCGTGAGCAGGTTGGCCAGGCCCAGGCCGCGGGCCATGTCCAGCAGGCCCTGGACGGTTTCGCGGGCGCCCGGCCGGGACTCGTCGGCGCCCAGCAGGTCGACCGCGATGCGGTGGGTCTCGCGGCCCACGCGGGCCTCCAGCTCCGTGACCCGCGGCCGTAGCTGCTCCTCGTTGGACGCGGCCACCCACAGATGCAGCGCCGCGCGGAACAGCGGGCCGGTGTAGAGGTCCACGAGCGCCGACACCACCTCCCGGCGGTCCCCGGCAGCACCCTCCGGGAACAGCGCCCGCAGCGCCGTCGAGCGCTCCTCGGCGACGTACTCCACGGCCGCCGTGAAGAGGTCCTCGCGGGTCGGGAAGTGGTGCTGGGCCGCGCCTCGGGAGACGCCGGCGCGTTCGGCGACGACGGAGACCGTGGAGCCCGCCCAGCCGTGTTCGGCGAGGCAGGCCACGGCGGCCTCCAGGAGCCGCTGCCGGGTGGCGCGGCTGCGGTCCTGCTTGGGCACGCGGTCCGCTCGGTCCACGCGGTCGCCGACTGTGCTCACACCGCCCATTCCGGATCCCGTCTTTCTAGGAAGGCCGTCATCCCCTCGCGGGCCTGCGCGGAGGAGAACAGCCGGGCCGAGAGCGCGGTCAGGTCGGCCGCGTCCCGGTCGAAGGTTTCCAGCACCTTAGCCGTGAGCAGCGCCTTCGTCTCGGCCAGGGCCTGCGGGGAGGCCCTGCGCAGGCCGTCCAGGACCGGGGTCAGGGCGGCGTCGACGTCCTCGCCCGCCACCGTCAGCAGGCCGATGCGGGCCGCCTCCGGCGCGGCGAAACGTTCGCCGGTGAGGTAGTAGCGGGCCAGGGCACGGGGGTCCGTGCGGGGCAGCAGGGGCAGCGAGATGACCGCGGGGGCGACGCCTATGTGGACCTCGGTGAAGGCGAAGGTGGCCTGTGCCGACCCGGCGGAGATGTCACAGGCCGCGAGGAGGCCGAGGCCGCCCGCGCGGACATGCCCGGTGACCCGGGCGACGACCGGTCTGGGCAGGTCCACGATCTGCCGGAGCAGCGCCACCAGTGCGTCCGGGGGCGGCGGGTCGCGCAGGTCGGCGCCCGCGCAGAACGTGTTGCCGGTGTGGGTGAGGACGATCGCGCGTACGCCGGCGTCCTTGGCGCAGTCCGTCAGCGCGTCGGTCAGCTCGCCCACGAGGGCGGCCGAGAGCGCGTTGCGGTTGGCCGGGGAGTCGAGGGTGAGGGTCTCGACTCCACGCGCGCGCGTGCGGCCGATCAGCGTCATGTGTGCTCCCTTGGTGTCCGCGGTTCGCGGCGCGGATCAGTACGACTTGGGCAGGCCCAGGGTCTGGTGGGAGACGTAGTTGAGAATCATCTCCCGGCTCACCGGAGCGATACGAGACACGCGTGCGGCGGTTATCAACGAGGCGAGCCCGAACTCGCGCGTGAGCCCGTTCCCGCCGAGGGTGTGCACCGCCTGGTCGACCGCCTTCACGCAGGCCTCCCCGGCCGCGTACTTGGCCATGTTGGCGGCCTCGCCCGCGCCGACGTCGTCTCCCGCGTCGTACAGGTAGGCCGCCTTCTGCATCATCAGACGGGCCAGTTCGAGGTCGATGTGCGCCTGGGCGAGGGGGTGTGCGATGGCCTGGTGGGCGCCGATGGGGGCCTTCCAGACGGTGCGGTCGCGCGCGTACTCGACGGCGCGGGCGAGTGCGTACCGTCCCATGCCGATCGCGAAGGCGGCCGTCATGATGCGTTCGGGGTTGAGGCCGGCGAAGAGCTGGAGGAGGCCCGCGTCCTCGTCTCCGACGAGCGCGTCCGCGGGGAGCCGTACGTCGTCGAGGGTCAGCTCGAACTGCTTCTCGGCGGCGTTGAGTTCCATGTCGATCTGGCGGCGCGTGAAGCCTTCGGCGTCGCGCGGGACGATGAACAGGCAGGGTTTGAGGTTGCCGGTGCGGGCGTCCGCGGTGCGGCCGACTATGAGGGTGGCGTCCGCTATGTCCACGCCGGAGATGAAGACCTTGCGGCCGGTGAGGAGCCAGTCCCCGGTGTCCGGGTCGCGGCGGGCCGTGGTCGTGATGCGGTGGCTGTTGGAGCCGGCGTCGGGTTCGGTGATGCCGAAGGCCATGGTGCGGGTGCCGTCGGCGAGGTCGGGGAGCCAGTCGCGTCTCTGGTCTTCTGTGCCGAAGCGGGCGATGACTGTGCCGCAGATCGCCGGGGAGACGACCATCATCAGCAGGGGGCAGCCCGCGGCGCCCAGTTCTTCGAGGACGATGGAGAGTTCGGCTATGCCGCCGCCTCCGCCGCCGTGTACCTCCGGCAGGTTGACGCCGAGGTAGCCGAGTTCGGCTGCCTCGGACCAGAGGGCTTCGCGGTCGTAGGTGCGGCCGTGGCGGGTGCCGAGGGCGGCGACTGCGGCGCGTAGGGCCTTGTGTTCTTCGGATTCGAGAGTGTGGGACATGGGACTCCTTCCGGGTGCGGGCTGTCTGTGGCTGGTCGCGCTCACGCGGCGGAAGCCGCAAATCGATGCGGTCCCGCGCCCCTAGGTTTCTTGCACTACCGCCAGCAATGAGCCGACCGTCACCTGCTGGCCAGGTACGGCACACAAAGCGCTCAACGTCCCTGCGACCGGAGCCACGACCTTGTGTTCCATCTTCATCGCCTCCAGCCACAGCAGGGGCTCTCCGGCCCGCACAGCCGCTCCTACGGCCAGCCCCTCGGCCACGCGGACGACCGTGCCCGGCATCGGCGCCAACAGGGAACCCGGGGCATGCTGAGCTGTCGGGGCCGGGAAGCGGGGTAGTGCGGTGAGGCGAGTCGCGTTCACGTGGATCTCGTCGCCGTATCCCCCGACCTCGAAGTTCCTTCGCACGCCGTCGACTTCGAGGACCGATGGACAAGTCACTCCCTTTTCAGTGGTTTTCAACGCTGAAGATGGCGAAAAAATCGCCATCCTGCAATCAAACGGCGCGCTGCCGCTTGAGGTCATTCGCTTTAAGGAACCGCAATGAAACAACAAAGCGGAATGCTGCTGCTTGAAGTCTTGCTGGCAATGGCTATTTTTGCGACCGCCATTATTGCACTCCTCACCAGTATGCAATGGCAGCTTTCAGCGCTGGAAACGTTAAAACAGGAAACGCTAGCGCTTTGGGTTGCAGACAACGTACTCGTGACCTCGACTTACGGACAACTCGCCGCCAAAGAGGGAGCCTCTTCTCAATTAAATGAGACCTTCTCCTGGCAACTGGTTGAAGGGAAACAAAGTTCGTCTCCTTTGCTTCAGAAAGAGGCCAGAGTGATAACGTCTGATGGCCGAACCCTCAGCCTGTATGCCTGGTCTTCAGATAGTAAGAAAACGGAGGCGAAGCATGAGTAAAGTCCCCAACGGCTTTACGCTTCTGGAAGTGATGCTGGCGATCGTCATTTTCTCAACGCTCAGCTTTCTGGCCTCTCAGGTGTTCTCCCAGGCAACCGAACAGTACCAGCGAGCCAAGAAGACTGGCGATGATTTTGAGGCCATCCAGCACACCGTGCTCATGCTTGAAAATGATTTAATGCAGTATGTCCCGCGGAAAAACCGGCAAACACCGCTCCCCTTCTTGAGTGAAAAAGAGAGCGTAATTTTCACAACACAAACCCGGGATCCCGCAATGCCTTTTGGGGCAACGTTCGTTTTGACGACCGTCCACTGGTATGTCGAAAACGACACATTATTCCGTGCAGTACGCTACTCATCCGACAGTGAAAAGGACGTGGCACCACAGCCCCTGCTGGATCATGTCTCCCATTTTTCTGCAACAATGACGCCAGCGGATGAAAAGAGCGTGTCAACGACAGCCACGATAACGCTGGAGCGTGACGGTAAAGCGGAAATAACCCGACACGTTGTCCTGCCCGGCTGGTTTCCGGAAAAAAAAGCCGCCAGCCAACCTGCAGGAGCGACACAATGAACGCGCAAAAAGGTTCTGCATTGCTGATCGTTTTAATGATTCTGGCGCTGATGGCTGCGCTGGCAGCAGAGATGACGATAAGTTTTCAGGTTCAGCTCCAGCGCACCCGGCGCATCAATGATAGCCTGCAGGGGAAATACGCTCTGCTCTACGCTGAAGCACAATCTATGGCACGTTTTCAGGAGAAGCCTCGAGACGTACTCACCCACTCGGAGAGTCCTGGCGACGACACCGACGTCAGCTGGCAGATAAACGATCTGCACCATTGCTACAACCTGAACGCACTGAAGAATACGCCGGAAGAACCACTGGCGACGCCACCGTATGAAATCAGCGTGTTTTATGCCCTACTGGAGAAGCTCGCCGTTGAAAAATACCGGGCAGAAGAGATCGCACAATCCATCGCAGACTACATCGATGATAACGACTCAACGCGCGTTAAAGGTGCAGAAGACGAATACTATCAACATAGTCAGC
>CBFGZZ010000026.1:0-41259 GCA_965653385.1 uncultured Streptomyces sp. | reverse complement strand
CGCGACCTCGGCCACCACTCACCGCGACAACGCGACAAGCAGTCCGGAAGGCCCCTGACCAGCGGAATCGGACGGGGTCTTCGGCGTCAGCGGCTGTGACCGAACCGATCAGGACTTCTTCGCGGCAGTCCGCTTCGTGGTTCTGCCTGCACCGGCGCGTGACCCCCCGGCACTGGCGGCCGCGCTCTTGCGCCTGCCTCCGGTTTTCTCCGGGCCCCCGGCCTTCTCCGTGCCCTCGGACGTCCGGGACGCCGTGGACCGGGTTTCCGGCGAGATCGACCACTTGAGCTCGATCTCCAGCTCGATCTCCCCGTCACCGACCTCGACCTCGATTTCGCTGTGCAGGTCGGAGGGGACCCGGAGGCTCAGCTTCCACGGTTCGAGCTCCAGCTCGGCATCCCCGCCCTGTCGCAACGCGGCCGCGAGCGCCGTGAGCTGGTCAGCCGCCTCAAGGCGTGACAGCGAGCGCTTCTGCTCAAACTTGAGGTCCGTCATGGCCTCTCCGATCCAGCATGCGAACAGCTGACATTCATATTCTGGAGCGAGTAGGCAAATGGGACATCTCGGTCCCTGTGTGGTCGTCAGTGAGGTCGTCAGTGGCCACCAGTGGGGACGGCCCAGTGCGGGCGGCTCAGCGTGGACGGCTCAGCGCTCCGGCCGAGTCCGCAGCAGCAGCCGTAGCTGCCCGATCTCCGCGACGTTCTTCATCAGTTCGGCGTTCACCCAGCCGATCATGTGGGCGAGGGTGTACTGGGGGTCGTTCGGCGAGGGGAACTGGGCCTCGGCGTCCAGGGCCGTGTCGGCGTCGAGCGCGTCCAGAGCGGCCAGCCAGTCCGTGCGCAGGTCGCGCAGCCAGGCGACGGTCGACTCGCCGTCGCCGGGCCAGGTGACGGCGGTGCGCTCCCGGGGCGGGCGGCCGTGCAGATGGTCGGCGGCCACGCTCCACCACCAGCCGATGTGCCAGCTCACCCAGGCGATCGTGGGCACGGGGACGGGGTCGGGCTCGGTGTCCGCCCAGTCCGGCACCCAGGAGCCGTCGGCGGCCTGACGCACCGTCCAGCAGAGCGGCCCGGGTTCCCACAGGAAGTCCTCGGGCCGCAGCCGTTCCAGGTGGTACTCGAACAACGCCCAGGTCAGGTCGAACTGCCAGCGCAGCAGATCACGTCGGGAAGCGCTCATCGGCCGAGCCTGGCACAGGGGCTCCCTTCCGGGGCAACCCGATTTTCTGCGCCTCGGCCGGTCCGTAGTACGGCCGGTTCCGGGTACCGCCTTGAGCCCGGCGCCCTCAGAACTCGTAGTCCCGCGCCAAACCCTCCCAGTCCACACCCCGCAGCGTCTCCTCCGCGTCCCAGCCGTCCGGCACGCGCGCGGTGGGCTGGAACCAGACGATCGTGAGGGCGGAGCGGCGCAGGGCCGGGTCGTGGCCGCGGTCGAGGGCCGTGGAGTGGAAGGCGCCGACACACGCCACGGCGGGCAGCATCTCGACCGGACCGAACGCGCCGGCGTACTGGTCGGGATACTCGCGCGGCGGCGGCACGAGGTGCACCGGCACGGAAGGGTGGGCGCGTGCCGCGGCGCGGACGAGGCCCTTGATCTTCAGGTCGTTGACCGGTTTGCACGGGTAGCCCTCCGGCGTCCCGAGCATTCCGAGCATGCCGCCGTACGTCGCGGACAGCCGCAGCTCGGAGAGGTCGAGCGAGCGGCCGGAGGCGAGGACGACGCGGGCCAGCGACATGGTCGGCGCCTTTGGGCGGTGGTGCATCGTGCTCCCGTGCGATTTCAAGCCCCCGTCGGGCGTCTGGCGTCGGCGCCCGTCAGGGCCGGTGCCCCGTCATCCGCGCCGCCGACGCGATCGTCGCGCGGGCCTCGCGTTCGGTCAGGCCGGTGTTGAGTGCCGCCTCGACCAGGGGGTCGACGAGCGCGGGGCCGATGCCGTCCTCGTAGGCGCGGCAGGCGGCCCAGAACAGGCGGGTGTTGCGCTGGCCCTCGTGCGCGGCGAGCACGAACTGGACGAGCCCCTGGCCGTGGCCACCGGCCGAGGGAGGCGTGAAGTGGTGCGTGCGGGGCGGAGGGAGCAGAAGGCGCAGGAGGGCGCGCGGACAGGGCGCGGGGCCGATGTGGGAGGTGCCGGGGGCGGTGCTGTAGACGCCGTGGTCGGTGCGGGAGCCGGGGCCGACGAGGTAGCCGCCCGCGCCGCGGATGTCGATGCCGGGTGCGAGGCGGCCCGCCGAGTTGGGGACGACGGCTTCCGGCGGGCCGGTCAGCCAGAGGTGGCGGCCGCCGCTCGGGGTCAGGACGACGACTGTGGGCGGAATCGTGAACAGGTGGCGCAGGGCCAGTTCACGCAGGGCGGCGGAGGCGTCCGTACCCGATTTGGTGTCGAGGTCGATGCCGATGAGGTGGTGCGGGGGCAGGCCGCAGGCGATGCCGTAGCCCGTGGCCCAGGGGGCTGCGGCGAAGAGTTCGCGGATGCGGGCGGGGTCGGTGGAGGCGTCGTAGACCCCGTGTCCGAAGCGGCCGCACTCGCCGTGGCAGGGGGCTGGGTCGGGGTCGTCGCGGTGCGGGGAACGCAGGGCCGGGAGCTTCGTCCGGGACAGGGGGATGACGGCCAGTCCGCGCTCGGCGGCTGACAGGGCGTGTGCGAGGGCCAGCGTCGTGGCCTGCCGGTCGGTGGTGGCCATGCCTCTATGTTCGTACGAGTGTTCGAAAAAGGGAAGAGGTGACGGGTGTGACCTGGCGCCGACGCGCCGGTCCTTGGTGCATGGCCGGAAGGGTGCCGGAACCTTTCCCCTCTTGGGGCGCTTGGGTGGAACTGTCCGTCCTGCCCTGACGTGAGCGTCGGAAGTGGCGAAAGGGGTTTATCGACTTGTCATCACGCTTCAGGGCGAATAGGGGCTTCCGGGGTGGTTCGCCGGGGATTCGGTGGGCAACTCTGATCTCGCGACGTCGTGCAGAACTCCGAGGCGGTCGGCCAACTGCCTTGGAAAGCGCAGTACTTCATGCACCACCAATGCGTCCGGCGGGGAGCCTGGGCGCACCTGTTCTGGAGGAACAACATGGCAAGCATCCGTACCGCCCGCGTCATCGCCGCCGTCTCCGCCCTCCCGTTGGCCGCCGTCCTGTTCGCCGGCGTCGCGACGGCGGACAACGGTGCCATCGCGGACGACGGATCCAGCGCGGCCGTCACGAACGCCGCGCAGGGCCTCATCGGCAGCGGGGTCGGCGGCGACAACTACGGCAACTCGGCCACCACGCAGCAGCAGGCGACCGGCTCGGGCGCCTCGAACCAGAGCAACACCGCCCAGGTCAACGGCTCCGCCTTCACGGCGGTCAACCAGGGCAACGACAACACGTCCGTCAACTTCACGCCTCTCTGGTGGTGAGCTGAGGGGGCCGGTGTCCGGTGCTCAGCACCGGCCTCCTCGGATTTGTGCGGGGTGTGCTCTGTGGGGTGTAACGCGTCGGCGCGGCGGTACTTCGGTACCGCCGCGCAGGCGTTTTCCTACTGCCTTCTACCGCTTCTACTGCTTCCACTGCCTTCCGCTGCCTCCCCTGTCTTCCGCTGCCTTCCTCTGCTTTCCACTGCCTTCCGCTGCTCTTCGCCGCCTTGACAGTGCGCCATATCTGACGGACAGTCAGAAATCTTCGTGGACCCGGGAAAAATCGTGGGAACCGGATCGGCGTGCGCGGTGTACCAGAAGTGTCAGTGCGATGCGCCGTGGGGCGATGAGGGTGAGGGGGCGACGACGGTGAGCTACGAACCGGTGGTGAGCCATGAGGCGGACGTGGAGACCGGCGAGGCGGCCGAGGCGTTCGAGACGCGGCTGAAGGTCTACGAGGGCCAGCGCGCCGCCGTGGCCCGGGCCGGCAAGGACCCCGTCAACGTGCCCATGATCCGGCACTGGTGCGAGGCGATGGGCGACACCAACCCGGCGTACTCGGGGCCGGACGCCATCGCGCCGCCCACCATGCTCCAGGCGTGGACCATGAGCGGCCTCTCAGGCCATACGAGAGGCACACACGCGTACGACGAACTGCTCGGCCTGCTCGACGGGGCCGGCTACACCTCCGTCGTCGCCACGGACTGCGAGCAGGAGTATCTACGGCCCCTGCGCCCCGGGGACGAGATCACCTACGACTCGGTGATCGAGTCGGTCTCGGAGAAGAAGGCGACCAAGCTCGGCACCGGGTACTTCGTCACGACGCGTATGGACATCCGCGTCGGACCCGACCTCGCGGGCACCCACCGCTTCCGCATCCTCAAGTACGCGCCGCGACGTCGGGCAGACCGCCCGGGAGGCAGTCCGACCCGGCGCGACCTGTCGCAGAAGCCTTCACGTCCCCGCCCCGTCGTCAACCGCGACAACGCCGCCTTCTGGGAGGGCGTCCAGCAGCGCCGACTCCTCATCCAGCGCTGCACCGGCTGCGGCACGCTCCGCCACCCCTGGCTGCCCGGCTGCAACGCGTGCGGCGGACCGGACTGGGACACGGTCGAGGCGAGCGGTGAGGGGACGGTCTATTCGTACGTCGTGATGCACCACCCGCCGTTCCCCGCCTTCGACCCTCCCTACGCGGTCGGCCTGATCGAACTGGCCGAGGGGGTGCGGATGATCGGCAACGTGCTGGGCGTGCCATACGACAAGGTCCGGATCGGGTTGCCGGTGCGGCTCGGATTCCGGGAGTGCGACGAGGAGTTGGTGCTGCCGATCTGGTGCGCCCAAGAGGGGACCGCTCAGGAGGGGCTGTATGAACGCCGGTGACGAGTTGCCCCCGCTGGAGATCGCGATCACCCGCACGCTGATCGTCGCCGGGGCCATCGCCTCACGCGACTACCAAGACGTCCACCATGACGCGGAGTTGGCCCGTCAGAAGGGCTCCCCGGACATCTTCATGAACATCCTGACGACGAACGGCCTGGTCGGCCGCTACATCACCGACCACTTCGGGCCGACGGCCGAACTGCGCAGGGTGGCCATACGACTTGGTGCACCCAACTACCCGGGGGACACGATGGTGTTGACGGGGCGCGTCGAGGAGATCGACGGAGACACCGCGACGGTCCGGGTGATCGGCGCGAACGGCATCGGCAAGCACGTGACCGGCACGGTGACGGTCACGGTGCCGCGGTCGGAGGGCATGGAATGAGCGTGCGCGCTAGGGACGCCCTGGCCGGGCGGGCTGCGATTGCGGGCATCGGGGCCACCGACTTCTCGAAGGACTCCGGGCGCAGCGAGCTGCGGCTGGCCGTGGAGGCGGTGCGGGCCGCCCTGGACGACGCCGGGCTGACGCCGGGAGACGTGGACGGGATGGTGACGTTCACGATGGACACCAGCCCGGAGATCACCGTGGCCCAGGCCTGCGGGATGGGGGAGCTGTCCTTCTTCTCCCGTGTGCACTACGGCGGCGGCGCTGCCTGCGCGACGGTCCAGCAGGCGGCGCTCGCTGTGGCGACGGGCGTCGCGGAGGTGGTGGTCTGCTACCGGGCCTTCAACGAGCGGTCGGGTCGGAGATTCGGCTCGGGCGTGCAGCACCGGGAGCCCTCGGCGGAGGGCGTGGCGCTGGGCTGGTCCCTGCCGTTCGGGCTGCTCACCCCGGCCTCCTGGGTGGCGATGGCGGCCCAGCGGTATCTGCACACCTACGGGCTGACGCCGGAGGTGTTCGGGCACGTGGCGGTGACCGACCGCAAGTACGCGGCGACCAACCCGGCCGCCTACTTCCACGGCAGACCCATCACCCTCGCCGACCACGCGGCCTCGCGTTGGATCGTCGAGCCGCTGCGGCTGCTGGACTGCTGCCAGGAGACGGACGGCGGCCAGGCGATCGTCGTCACCTCCGTCGAGCGGGCCCGTGACCTGCCCCACCCGCCGGCCGTCGTAGCGGCGGCGGCCCAGGGTGCCGGCCGCGGGCAGGAGCAGATGACGAGCTTCTACCGGGACGAGCTCACCGGCCTTCCCGAGATGGGCGTGGTGGCGCGGCAGCTGTGGCGGACCGCGGGGCTGGGGCCGGGGGAGATCGACGTGGGAATTCTGTACGACCACTTCACCCCTTACGTCGTCATGCAGCTCGAGGAGTTCGGGTTCTGCGGGAAGGGAGAGGGAGGGGGCTTCGTGGCCGAGGAGCGGTTGCCGCTCAACACGCACGGGGGGCAGCTCGGGGAGGCGTATCTGCACGGGATGAACGGGATCGCGGAGGGAGTGAGGCAGGTGCGCGGGACGTCCGTGAACCAGATATCCGGGGCGGAAAGAGTGCTGGTGACGGCGGGGACCGGGGTGCCGACGTCGGGGCTGGTCCTTACTGTCGACCGATGACCCCCAGGGGTAATCCCGCAGTAGCCGTCCCCCGCTCGTCCACCTTCAGGAGGTGGAGTCAGCCCCACCCCTACAACCTGAGTCGGACGTGGCTTCGGCACCTGCGGCCGATCCGCTGAAGCAGGGCCCGCTCATAGCGTGGAGCCATGACCACACCCGTCTGCACCAGCGCTTCCGACGCCGCGACGCGGTCCCTTGCGAACGCGATGTATCCCTCCTTCACGTCGTACATGCGGGCCCGCCAGCCGGTGCTGCTGCGTACCGCCCGGTCGCTGACCGCGAACCCGAGCGACGCCGAGGACCTGCTGCAGACCGCGCTCACCAAGACGTACGTGGCCTGGGAGCGCATCGAGGACCATCGCGCGCTCGACGGCTATGTGCGCAGGGCACTGCTGAACACGCGGACGTCGCAGTGGCGCAAGCGCAAGGTCGACGAGTTCGCCTGCGACGAGCTGCCGGAGCCGGAGCCGATGCCCGGCCACGACAACGACCCGGCCGAGCAGCAGGCGCTGCACGACGCCATGTGGCGCGCGATCATGCGGCTGCCCGCGCGGCAGCGGGCCATGGTCGTCCTGCGGTACTACGAGGATCTCAGCGAGGTCCAGACGGCCGAGGTGCTCGGCGTCTCCGTCGGCACCGTGAAGTCAGCGGTGTCGAGAGCGCTCGGGAAGCTGCGCGAGGACCCTGAGCTGGTGCTGGCCCGGTAGTGCAGAGGCTCGGCGGGTTTCACCCCACCCCTACCGGGAGAGCTCTGTGAACGCAACGTGACATGATCGATCGCCCGCCCCTAGTGACATACCGCGCGGTATGCGCGCAGAATCTTCGCAACCCTTACTACCGCGCAGGCAATGTCGCCCCGGGAGGACGCCGTGCTGAGCACCATGCAGGACGTACCGCTGCTGATCTCGAGGATCCTGACCCACGGGTCGACGATTCACGGCACATCGCAGGTCACCACATGGACCGGCGAGGCCGAGCCGCACCGCCGTTCCTTCGCCGAGGTCGGGGCCCGGGCGGCACAGCTGGCGCACGCCCTGCGCGAGGACCTGGGCGTGACCGGCGACGAGCGGGTCGCAACCCTGATGTGGAACAACGCCGAGCACGTCGAGGCCTACTTCGCGATCCCCTCCATGGGCGCGATCCTGCACACCCTCAACCTGCGCCTCCCGGCCGAGCAGCTGGCCTGGATCGTCAACCACGCGGCCGACCGGGTCGTGATCGCCAACGGTTCGCTCCTCCCCCTGCTCGCCCCGCTCCTGCCCCACCTCAAGACGGTGGAGCACGTGGTGGTGTCGGGTCCGGGTGACCGTTCCGGCCTGGCGGGCGCGGCCGTGCAGGTGCACGAGTACGAGGAACTGATCGCCGGGAAGCCGACGACGTACGACTGGCCGGAGCTGGACGAGCGGCAGGCCGCCTCCATGTGCTACACCTCCGGGACGACCGGGGACCCGAAGGGCGTCGTCTACTCCCACCGCTCGGTCTATCTGCACTCCATGCAGGTCAACATGACCCAGTCCATGGGTCTGACGGACCGGGACACCTCGCTGATCGTGGTGCCGCAGTTCCACGTCAACGCCTGGGGCCTGCCGCACGCCACCTTCATGACCGGCGTCAACATGCTGATGCCGGACCGCTTCCTGCAGCCCGCACCGCTCGCCGAGATGATCGAGGGCGAGAAGCCGACCCACGCCGCCGCCGTGCCCACCATCTGGCAGGGTCTGCTCGCCGAGCTCACCGCGAAGCCGCGGGACGTCTCCACCCTCGGCCAGGTCACCATCGGCGGCTCGGCCTGTCCGCCCTCGCTCATGGAGGCGTTCGACAAGCTGGGCATGCGGGTCTGCCACGCCTGGGGCATGACGGAGACCTCCCCGCTCGGCACGGTCGCCCGGCCGCCGGCCCACGCGGTCGGCACGGAGGAGGAGTTCGCGTACCGGCTGACCCAGGGCCGCTTCCCGACGAGCGTCGAGGCCCGCCTCACCGGCCCCGGCGGCGAGCGCATCCCGTGGGACGGCGAGTCGGCCGGCGAGCTGGAGGTCCGCGGCCCCTGGATCGCGGGCGCCTACTACAACGGCCCCGGCGCCGAACCCCTGCGCCCCGCCGACAAGTTCAGCGAGGACGGCTGGCTGAAGACCGGCGACGTCGGCATCATCTCCCCCGACGGCTTCCTCACCCTCACCGACCGCGCCAAGGACGTCATCAAGTCCGGCGGCGAGTGGATCTCCTCGGTCGAGCTGGAGAACGCGCTGATGTCCCACCCGGACGTCGCCGAGGCCGCCGTCGTCGCCGTTCCGGACGACAAGTGGGGCGAGCGCCCGCTGGCCACGGTCGTGTTGAAGGAGGGCTCCTCCACCGACTTCGAGGCCCTGCGTACCTTCCTCGCGGAGGAGGGCAAGATCGCCAAGTGGCAGCTGCCGGAGCGCTGGACGGTCATCGCGGCGGTGCCGAAGACGAGCGTGGGCAAGTTCGACAAGAAGGTGCTGCGCAGGCAGTACGCGGAGGGTGGGCTGGACGTCACCCAGCTCTGACGGGGCGCCGTCACGGGGGCGGGGAACTGTCGTCGGCCGACCGCGGGTTGTCCGTGGCCGGCCGCGCCCACGCGGCGCTAGCCGCACATCGACACAGTCCCGCGCCCCTCAGAGGGCGCTGCCGCACCGTCCCTCAGTTCGTACCGATCCTCGACAGCAGATCCACGATCCGGCCCTGCACCTCACCGCTCGTCGACCGCTCCGCCAGGAACAGCACCGTCTCGCCGGAGGCCAGCCGCGGCAGGTCCGCCTGGTCGACGGCGGCGGTGTAGACGACGAGCGGGGTGCGGTTGAGCTGCCCGTTCGCGCGCAGCCAGTCGACGATCCCGGCCCGGCGGTGATGCACCTGCATCAGGTCCATCACGACCAGGTTCGGCCGGAAGTCACCGGCCAGCGCCACCGCGTCCGCGTCACTCGCGGCCCGCGCCACCTGCATCCCGCGCCGCTCCAGCGTCGCGGTCAGCGCCAGCGCGATCTCCGCGTGCTCCTCGATCAGCAGCACCCGCGGCGGGTGCTGCTCACTGTCCCGAGGCGCCAGCGCCTTGAGGAGTACGGCGGGATCGGCGCCGTACGCCGCCTCCCGCGAGGCCTGTCCCAGCCCCGCCGTCACCATCACCGGCACCGAGGCGGCGACCGCGGCCTGCCGCAGCGACTGAAGCGCGGTCCGCGTGATCGGCCCGGTCAGCGGGTCGACGAACAGCGCGGCCGGGAAGGCCGCGATCTGCGCGTCGACCTCCTCGCGTGAGTGCACGATGACCGGCCGGTAGCCGCGGTCGCTCAGCGCCTGCTGGGTCGTCACGTCCGGCGCGGGCCACACCAGCAGCCGCCGCGGGTTGTCGAGCGGCTCCGGCGGCAGTTCGTCGTCCATCGGCTGCGGCCGCGGAGTGTCCGCGACCTCGACGGCCCCGCCCGGCCCGTCCAACGGCTCGGGCCCTTCGGCGGCGTTCTCGTCCGGGGCGCCTATGGCGTACGAGCGTCCGGCACCCTCGGTCATCGGCGCGAGCCGCGACTGCCCGGCCGACGACGGCTGGGGCTGAGGCTGCCCGCCGAGCGAGGCCTGCGCCTGTGGCTGGGACTGTGGCTGCGCGGGCACCGGCGGCTGTTCGGCCGACGGATGGGGGCGCGCCGCCTGCTCAGCCGAGGCACCGGCCCGCGCGGCGGGGTCGGGCGGCGTACCGAGCTTGCGGCGCCGTCCGCCGTTGGTCTGATGCGGGGGAGGCGTCGCCGACGAAGGCGCGGGCGGCGCGGGCTGCTGCACCTGCGCCGCCTGCCGCGTGAACGGCACACCCTGCCCCAGGGTCCGCACACTGATCGCGCGCCCCTGCGTCGAGTTCGGGTCCACCGGTGCGGCGGCAGCGGCGCCGGAAGCACCGGCCTCGGCCGGCAACGGCTGGGCCGCCGCCCGCTCCTGCCGACCGGCCCCGGCAGCCGCCGCGACTTCCGGCGGCAGCGGCGTGCCCGGCGCCGGAGTGCCGGGGGCGGGCTGGGGGGCGTTCGGATGCGGCGGCACGGCGGTGGCGGCGACGTTCGCCGGTACGGCGGTACCGGCGCCGGGGGTGTCGTCCGCGGCGGGCCACGGCTGAGGGGCCGGGGTGCTCTGCGCCCCAGTGGCCTGCTCGGGAGCCTCGGCGGGAAGCGGCCGACCCGGGGCGGGCTGAGCCTGCCCGGCCTGCACCGGGGCTGCCGCGGCTGCCTGTGCAACAGCCGGTTGTGCCGAAACCGCCTCCGCGGGCTGCCCCACGGCCCGTCGGCGACGCCCCGTCGGCGCGCTGGTGGGGTGGGGCTGAGGCGGGGTGTGGTCCTCGGCCTGGTCGTGCGGCACGGCATCGTGCCGGCCCTCGTCGGCGAGAACGTCCCCGGGAGCCCCCTGGCCGGGAACCTGAACCGGGGCCGGAACCGGTGCCTGCCCCGGAGTCGGGACCGGAGCCGCAGCCACCGGCGAAGCCGGGGTCATGTTCGGGTGGCCGGCCGGAGCCACGGGCGCGGCCGGCTCGGAGCCGCCGTCGCCCGGCCCCTCCGCGGGCGCGGCAGCAACACGGTCCGCCTCGGCAGGCGGCAGCGCGAACACCGGGCGGGGCCCAGCCTCCTGCGCCTGCGCGGCCGCGGCACTGCGCTCGGCCGCCGCGGCGAGCGCGCGTCGACGCCGTCCCGTCGGCTGAGGAGCCTCGCCCGGGCCGGCCGTACCGGCGCCGGAAGGAGTCTGAGCGGCGTCACCGGCCGCGGGCAGGGCAGGCGGCAGAGCGTGCTGCTCCCCGCCGTCGCGCCGGGCACGTCGTCCGCTGGGCGCGGGCACGCCCTGCGGCGGCACGGTCCCGCCCAGGTTGTTCCCGGCGGCCGCGGTCCCCGCCGCATGCTCGGCGGCCGTGACGACCGCCCCCTCGGAGACACCGTCACCGCCCTCCGCGCCGTCCTGGCCGTCCTCGGCCGGCCGACCTCGCCGCCGTCCGGTACCGCCGGACGCCTCGCCGACCGCGTCCTCGGCACCCTGGGGCAGTTCGGGCGCTGCCGCCGCGCGCCTGCGCCGACGCCCGGTGGGCGCCGCACTCTCGGCATCCGCGGCGCCGCCCTCGGCGTCGGCACCGGGCGTGTCGCTCTCCAGGAAGGCGTCCACGGAGGACCGCCTGGCCCGCCGCCGACCGCCACCGGCACCCTGCTCCAAGCCCTGCTCGGCACCCTGGGTGGCGCCCTCGGTCCCGTCACCCGCCTCGATGGCGGCAGGTCCGCCGGGGGCCGCGGGAACGGCACCGGCACCGCCCCCGATGGGCACTTCGAGGACGTACGCGCTGCCGCTCATCCCCGGCACGTCGTGCGTCTGGAGCACACCGCCGTGGGACCGCACGATCCCGCGCACGATCGGCTCGTGCACCGGGTCTCCCCCGGCATACGGCCCGCGCACCTCGATCCGTACGACCTCACCCCGCTGCGCCGCCGCGACCACGACGGTGTTGTCCATGTAACCGCCCGCCGACACCGGAGAGTTCCCGGTCGCGTCGACTCCCGCCACGTCCGCGACGAGATGCGCGAGCGCGGTGGCCAGGCGCCGCGGGTCGACCTCGGCCTCGATGGGCGGCGCGTGCACGGCGAACTGCACCCGCCCGGGCCCGATGAGCTCGACGGCCCCGTCGACACCCGCGGCGACGACGGCGTCGAGCATCACCTTCGTACGGACGATCGCGTCGCCGCCCGTCTCGAGCTGCTGGTAGCCGAGGACGTTGTCGATCAGCGTCGTGATGCGCGAATAGCCGGCCGACAGATGGTGCAGCACCTGGTTGGCCTCGGGCCACAACTGCCCCGCGTCGTCCGCGGCGAGCGCGGCCAGCTCCCGGCGGAGTTCGTCCAGCGGGCCCCGCAGCGAACGGGCGAGCAGGGTCAGCAGCTGCTCATGCCGGCCCGCCAGCGCCTCGTACCGGTCCTTCTCCCGCTCCCCGAGCGCGGCGTACCGCTCCTCGCCCGCGGCGAGTTCCTCCTCGTGCCGCTCCTTGAGCTCCTCGAGCTCGGCGACCTGCTTCTGCCGCAGCGCCGTCAGCTCGGACGCGTGCTCCTCGGCGAGCCGCTCCAGCTCCTCGGCGTGCTGCTCCTCGGCGGCGGTCTTCTCCTCGGCGAGGGCGTCGAAGGGCCGGCGGTCGGCGAAGGTCATCACGGCGCCGACGAGTTGGTCCCCGTCGCGCACCGGCGCGGTCGTCAGGTCGACCGGCACCTTGTCGCCGTTCTTGGCGAACAGCACCTGGCCGCGCACCCGGTGCTTGCGCCCGGAGCGCAGGGTGTCGGCGAGCGGGGACTCCTCGTACGGGAAGGGGGAGCCGTCGGGACGGGAGTGCAGGACGAGCGTGTGCAGCTCCCGGCCGCCCAGGTCGCTGGCCCGATAACCCAGTATCTGGGCGGCGGCCGGATTCACTAGGACGATCCGCCCGTCGGTGTCCGTACCGACGACGCCCTCGGAGGCGGCACGCAGGATCATCTCGGTCTGCCGCTGCGAACGCGCCAGCTCGGCCTCGGTGTCGACGGTCCCGGTCAGATCCCGAACGACGAGCATCAGCAGCTCGTCACCGCTGTAGCCGTAGCTGTCGTAGGCCTGCTGGCTGTTCTCCAGATTCGCGGACGTGACCTCGACCGGGAACTCGCCGCCGTCGGTCCGCCGGGCCATCATCCGGGTCGGCTTGGTCCGTCCCTGCGGGTCCATGTGATCGGGTCGCCGCATGGACCCCGGAATCAGCTTCGAGTCGAACTGCGGCAGCAGATCGAGCAGCCCCCGCCCCACCAGAGCCGTGCCCGGTGCCTCGAAGGCCTCCAGGGCGATGGTGTTGGCGTTGACGACGGTCCCATTGGCGTTGACCAGCACCAACGCGTCGGGCAGCGCGTCGAGTATGGCTGCGAGGCGAGCAGCGCCTCGGGATGGCCTGCTGCTCACGAGACGCTTCCTCCCTGTTACCGCACCTTGCCGACCGCTCGGGCCATCTTGCCAACCGGCCCGCGGCGTGTCACGCGAGGGAGTCTAAGGGCTGGGGTTGCGCTCGCGACGCCGGATGAGAGGCAGGTCGCACGACGAAGTGAACCAGAACGTATGACCGCCCCTGCCGACGTCCTTTCCTGGGTACTTCCGCTGTCAGTCCTGCTTCGCGAGACCTTCGCGGGACTTTTACGGGGCCGGTGCTTCCTCCATGGAAAGTCTGTGCGACGACGTACCGGACCCCCCGCTTCCCTGACGGGGCGGCCTGACCGGTTGAGCTACGGCTGTCCCGTCTGCCGCAGGTCGGGAAGGAGCGGCACCAGCCGGTCCCACCGTGCGATCTCGCACCCGTCACCGCGATCGAACCGCGCGTCGACGGGCCGCCCGGCCCAGGTGCCGGTGACATGGGCGGTGGCCGCCCCGCCGTACTGCATGGTGCAGAGGCTGCCCTGCGGTACGGGGGCGAAGGTGTCCTTGCCCCACCGGGTACCGCGATCGAGCGCGGCACAGGCGCCGCCGGCGTCGGGGTGATCGCCCCCGGCCGGATGACAGGACAGCTCGTACGTCCCGTCGGCAGCGCCGCCGGCGTCGCGGACGGTGACGGTGAGGTGATCGCCGGAGCGGCCGGCGTCCTGGAGGGAGGGGGACGCGAGGGAGAGCGGCGCGGCGTGGGCGTGCGCGGCGGGCGCGAGGGCGGTGGAGCCGACGGCGGCGAGGGAACCGGCGGTGACGAGGAGAGCCCGGCGAAGGCGCCCGGCCGCGGCGGAACGGTTGACCTGCAACATGACCTGACTAACGCCGCACACCCCCGGACGTTGCGCCCACCCCCGGCCTGGTTGCCTCCCCCGCCCCGACGGCCGCGAAGCACGCCGGGAAGAGCTTTGCCCTGCGGCCTCCCCGCCTAGTACCGTGGAGGTCGATTGGTGACAGCACGCTCGACTGTGTCATCATCTGCACGCACCACTCGCGCTCGCGCGGGCGGCTGTGCTGGAGGCGTCGCCTAGTCCGGTCTATGGCGCCGCACTGCTAATGCGGTTTGGGCCTTAAAGCCCATCGAGGGTTCAAATCCCTCCGCCTCCGCGCCAGATCACGAAGCCCCGGTCCACTGGACCGGGGCTTCGTCGTTCCCACCGTTCTGCACCTGCCCACTCAACGCCTCATATGACTGTTTTCGCAGGTCGCAAGGGGTGCGGCAAACGGATTTCACATGGCGGCGGCAGTCATGTAATGTTCTTCCTGTCGCCGCGAGCGGGCCGGAAGGGCCGGGAGCGACGGAAAACAGAACAAGCACTCGTAGCTTAACGGATAGAGCATCTGACTACGGATCAGAAGGTTGCAGGTTCGAATCCTGCCGAGTGCACACAGACCAGAGGCCCCGGAGAGATCCGGGGCCTCTGGGTTTTTCGGGTTGCCGGAAAGCCTGTTGGCGGTGCCGAGGTGCCGGGGGCTAGTCCAGGATCCCCAACTCGCTGTCGGGGCGGCAGAACGCGCACGGTTCGATGTTGGGGTCGGTGAGGGCGGCGCGGGCCTCGTGGGGTCTGATCGGGTGGGGGGTGCCCTCGGTCATCGTGCAGTCGGTCGTGTGGATCACGGCGGGTTCCGGGCCGTCGGGCGTGCGCTTCTGCTGGACGACGTAGGTCCCGGGGTGGCCGGGAGCGAAGGAGGGGAGCGTCGGCCGGCGTCGTTCGGGGGCGGGCGGTGTTCGGGGGGCCTCCTCGGCGCCGGCGAGTGCCGTGCGTACGGCGTCGCTCTGGAGGCGCAGATAGATGCCGACGGTCTCGTTCTCGGCGATCCGGGCCTCGAGGTAGGCCAGGATGGCCCGCAGGCGTCGGGCGTCAGGCGGTAGCGCGGCCATCGCCCGTACCGTCGCCGTGCGCGGTGGAGATCCTCACCTCCAGCTCCCTTCCCCACGGCCCAGGCTCCGGAGCTCCCACCATGCCGCCGGTGTTCTGCCGCGCTCCTGCCAGTAGGGGTGGAAGAGGACCGCGGTGGACAGTTTGTTCAGGCGGCGGCGCAGCTCGGTTCGGCCGGGTCGCTGGGCGAGCTGGTGGTAGGTGTGGCTCCACTCCTGCTGTGCCTGGACCAGGTCGTCGGGGAACGGTCGCGGTCGCATGGCTGGATTCAATCATGTGTTCGATTTTCTGTGCCATCGCGACGCCGTGCCCCCGTGTCCCCGGTGTCCCCCGTAGGCGTCGGGGCGGTCGGGCGCACTTGCGGTGGCTGGTCCGGGACGAGTCGTGACAGGGCTTCCGCGAGGTCGTCGCAGGCATCCTGGAGGGCCCGGAGGGTCTGGTCGCGTTCGGCGACGATCGCCGAGAGGAGGAGGGCCGTCAGGGCCACGGTGCCGTTGAAGGCCTGGAGGATGACCATCTTGGCGAGGAGGTTGTGGCCGACGAAGGGGCCGGAGCCGATGGCACCGGCGTGGATCGCGATCAGCGAGGCGATCAGGGCGCAGGGCGCGGCGCCGAGGAGTTGGAAGCGGAAGGCCGCCCAGATCAGGAAGGGGACGACGAGGAAGAGGAGGTTGATCGAGGTGCGGGTGGCCAACACGGCGACCGCCGCCGTGCCGCCGAGCAGGAGCAGGGCCTCGGCCCAGCGCCACACGGGCGAGCCGCGGGGCAGCCGGGCGGTGCGGGCGGCCAGCAGGAGCGGTGTGATGAACAGGACCCCCATGGCGTCGCCGGTCCACCACACCGACCAGGTCGGCCAGAAGTCGTCGGCCGACAGCGCTTCGGAGGCCACCAGGACGCCGGTGCCGATCGTCGCGCTGAGCAGCATCCCGGCCAGGGCGCCGAGGAAGACCAGGGCGAGGGCGTCCTGGAGGCGGTCGAGCGTGGTGCGGAATCCGACGCGCCGCAGCAGGAGGCAGGCGCAGATCGGGGCGATGGTGTTGCTCGCCGCGATGGCGAGGACGGGGAGGATCGACGGCCCGAGCGTCACGTTCACCACGAACGCCCCGAGCGCGATGGCCGGCCACATCCGAAGGCCCCACAGCATCAGGGCGACGAGGGCGATGCCGGTGGGCGGCCAGAACGGGGTGACCTGACCGCGTACGAGCTGCTGCTCCAGGCCGAGCTTGGCGCTGCCGTAGTACGCGGCGGTCACGGCGGCCAGCTTCAAGGCCTCGGTGCCGTACTGCCGGAGCCGCCTGTCGGACGCCAGGTCGGTCATCCCGGCTCGCCGCCGCTTCCCGATCGTTCCCCGAGCCTTCCGTGCCGCAGGACCAGGACGGCGGCGTCGTCGTTGTGGCCGGTGAGGTCGGCGACCTTGATCACCTCGGCGGCCAGTTCGTCCGGGTCGGTGCAGCAGGCGTCGCCGACCAGTTCGGCCACCTTCTTCATCCCGTCCTCGAGCGGGTACTCGGGGCCCTCCACCACACCGTCGGTGAGCAGCACGAACGCGCCCGGCTCGGTCAGCATCCGGCGGGACGACGGGTAGTGCTCGCCGGCGTTGATGCCCAGTGGCAGACCGCCTTCGTTCAGGACGATCTCGCAGCGGCCGTCGGTCGTGGCCCAGACGGCCGGGACGTGTCCGGCGCGGGCGTCGCAGAGCTCTCCGGTGGCCGGGTCGAAACGCAGGAACGAGCAGGTCACGAAGAGTTCGGTGGCCATCGCGACGAGCAGGTCGTTCGTGCGGCCCAGCACCTCCGCCGGGTCCGTGGTGGCGGTCGCGACGGCGCGCAGACAGGTGCGCACCTGTCCCATGAGCGCAGCGGCCTCGACGTCATGGCCCTGGACGTCCCCGATCGCGAACCCCACCGAACCGTCCGGCATCACGAAGCCGTCGTACCAGTCGCCCCCGATGTCCAGCCCGACCCGTGCGGGCGTGTACCGCCCGGCCGCGCGCAGATACGGCAGCACCGGGAGCTCCGCGGCGAGGACCTGGCGCTGGAGGGCGGCGGCGAGTTCGACGCGGGCCTGCTGGAACTTGATCTGGTCCAGTATCCGGCCGGTGAGATCCCCGAGCTTCTGGAGCAGCTCTCTGGTGGCACCGGCCGAATCGGTGTGGCGGTGGGCCATGGCATCACACTCCGGTTCCTGCGGAGCGCCGCGCCATATGCGGCGTTCTCACGGTACTCCCGTGACGAGGGAGGCTCCCTCCTCAGAACTCCTGGTCCCCCCAAGCCAGCGCGTCCAGATCGCCGTCGAAGTCCTCCCCCAGGCCCGCCACGACCGGGAACATCCCCTCCAGGGGGTCCGGCGCCGTCGGCTGTACGGCCTGTTCCGTCCAGATGCACTTGCCGGTCGGCGTGTACCGCGTGCCCCACCGCTGCGACAGTGCGGTGACCAGCTGGAGCCCGCGGCCGCCCTCGTCCGTCTCCGTCGCGCGGCGTATCCGCGGCATGGTCAGGCTGCCGTCGAAGACCTCGCAGATCAGGTTGGCGTCGTGCAGGAGGCGCAGGCGCAGGGGGCCCTTGGCGTGGCGGATGACGTTGCCGACGAGTTCGCTGGCCAGGAGTTCGGTGGTGGGGGTGAGGTCCTCCAGGCCCCAGGCCGCGAGCTGCTTGCGGATCAGGCTGCGGGCCTGCCCCGCCGCCTTGGGGTCCTTGGGCAGGGGCCAGGAGGCCATGCGGGAGGTGGGCAGCGCGTGCAGGCGGGCCAGCAGGAAGGCCGCGTCGTCGGCCGCCTGGTGGTCGGCGGGCAGCAGGGCGGAGGTGACCCGCTCGCAGAGGTGTTCGAGGTTCGTCGCCGTGCCGTCCGCGTGCGCGGTGCGCAGGACGTCCGCGAGCGCCGCCATGCCCTCGTCCATCTCACGCTTGGACGACTCCACCAGGCCGTCGGTGTACAGCACCAGCACGCTGCCCTCGGGGACCGGGATCTCCGTCGTCTCGAAGGGGGGCTCGGCCGCGCCGAGCGGCGGGTCCGCCGACAGGGGCGGGAACACCACGGTGCCGTCGGGGTGCAGCAGGGCCGGGGGCGGGTGGCCCGCCCTGGATATGGAGCAGACGCGGGTCGTGGAGTCGTAGAGCGCGTACAGACAGGTCACGTACGACTCCTCGCCCATGCCGCCGACGATGTCGTTGAGATGGCTCATGATCTCGTCGGGCGGCAGTTCGAGGTCGGCGAGGGTGTGGACGGCGGTGCGCAGCCGGCCCATCGTCGCGGCCTCGGGCAGGCCGTGGCCCATGACGTCGCCGACGACCAGGGCGACCTGGCCGCCCGACAGCGGGATGATGTCGTACCAGTCGCCGCCCACGTCCATGCCCTGCCCGGCCGGAAGGTAGCGGGCGGCCGCCGTGCAGGCGGGCAGGTCGGGCAGGTCGCGGGGGAGCAGGCTGCGCTGGAGCTCGCGGGACCGGGTGTGCTCGGCGTCGAAGAGACGGGCCCGTTCCAGCGCCTGGGCGACCAGGGCGCTGGTGGCGGTGAGCAGGGTGCGCTCCTCGTCGGTGAGGCGGCGCGGGTGGTCGAAGGTGACCGCGCAGACGCCGAAGGTGTGCCCCGAGGCGGTCAGCGGGAGCAGCGCCCAGGCCTGTTTGCCGGCGCGGGCGGGCAGGTCGGCGAGCTCGGGGTAGCGGGCGGCGAACTCCTGCTGGGAGGACATGAACGTCGGTGTGCCGGCCCGGACCGCGTCCCACAGCGGGCTGGGTTCCGTACGCTCGCGGCCGTCGAGGATGGCGAGGATGTCCGGCGGGTAGCCGACGGATCCGACGGTGTGCAGCCGCTCGCCCTCCACGGCCTGCACCACCAGGCCGGTCGCCTCGAACGGCGGCAGCACCCGGCGGGCGACCGCGTCCACCACGTCCTTCGAGGTCGTCGCCTTGGCCAGCGCGGCCGTCAACTCCGCTATCCGTGCCGCCCGTTCGGACGCCGCCCGCTCGGCGGACCGGCGCTCCTCCTCCAGCCGCCGCTTCTCGGTGACGTCGGTGAAGTAGATGGTGCGGCCGTCGGGGCCCGGCACGAACCGGAGGTGGCACAGGCGGCCGTTGGGCAGCCGTACGTCGAAGCTGACCGACTTCTCCGCGGCGGCGGCCTGCCGGCAGCGGATCTCCAGGCCGGGCACCTGCTCGGCGGCGGGCAGATCCCACAGCAGCCGGCCGAACAGCTCCTCCTCGGAGAAGCCCAGGGTGCGTTCGGCCTCCAGGTTGGCGAAAGTGATCCGCCAGTCGTCGTCCATCGCGAGGAAGCCATCGCTCATGTGACGCAGGGCCCGGCCGAGCGCGTCACGGGCGGACCGTGGCTCGTTGCTGTCCCAGCCGACGCCTATCATCCGGTGCGGCTCGCCGTTGTCGTCGTACGTCGCCCTGCCGCGGGCCTGCGTCCAGCCCCAACTGCCGTCCAGCTTGCGCACCCGGTACTCGGCCTCGAACACGCCGTGCTCCAGGATCGCCCGGTCCACCAGGGCCAGCGTGGGCGCCAGGTCGTCGGGGTGGACGCATCTCATCCAGTTCTCGACCAGGGCGGTGTACTCCTCCGGCCGGGTGCCGTACAGCTCCAGCGCGGCCTCGTCCCAGAGCAGCTCGCCGGTCTGGATGTTCCAGTCCCAGGAGCCGACGCTGACCTCCTTCAGGGCCTGGCGCAGCCGCTCGCCGTTCTGCTCCGGCTGCACGGGCCGGGAGGGGCCGGCCGTCGGCGGTGCCTGGACCATGCGTTCCTCGGTCCACGCGATGACGGCACGCAGGAACTCCCAGTGCTCGGGACTCGGTTCGCCCTGGTCGCCCATCAGGACGCTGAGGGCTCCGGTGCTGCGCCTGCCCCGGTACATCGGCAGGGCGGCGATGCCGGTGCCGGGCCAGGCGGGACTCGGGGCGTCGGGCGTCGGGGCGACCAGGGAGCCGGTCGGGGAGCCGGTCGGGGAGCCGGTCGGGGAGCCGGTCAGGGACCCGGTCGGGGGGCCGGTCGGGGAGGAGCCCGTGCGGGGGTGGGGCGGTGAGCCGGTCGAGGAGTGGGCCGGGGAGCTGAACGGGGAGGGGATCGAAGGGCCCGCCGTGGAACCGGTCCGGGAGCCCGCCGACGAGCTGGTCGGGGAACCTGGCGCAGGGCCTGCCGGACCGCCGGAGCGGGTGCCGGGCGCGGAACCGGTCGGTGAGCCGGGCACGGAACCGGTCAATGAGCCGGGCGCGGAGTCGGCCTTGGAACCGGCCGACCGACTTGCCCCGGCCACCCCACTCGCCCCGGACATTCGACTCGTCCCGGCCACCCCACTCGCCCCGGGCATCCCGGCCGCCCCCATAGGGACCCAGACCCCGCCCCCCTCGTGCAGCGCACGCGCCGGAGCCAGCGGGCCCTCCTGGTCGATGATCTCCCAGCTACGGGTGAGGGTGGCCGGCAGCCCGGCCGTCGACACCAGGCGCAGCGCGGACATCGGTCCCCGCAGATGGATCATGCCGCCCAGAGCACCCAGCTCGCCCACCGCATGCTGCAGGGCCAGCCGGAAGACCTCGCTTTCCGCGACACCGGGCGCCACCGTGCCAAGCAGGGTCAGCCGAGCGTTCATGTTGTGGACCCTACCGTTCCGCACTCAACCGAATCGATCGTTCGCAAGATCCTCACGCCCCGTACCCGGCCGGTCGACACGACGTCAACAGCCAATATCCAACGCTGAGTTGATGTACTCCGCTTAGCATCACCCGGGATCCCCCGACCCGCTGAGGAGTGTCATGGACATCGGCGTATTCATCCCCATCGGCAACAACGGCTGGCTCATATCCAAGAGTTCGCCTCAGTACCTGCCCACCTTCGAGCTGAACAAGGCCATCGTGCAGAAGGCCGAGGAACACGGGCTCGACTTCGCGCTGTCGATGATCAAGCTCAAGGGGTTCGGCGGCGAGACCGAGTTCTGGGACCACTGCCTGGAGTCGTTCACGCTGATGGCGGGCCTGGCGGCGGTGACGGACCGGATCAAGCTGTACGCCTCCACGCCGATCCTGGTCCTCCCCCCGGCGATCGTCGCCCGTATGGCCACGACCGTCGACTCGATCGCCCCCGGCCGCTTCGGCATCAACATCGTCACCGGCTGGGCGCCCGGCGAGTACTCCCAGATGGGCCTGTGGCCCGGCGACGAGCACTTCGGCAACCGCTACGACCGGGCCGTCGAGTACGTCACCGTGATGAAGGAGCTGTGGCGCGAGGGCGTCAGCAACTTCAAGGGCGAGTTCTACGAGATGGACGACTGCGTGCTGTCCCCGCGGCCGGCGGACGGGCACATCGACATCGTCGCGGCCGGTCAGAGCAACACCGGCATGCGGTTCGCGGCCGAGCACGCCGACTACAACTTCATCCTCGGCAGCGGCGTCAACACCCCGCTGGCGTTCGCCGACACCACGGCCACGCTGGTGGACGCGGCGCGCGAGACCGGCCGGGACGTCGGCGCGATGTCCCTCTTCATGGTCATCGCGGACGAGACCGACGAGGCCGCGCAGGCCAAGTGGCGCGACTACCACGACAACGCCGACCGCGCCGCCCTCGCGTACATGGCGGGCGAATCGGCCTCGGACACCAACGCCGACGACTCCTCGACCGCCCGCACCATCGTGCTGCCCGAGGGCGCGGTGAACTTCAACATGGGCACGCTGGTGGGCTCGTACGAGACCGTCGCGAAGATGCTCGACGAGGTGGCCGAGGTCAACGGCACCAAGGGGATCATGCTGGTCTTCGACGACTTCCTGGAGGGCATCGAGAACTTCGGCACGCGCATCCAGCCGCTGATGAAGTGCCGCCAGGCGTGAGCGGGTTACCGCGGCAGACGGACGCGGACGCGGACTACGAGCGGGCCGGACTCGCCGGGCACCTGGCCCCCGGCACCTCCCCCGCCCTGCTCCTGGTCGACCCGGCCCGCGCGTACGTGGACCGCGAATGCCCGCTCTACGCCGGGGTCGAACCGGCCGTGGAGGCGATGAGGGCGCTGCTGTCGACGGCGCGGCGAGCGGGGATTCCCGTGGTCGTCACGCGCGTACGGTTCCGGTCGGACGGCCGCGACGGCGGGGTCTTCTTCCGCAAGGTGCCGACACTACGGGTGTTCGCCGAGGGCAGCCCGTACGGCGACTTCATCGACGGACTCGCCCCGGCGCCGGACGAGTTGACGGTGACCAAGCAGTACCCGAGCGCCTTCTTCGGCACGGCGCTGGCGGCGTACCTCACCGCGGGCGGAATCGACACCCTTCTCATCGCCGGCCTGACCACGAGCGGTTGTGTACGTGCCAGCGCGCTGGACGCCATGCAGCACGGGTTCGTCCCGGTCGTGGCGGAGGAGGCGGTCGGCGACCGGGACCCGGACGTGCACGCGGCGAACCTCTTCGACATCCGGCACAAGATCGGTGAGGTGTGGCCGATGGCCCGGATCGAGGAGTACCTCGGAGCCGTACGGGAAGAGGAGCGCCCATGACAGCCGTGGCGCCCTTGACGACAGCGGTGGTCGCGGGCAACCCCAAGCCCGCCTCGCGCACCCTCGACGCGGCCACGAGGCTCGCGGCGGAGCTCGCCGGGCGGCCTCCGGCCACGGTCGTCGACGTGATCGACCTGGGCGCGGGGCTGCTGGGCCGGGGCGGCCAGCGGGTGGCGGACGCCGTACGGGCCGTCGCGGCGGCGGACCTGGTGGTCGTGGCCAGTCCCACCTTCAAGGCGACGTACTGCGGGGTCCTCAAGCTGTTCCTGGACCAGTTCGCGACCGGCGACGGCCTGCGGGACGTGGTCGCGGTGCCCCTCATGCTGGGCGCGGGCCCGACCCACGCCCTCGCCCCGGACCTGCTGCTCAAGCCGGTCCTGGTGGAACTCGGCGCGATCACGCCGGCGCCCGGTCTGTATCTGAGGGACAGCGGTTATGCGACGGACGGGGTCATCGCGGAGTACGCGGGGCGGTGGGGGCCGGTGTTGAGGGCGTTGACGGTCAGGGCGCCGAAGGGCTGAGCCGGTGCCGCCTGAGCCGGGGTGGTCCGGGCCGGGGCCGCCTTCCTCCCCCGCTCGGCGAACACGAACAGCCGCAGCACCAGGAACCGTCCGATGCCGGCCAGTCCGGAGGCGGTGAGGTAGACGGCCTGTTCCCGGAGCAGCGTGGGGGACGGCTGGACCGTGTGCAGTACGAACATCGCGGCGGTCGTGGCGAGGTAGGCGGCGACGGCCGACCCGGAGGACTGCAGATGCTGCCGCAGGCCCGGGCGGCGTCCGGTGCCGAAGGTGAACAGGGCGTGCAGCTCGGTGCACAGGAGGGTGGAGGCGATGGTGATCTGGGCGTTCGCCAGCGCCCAGGGCATCGCGGCGGCCAGGAGGGGAACGGCGGCGCTGGAGAGGAGTCCGACACCGCCGCCGCACACGACGAAGCGGGCGAAGGAGGAGAGGGGGCCGGGTGTCGACGGGCTCGGCCTCACCGATCGGCTCGCCATCACCGAGTGGCTCGGTATCGACGGGCGCTGCGACTCCATGACGGTTTCCTTCCGGGCGGGCCTGTCCTCTGAGGGACTCAGCTCATCCCGGCGCGGCTTCAGCGGTGCCTCAGTCGGGCTTCAGCCGGTATCAACGGGGCTTCAGCCCGCGTCGACCGGTTCGGCCGGGATCAACCGAGGCCAACGATTCCGTTGTCCGCCCGTGGAAACGATGGAGTGCTCTGCCGAACCGATGGTGGGGCAGACCCCACCACGAGAGGTCGGGTATCCACTCGCCGGACCGCTCGTCAGGCCTTGTCCTGCACGCGGAGTTCGTCGATGTAGCCCTGCGCGAGGCCGGTCGTCCGCGTGAACCAGTCCGTGAGTACGGCGATCTCGTCGGTGGAGTAGTCGGCGAAGAGGTCGATCAGGCGCGCGTAGTAGGGGCCGTAGAGTTCCTCGACCCGGGCGACGGCGGCCGGTACGGCGGCTACGCGGACCCGGCGGCGGTCGTTCGGGTCGGGGCGGCGGGTGACGAAGCCGGCGCGTTCCAGCCGGTTGAGGATGCCGGTCATCGCGCCGGTCGTGACGTGGGCGTGCTCCGCGAGGTCGCCCGCCGTGAGCAGGTTCTCGCCGGCCTTCAGGACGCAGCCGAAGCAGAGCAGGTCGGTGATGTTCAGGCCCAGCCGCTGGGCCATCTCCTGCTGACCGAGCAGGTGGGCGGCGATGAGGGAGTCCATCGCGTCCAGCGCCTGGGCCGGGGTGGCGGTGGGACGCGGCGGCTTGGCTTGCATCTTTTCTTATTGCCTTAGCTCGTGAGAGATTAAGTCTCTAAACTTCTTACATCGTGAGGAAGTTTTGCTGCCTACGGGAGGGAGCAGGCACATGAGCCAGTATGACGAGGGACATACGGTCGCAGGATGGACCGGAACCGCGATCGCGACGATCGGTTCCGCCGTGCTGGGGGCCGGGGTGTGCATGGTGTCGGCCCCGCTGATCGCGGGCGGACTCGGCATCGCGGCGGCGAGCGTCCTCGTCACCTGGGCCCTGCACCTGTCCGGCTGGGGCAAGCCTCCGGGCGTACGGCCGCGGGACCAGTGGCGGATGGGGGCACGCGACCTGACCGCGCGGGCGGGGCATGCGGAGTGCTGGGGGTGCCGATTGGCGGGACGGGGCCGGGGGCGGGAACTGCGTACGGCTGAGGTGGCGGTCGTGGCCCCGGTGGTGGGGGAGCCGGAGGTGGCTGCGGCGGAGACTGGTCGCTGAACGGGCGTTGTCAGTGCCTGCCTCTACGCTCGGGAGCGATGGCACAGGCATGGAGATGCTCGGGGTTGCGGTGGTCGGCGGACGGCCCCGAACTGGCGTGGGACGGCGGTCGGCGCTCCCCGCTGACCTGGGGGAAACGGGTGGCCTTCGCGGTCACGGAAGGGGGAGTGCGGACCTGCGTGGGCGCGCGGGGGCACGCGTGTCCGCTGCGGGCGACCGTGCCGGGGCGCAGTACGGGGGCGCGCTGCGAGGAGTGCGCGCGGCTGGACCGGGCGCACTCGGTCGCCGCCGACACGATCGCGGACGACCCCCGTCCCTACCACGTCTATCTGGCCTGGTTCGGCCCCAGCATGACCAAGGTCGGCATCACCGCCCTCGAACGCGGCCCGGCCCGGCTGCTGGAACAGGGGGCGATCTGCTTCACCTGGCTCGGCGTCGGCCCCCTGATGGCGGCCCGCCGCACCGAGGAACTCCTGCGGGCCGCACTCCGGGTACCGGACCGCATTCCCTACGCCGACAAACGGGCCGTACGGTCCGCGCTGCCGACGTCGGCGGAGGAGCGGGCGACCGAGGTGGCGGACCTGCACGCCCGCGCCGTTGCGCTGCGGGGCTGGCCCGAGTCCCTCACCCGCGAGCCCTGCCAACCGGTCGACCACGCCGGGGTGTTCGGCCTGGCCGACCTGCCACCTGCAGTCGGGGCGGTGACCGAGCTGGTCGCGGGCGGGGTGGTGAGCGGGCGGTTGGTGGCCGCCGCGGGGCCGGATCTGCATCTGGAGACGGGCGCTGGTGGAGACGGGGGAGACGGTGGGGGCGGGGTGGTCGTGGTTGACACGCGGTTGATGACGGGGTGGGAGCTGGTGCCGGCGGGTGCGGTGGGGGGAGTGGCGGTGCCGGTGCGGGAGTTCGAGGAGCGGGGGGTGGGGGTGCAGGACGGGTTGTTCTGAAGGGCTTGGCTTGTGCGTTCGCGGCGGGGGCCCAGGGGGGACCCCTCTGGGCCCCCGCGTACGGAGCACGAGAGTCTTACGCCCGGCCGTCGGCTCGACCGGAGTCCGGTCAGAACTCCAGCACCTCGCGGTCGAGCGGATACCGGGCACGGTGAAAGCCCTCGTACGGCGAGGGCGTGATCGGCAGGACGCCGGTCGGCTGCAGGCCCAGGTTGTCGTCCCAGAGCCGGGGTTCGACCTGCCCGAGGACGCGGAAGTGCCGGAAGGTGAACGGCGGGCTGTCGGTCGGGAAGAACTCGGCTGTGGTCATCACCTGGAAGTGCAGGTGCGGCGTGGTCGAGTTGCCGCTGTTGCCGATCAGCCCGAGGACCTGGCCGGGGGCGACCCGGTCGCCCTCGCGGACTTTGAGCGAACCGGGCTTCAGATGGGCGTAGAGCAGGTAGCGGCCCGGCGCGACTTCCAGGGTGACGTGGTTGCCGACGGTGTTCTCGATCGGCGGTACGGGCGGCGTGACGGGCGGCGGGTTGTCCGCGATTCCGTCCTGGACCTCCACGACTCTGCCGCCGGCCGAGGCCACGACCGGCTGACGGTAGCTCAGGTAGCTGGTGAGCTGAGTGGGATCGCCTTCCCAGGTCTGCCCTTGCCTGCCGACCCGGTACCAGTCGATCGCGAACCGCTGCGGCACAGAGAAGCGGCCGTTGATCGGGGCGAGGCCGCGCCGGTGGTGGGTGTTGCCGCAGCACGACTCGCTGGAGTACCAGGTGCCGGGGCGGACCGGCGGGCCCAGGTTCAACGGCGGGGTGCCGGAGGTCGGGGTGGCCTGCACCGTCTCCGCGAAGGCGGAGGGGCCGGAGGGGGCCAGGACCGCACCCGAGAGACGGTGTTCGAGGACCTTGGGCACCGGCTGACCCCGGCCGAGGATCAGGTCGAGCCAGATGACCCACTGCTGGGAGCCCTGGATGACGGTCGGCGTCGGCGCCGGGGGTGGTGGGGTGTACCCGTCCGCGCCCGGCAGGGGGTCGCCCACCGGATTGGCTGCCGCGGCCAGTGCCTGCCCGCTCAGCGAACCGAGGACCCGGTGCGTGCGGGCGTCCAGGACGTCGACACGGTCGAGCCGCAACGGCGTGCTGCTGGGCAGTGAGCTCGTGGTGAGCAGTTCGTACGAGAGATGCGTCTTGCCGTCCGTGGCGACGAACGGCGTCGGCTCGGTCATCACTGCCGCCGTCAACGGCGTGAACTGTGCGCCGGGCGCCGGAGTGGTCGCACCGGTCCCGTGTCCGGGCGCCGGAGTGGCCGCGCCGGTCGCGTATCCGGGTTCCGCTGAGGCCAGCAGCATGCCGGCCGCGAGCACGGCAGCGGCGAGCCCGCGAAGTAGCGGGCTGCGGCCAGTGCGGTTGCGAGGGTCGCGCTCTGCCATTGCGCTCTTTCATCCGTCGGATCCGGGGCCGTGAAGGACACCGGCACGCCCCGCGCCGAGGCGCAGGCCCATGTAATCCGCCGGCGCCCCGCTCCGGTCGGAGGGCACCGAGTCAGGCGCCGAACTGCACCCGTCCAGCGGCATCGACCACGGAGTCCTCGCCTCACGGCGGCAGCATCGCCATTCCGCCGATGCGCCCCTGGCCAAGGACTTCCCCAGCACTCCCTGAGAACCTCCTGTGCGTTTCTCAGGGAAATCACAGGTTTCAGAAAGCGTGTTCTCAGAGGACCTCGACATCGTGTCCAGCATGACCACGACCTCGCCCCAGGGGCGCACCGAACTGCTGAGGCCGGACGGGAGCCCCGTCCGAGTGCTTGTGGTGGACGACGAGCTGTCGATCACCGAACTTCTGTCCATGGCCCTTCGCTATGAGGGCTGGCAGATCCGGAGTGCCGGTGACGGCACCGGCGCGGTGCAGACCGCACGGGAGTTCCGGCCCGACGCCGTCGTCCTGGACATGATGCTGCCGGACATGGACGGGCTGGCCGTCCTCGGGCGGCTGCGGCGGGAGCTGCCGGACGTGCCGGTGCTGTTCCTGACGGCCAAGGATGCGGTGGAAGACCGTATCGCCGGGCTCACCGCCGGAGGGGACGACTACGTCACCAAGCCGTTCTCGCTCGAAGAAGTCGTCGCACGGCTGCGCGGGCTCATCCGGCGGTCCGGCGCCGCCGACCGGCGATCCGACTCCATGCTGGTCGTCGGAGACCTCACGCTCGACGAGGACAGCCACGAGGTGTCACGAGCCGGGGAGAACATCCACCTCACCGCCACCGAGTTCGAGTTGCTGCGGTTCCTGATGCGTAATCCGCGGCGTGTGCTGAGCAAGGCTCAGATACTCGACCGCGTGTGGTCGTACGACTTCGGCGGGCAGGCCAACGTCGTCGAGCTCTACATCTCCTATCTGCGGCGGAAGATAGACGCCGGCCGGGAGCCGATGATCCACACCCGGCGCGGTGCCGGTTATCTCATCAAGCCCGCCGCGTCATGAGCGGGCGGCGACGACCGCTTACGCAGAGGAGACGAGCGGGTCAGCCGCGCACACTGCGGGCGCGGCTCGTCGTCGCGTCGGTGGTGCTGATCGCCGTGGTGTGTGCGGTGATCGGTACGGTGACGACGCTGGCGCTGCGTTCGCATTTGTACGAGCAGCTGAACGACCAGGTCGACGACGTCGGCAATCGTCTGTCGGGACCCATGAAGCCCGGCACCGAGGACGACCCCGACGGGAGGGACAGACTCACCGGCTTCGTCGAAGGACCGGCGCAGCCGAAGACCATCGCCGCCGAGGTCGGCACCAGCGGGACGGTCGCCCGGGCGTTCATCGCCGAGGCCTCCAGCGACGACGGTCCCTTCCAGCGGAACTCGGCCATCGCGCTCACCGACGAGCAGAAGTCCGCCTTCGCGAAGGTGCCCACCACGGGCATGCACACCGTCGAGGTCCCCGGCCTCGGCGAGTACCGGGTGCAGTACGTCCCCGGACCCGATGGAGGCGGCTACTACGTCGCCCTGCCCACCGAGTCGGTCACCACCACCATCAGCACCCTCATCCTCGTGGAGGTGAGTGTCACCGGCGCCGGCCTGGTCGCCGCCGCCATCGCGGGCTCCGTCCTCATCAGCGTGGCCACCCGCCCCCTCCGCCGAGTCGCCGCCACCGCCACCCGCGTCTCCGAACTCCCCCTCCACACCGGCGAGGTGAACCTCAGCGAGCGGGTCCCCGAGTCCGAGACCGACCCGCACACCGAGGTCGGGCAGGTCGGCGCGGCGCTCAACAGGATGCTGGACCATGTCCACGCCGCCCTGCACTCCCGCCAGCAGAGCGAGACGCGGGTACGGCAGTTCGTGGCAGACGCCAGCCATGAGCTGCGCACCCCGCTCGCCTCCATCCGGGGGTACGCCGAGCTGACCAGACGCGGAAGGGAAGAGGTCGGGCCCGACACCCGGCACGCGCTCGGCCGTATCGAGTCCGAGGCCGGGCGGATGACCCTCCTCGTCGAGGATCTCCTCCTGCTCGCCCGGCTCGACGCGGGCCGCCCCCTCCAGTTCGAGCAGACCGACCTGATCCCGCTCGTCGTCGACACCATCAGCGACGCCCGCGCGGCCGGCATGGACCACAACTGGCGGCTCGACCTGCCCGACGAACCCGCGCTCGTGTCCGCGGACGCGGCCCGGCTGCAACAGGTCCTCGTCAATCTGCTGGGCAACGCCCGTAACCACACCCCACCCGGGACCACGGTCACAGCCCGTGTTCAGCGGCGGGGTCCGTGGATGTGCGTGGACGTGGAGGACGACGGGCAGGGCATCCCGGCCGATCTGCTCCCGCACGTCTTCGAACGGTTCGCGCGCGGCGACTCCTCGCGCTCGCGTGCCTCCGGCTCGACCGGCCTCGGACTGGCCATCGTGCAGGCCGTGGCGACCGCGCACGACGGCGCCGTGACCGTCGACAGCGTGCCGGGACGGACTGTGTTTACGGTGCATCTGCCTGCGCTGCCCGCGCAGCCGCGGCCCGAAATGAGCTGGCAACAGCACTCACAGGCACAACACAGCGTCACCACATGGGCGGAACAGGGCGCCTGACAAAAGTCGGTTCCATGCGAACCGACTCTTCTCCCGGCACCCTGCCGGCGCGGGAGCACCTCCCGGCCGGCGACGCCGGTACGCCTGTCCTGGACGTAGTGATCCCCGTCTACAACGAGGAGAAGGACCTCCAGCCGTGTGTGCTGAGACTGCGTGATCACCTCAAGCGCACATTCCCGTACGCGTTCCGCATCACGATCGCGGACAACGCGTCGACGGACACCACCCCCCAGGTGTCCCAGCGGCTGGAGGCGGAGCTCCCGGAGGTCAGGGCCTTCCGGCTGGAGCAGAAGGGCCGCGGCCGGGCGCTGCGGACCGTCTGGTCCGCCTCGGACGCCCCGATCCTCGCCTACATGGACGTGGACCTGTCGACCGACCTCAACGCCCTCCTCCCGCTGGTCGCGCCGCTGATCTCCGGCCACTCGGACCTGGCGATCGGCTCCCGGCTGGCCCGTAGCTCACGGGTGGTGCGCGGGCCCAAGCGGGAGTTCATCAGCCGGGCCTACAACCTCATCCTGCGCGGCTCGCTCCAGGCCCGCTTCTCGGACGCCCAGTGCGGTTTCAAGGCCATACGGCGCGATGTCGCGCAGGCTCTGCTGCCGCTGGTCGAGGACACCGGCTGGTTCTTCGACACCGAGATGCTCGTCCTCGCCGAGCGGGCCGGGCTGCGGATCCACGAGGTGCCGGTCGACTGGGTCGACGACCCGAACTCCACCGTCCACATCGTGAAGACGGCGACCGACGACCTCAAGGGCGTGTGGCGGGTCGGCAGGGCCCTGGCCACCGGTTCGCTGCCGCTGGACCGGCTCGCCCGGCCCTTCGGCGACGACCCGCGCGACCGCGAGATCAAGGACGTACCCAAGGGCCTGGCCCGCCAGCTCGTCGGCTTCTGCGTCGTCGGCGCCCTGTCCACCCTGTTCTACCTCCTCCTCTACAGCGGCTTCCGCGTCTTCACCGGCTCGCAGACCGCCAACGCGCTCGCCCTCCTGGTCTCCGCGATCGCCAACACGGCCGCCAACCGCCGCCTCACCTTCGGAGTGCGCGGCCGCGGCGGCGCCGTACGGCACCAGGCGCAGGGCCTGGTCGTCTTCGGTATCGGCCTCGCCCTGACCAGCGGTTCGCTCGCCGCCCTGAACGCGGCCAGCAGCGACCCCACGCACTCCACCGAACTCGCGGTCCTCATCGCCGCCAACCTCGCGGCGACGGTGCTGCGCTTCCTGCTCTTCCGGGCGTGGGTGTTCCCCGACCGTCGCGACGACACCGATTCGACGGTCGTCGCCTCGCACCTGCCGGTGCCGGGCCCGTCCTCATCGACCTACTCCATGGCCGGGCACCGCCCGCTCTCCCCGTACACGTACGACACCGCACGGTTCCGCGCCGGTGAAGCCGCGGACGGCACCTGGCGGGACGCCACCATGCAGCTGCAGCCGGTGCGCCCGCACGACACCGACCCGAGGGACTCCCGATGACCATCCACTACGACCAGCAGACCCACGAACCCCACGAGACCTACGGCAGAGACGCGGGCCCCGCCACCTGGGCGCCTCCCCCGGCCCCCGCCTCCGGTGAGCCCAAGCAGCCCTTCGTACGGCGGATGTGGCGCGGCCGCCCCGAGGACCCCCGCTGGGCCCGCCCGGCCTTCCTCGGCCTCCTCCTCGCCACGCTCGCGCTCTACCTCTACAACCTCACCGCCTCCGGCTACGCCAACTCCTTCTACTCGGCGGCCGTCCAGGCCGGCAGCCAGTCCTGGAAGGCCTTCTTCTTCGGCTCGCTGGACGCGGCGGGCGCCATCACCGTCGACAAGCCCCCGGCCTCCCTGTGGCCGATGGCCCTGTCGGTCCGCCTCTTCGGCCTCAGCTCGTTCGCGATCCTGCTCCCCGAGGTCCTCATGGGCGTCGGCACCGTGGCCGTGGTCTACGCGGCCGTACGCCGCCGGTTCAGCCCCGCGGCCGGCCTGATCTCGGGCGCGGTGCTCGCGCTCACCCCCGTCGCGGCGCTGATGTTCCGGTTCAACAACCCGGACGCGATGCTGGCCCTGCTGATGGCCGTGGCCTGCTACCTCGTCATCCGGGGGCTGGAGGACGGCCGTACCAAGTGGCTGGTGTGGGCCGGTGTCGCGATCGGCTTCGCGTTCCTCGCCAAGACCCTCCAGGCCTTTCTGATCCTGCCGCCGCTCGCGATCGTGTACGCGGTCTGCGCGCCGGTGTCGGTGAAGAAGCGCATCGGGCAACTGGCCGCGGGGCTGGTGGCGATCGTCGTCTCCGGCGGCTGGTGGGTCGCGATCGTCGAGCTGTGGCCCGCCTCCTCCCGCCCGTACATCGGCGGCTCGCAGAACAACTCCTTCCTTGAACTGACCTTCGGCTACAACGGCCTCGGCCGGCTCAACGGCGAGGAGACCGGCAGCGTCGGTGGTGGCGGCGGTGGCGGGAACGGCGGCGGCAACTGGGGCGAGACCGGCTGGGACCGCCTCTTCAGCTCCTCCATCGGCGGCCAGATCTCCTGGCTGATCCCGGCCGCGCTGATCCTGCTGATCGCGGGCCTGGTGGCCACGCGCAAGGCCAAGCGCACATCGGTGACCCGCGGTTCGTTCCTCGTCTGGGGCGGCGCGCTGATCACGACCATGCTGGTCTTCAGCTATATGCAGGGCATCTTCCACGAGTACTACACCGTCGCCCTCGCCCCCTACGTCGCCCCGCTGATCGGCATGGGCGCGGCGCTGCTCTGGGAGAAGCGCGACAAGGTCTGGGCGTCGTTGAGCCTCGCGACCGCGACGACGGCCACCGCGGTCTGGGGCTACGTCCTGCTCAACCGCTCCTCCGACTACCTGCCCTGGCTGAAGTGGTTCGTCCTGGTCGGCGGTCTGGCGGCGGCGCTGGGCCTGATCTTCGCCGGCAAGCTCGGCCGTCAACTGACCCTGGGCGTCGTCGGCCTCGGCCTCGCCGCCGCGCTGGCCGGACCGACCGCGTACACGCTCACCACGGTGAACGAGGGCCACACCGGCTCGATCGTGACGGCCGGCCCGTCGGTCGCGGGCGGTCGGGGCGGCCCGGGCGGTGGCGGCGGCCCCGGTGGTGGCGGCGGTGGCTTCGGCGGCGGCATGCCGGGCCAGAACCAGCAGAACGGCAACGGCTTCCCCGGTGGCGGCACGCCTGGTCAGCAGGGCCAGAACAACCAGCAGGGCCAGGGCCAGAACCAGCAGGGCGGAATGCCCGGCGGCGGCATGGGTGACGGCGGCGGTGGCGGCGGCATGGGTGGCCTGCTCAACGGCGCCAGCGTCAGCGACGAGGCCAAGGCGCTCCTGGAGAAGAATGCGGGTGACTACACCTGGACGGCCGCGGCCATCGGCGCCCAGAACGCCGCGAGCTACCAGCTCTCCATAGGCGACCCGGTGATGGCGATCGGCGGCTTCAACGGCACCGACCCGTCCCCGACGCTGGCCGAGTTCAAGAAGTACGTGGAGGACGGCAAGATCCACTACTTCATCGCGAGCGGCAGCGGCGGCGGCATGGGCGGCAGCAGCAACGGCACCTCCTCGCAGATCAGCGAATGGGTCCTGGCCAACTTCAAGCAGGTGACGGTCGGTTCGGCGACGTTCTACGACCTGACGCAGAAGGCGAGCAGCTGACGTAGCCGGAGAAGGAGGGCGGTGGCCGTGTATGGCCGCCGCCCTTTCTCGTAACCCCGTTGTACAGTGTATGAGAGATGTTCTACGGTGTATGGCATGTCGACGTCTCCCCAGGAAAAGACCCTGGCCGCGGCCGAGGACGGCCACCCCCAGCGCTGGCTGATCCTCGGTGTCCTCTGCCTCGCGGTGCTCACCGTGGTGCTCGACAACACCGTCCTGAACGTGGCCATCCCCTCGCTCACCAGCGAACTGGGCGCGGCCACCTCCGACATCCAGTGGATGATCAACGCCTATTCGCTGGTGCAGTCGGGCCTGCTGCTCACGGCGGGCAGTGCGGCCGACCGCTACGGCCGTAAGAAGATGCTGGCCGCGGGACTGGCGCTGTTCGGCGTGGGCTCCCTCGTGGCCGGCCTCGCCGAGTCGACCGGCCAGCTGATCGCGGCGCGCGCCGGGATGGGCGTCGGCGGCGCGCTGCTGATGACCACCGTCCTGGCCGTGGCGATCCAGATCTTCACGCCGGAGGAGCAGCCGAAGGCGATCGGCATCTGGGCCGCGGTGAACTCACTGGGCTTCGCGGCCGGACCCCTCCTCGGCGGCTTCATGCTGGACCACTTCTGGTGGGGCGCGATCTTCCTGATCAACATCCCGGTCGCGCTGCTCGCCCTGGTGGCCGTCATAGTGCTCGTCCCCGAGTCCAAGAACCCGCAGGGCGACCGCCCCGACCTGCTGGGCGCGGTGCTCTCCACGATCGGCATGGCCTCGCTGGTCTACGCGATCATCTCCGGGCCGGAGCACGGCTGGCTGTCCGGCCAGGTCCTGCTGACGGCCGCCGTGGCCGTCGTCGTACTGGTCGCCTTCGGCTACTGGGAGAGCCGGATCCCGTACCCCATGCTCGACCTGCACTTCTTCCGGAACCGGCAGTTCACGGGAGCGATCGCGGGAGGTGTGTTGATCACCTTCGGGATGGGAGGCTCGCTCTTCCTGCTCACGCAGCACATGCAGTTCGTGCTCGGCTACGAGCCCCTGGAGGCCGGGCTGCGGACGGCACCGCTCGCCCTGATGATCGTGGCGCTGAACTTCACCGGCGTGGCGGCCAGGTGGGCGGCCCGGCTGGGCACCCCGCTCGCCATCGGGCTCGGCATGGCGGTGATGGCGGCGGGTCTGGCGTCCGTCGCCACGGTGTCCTCCGGCGGTTACACCGGCACGCTGCTGGGGTTGGTGCTCATCGGGACCGGCGCGGCGGTGGCGAGCCCGGCGATGTCCCACGCGATCATGAGCGCGATTCCGCCGGAGAAGGCGGGGGTCGGCGGGGGGATCAACGGCACGGTGGCGGAGTTCGGCACCGGGCTGGGGGTCGCCGTGCTGGGGGCGTTGCTCAACTCCCGGTTCGCGGCGCTGATTCCGGTGGCTGCGACGTCCCTGCCGGCGGCGTTGGCGGCTGCGGGGTCGGCCGGGGAGAGGGAACGGGTGCTGGCGGCGTTTTCCTCCGGGCTGGAGACCAGTTTGCTGGTGGGGGCGTTGGCTGTGTTGCTCGGTGGGTTGGTCGCCGGGGCGTTGTTGCGGCGGGCGGAGAGGGCAGATATCGCCTAAGAGCTCGGTTCATACGGTTGTTGGGCGGCCGCGGGTCCGCCGTGGCTGGTCGCGCGGTTCCCCGCGCCCCTCAGGGGCGCGGCCGCCTAGCATCTTGATCAGCTGATGGAGTCTAGGAAGGTGTGCCATGGCTAGGGCAGGTCGGCAGGCCGCGCGGACCAGCGTCTGGCTGGAGGGCAAGGAGCGGCGAGGCGGGCGTGGGGGCAGTCAGCCCTCCGGGCTCGACCGGGAACGGATCACCGAGGTGACCGTACGGCTGCTGGACGCCGAGGGGCTGGCCAAGTTCTCCATGCGGAGACTGGCGGCCGAGCTGAACGTGACCGCGATGTCCGTCTACTGGTACGTCGATACCAAGGACGACCTCCTCGAACTCGCCCTCGACGCCGCGTTCGGCGAACTGACGCTGCCCGACCCGGAGGCGGACGCGGACTGGCAGGACCAGCTGCGCGGACTGGCCCGCGGCTACCGCGACCTGCTGGTCCGCCACCCGTGGCTGTCGCCGTTGATCGGCACCTACGTCAACATCGGCCCGAACAGCCTTGAGTTCTCCCGCCTCGTCCAGCGCGTCATCCGCCAGACCGGCCTGCCCGCACACGGCCTGGTGGCCGCCATCTCCGCCGTATTCCAGTTCGTCTATGGCTTCGGCACGATGGAGGGCCACTTCATCACCCGCAGCGCCGCCTTCGGCATGACCCCGGACGACTACTTCAAGCACGCCATGAGCACGGTCACCCAGGCCCCCGACACCGCCGACATCGTCCAGGACTCCGCGGAACTCATGCAGGCCCGCGGCGGCGACACGGTCGAGGAAATGTGGCAACGGGACTTCGAGTTCGCCCTGGACCTGCTGGTCGCAGGCATCGAGGCGATGGTTGAAAAAGAGGGGCGCGAGCAACGCCCCTAGGGGCGCGGGGAACTGCGCGACCAGCCACAACCAACCCGCAGCCGCCAGACGATCCGCACCCCCGAGCTCCTAGGCGAACCGGCTCACCCTTGCGGAGCAAGCCGCGCTGGAAACCCACCCGTCGCCACCGGCCCCCACGACTCCGGCGTGACCCGGATGATCGACTTCCCTTGCTTCACCATCGCCTCCCGGTACTCGTCCCAGTCCGGATGCTCCCCCGAGATGTTCCGGAAGTACTCCACGAGCGGCTCCACGGACTCCGGCGAGTCGATCACCTCCGCGGAACCGTCGATCTGCACCCACGGCCCGTTCCAGTCGTCGCTGAGGACCAGGACGCTCACCCGGGGATCCCGCTTGGCGTTGCGCGTCTTGGCCCGTTCGGGGTACGTGGAGACCACGATCCGCCCCGAGTCGTCGACCCCGCAGGTCAACGGCGAGGCCTGCGGGCTGCCGTCGGCCCGCCTGGTCAGCAGCAGGGCGCGATGACGGGGCCGTACGAAGTCCAGCAACTCTTCGAGCGATACGCGGGTGTTCGTAGCGATGTTCGGTGCCATGACCTCAGCCTAGGGGCAGCGACTCGCCCTGCACGGCCTGGATGTCCAGCTCCACCTTCAGCGTCGTCCCGATGGCCGCGATGCCGGCCTGTACGACCTGGTTGTAGTTCATGGCGAAGTCGTCCCGGTGCAGCTCGGTCGTCGCCCGGAACGCCGCCCGGGTCCCGCCCCACGGGTCGGCGCCGGTGCCGAGGTAGGCCAGGTCCAGGTCCACGGGCCGTACGACACCGTGCATGCCCAGCTCTCCGTGGACCGTCCAGCGGTCGGAGCCCACGGCCGCGGTGACCCCCGTCGACCGGTAGGTGATCTCGGGAAACCGCTCCACGTCCAGGAAGTCCGGCGACTTCAGATGCCCGTCCCGCATGTCGTTGCCCGTGTCGATCGAGTCGGCCCGGATCACCGCCTCCACGCGGGACTTGGTGACGTCGTCAGGCGCGATCTCGATGGCGCCGGAGAATCGGGTGAAACGGCCCCGCACGCTGGAGATCCCCAGGTGCTGGGCGACGGCGGCCACGCTGGAGTGCGCCGGGTCGACGGTCCACGGTCCGGGCGGCGGCAGCTCCGTGCCGCCCTGCCGGGCCAGGGTCACCGTGCCGACCTCGGCCCGCCCGCTCGCCGTGACGATCGCGCTCGCGGCGGCCGGCGCGTAGCCGACGGCGGTGACGATGACGGTGTACGCCCCCGGCGCCAGCGGGTTCGCGTCCCGTACGGCCCCCTCCGCGTCCGCCTCCGCACGCAGCACCTGCGTTCCGGTCATGTCCGTCACCGTGACGACCGCGTGCGACACGGCCCACCCGTCCCGGGTACGGATCCTCGCGGTCAGCCCCGTCAGTCCCATCCCGTCCAACTCCCTGCAAAGACTCACAAATTGGCCATGAAGAAGCCGGCCCGTGGCGGGGCGCACCTCCGCTCAGAGCGCGCCGCGCACCACGGGCCGGGGTCTTGTTACTCGCCCGGGTGGGCGAGCGTGATGTCGTGGTCGTCCGTGCCGCGGCCGGTCACCGTCAGCGCCGTCGCCACCGGCGGGTAGCCGGTCGCGATGACCGTGTACTCGCCGCCGTCCAGGTCGGTGAAGGCGTACGCGCCGTCCGGCCCGGTCGTCGCCGTGCCGACCACGTTGCCGGCTGCGTCGACCAGGGTGACCCGCGCGTCGGCCAGCGGGCCGTGCGGGGCCCGTACGACGCCCTGGACCTGGGCACCTGCCTCCAGGTCGACCTCGATCCGGGTGACTCCGGTGCCGCCGATCTCGACGGGCAGGGCGCGCGGCCGGTATCCGGCGGCGTTCACCGCGACGGTCACGGCACCCGGCACCAGCTCGGCGAAGCCGAACTCGCCCTGCTCACCGGTGGCGGCCGTGGCCAGCAGGTCACCGCGCACGTCGGTGACGATCACCATCGCGTCCTTGACGGCCAGCGCGCTCCCCGCGGCCCGGACCACACCGCTCAGGCCGCTGGTGCCGCTGAGCAGGATGTCGTACGCCACCGGCTCGTCGCCGTTCACGACGATGGTGGAGGCCTGCGGCTGGAAGCCGTCGGCGGAGGCGATCAGGACGTACGATCCGGCGCCCGGCGCGTCGACCGCGTACGAACCGTCGGCCTGGGCGACCGACCGGCCCAGCTGCCGTCCGGCCAGCGAGATCAGCGTGACCGCCGCCTGCGGCACGGGCGCGCTCTCGGCGCCCCGGACGAAGCCGCGGACCGGGACGCCGGACGAACCGGTGGTCTCCTCGGGGCGGGCCACCGTGGCCACGGCGGCGAGCTGCTGAGTGCCCTCCGTCGAGACCTCGGTGTCGGAGGCGGCGGTGGCCCAGCTCGGGACCCGCTCCTGCGCGGCGGCCGGTGCAGCGGCAGCCTCGGCGGCTTCGGCGGGCTCCGGCGTCACCGGCTCACCGCCCTCGGCGGCCTGGGCCAGAGCGCCCTTCGTCTTCAACGGGACCTCCTTGATGAACAGGGCGAACAGGAGGGCGAGGAAGGCGAGCGGAGCGGCGTAGAGGAAGACGTCCGCGACGCCGTGGCCGTACGCGCTCTCGATGACCGTGCGGACGGGCGCGGGCAGCGCGTCGAGGTCGGGGATCTCGCCGTGGCCCGACGAACCCTGCACGCCGAGCTTGGTCAGCCCCTCCTCGGCGTAGTGCGTGATGCGGTGGCTGAGGACCGCGCCGAGCGCCGAGACGCCCATGGCGCCGCCGAGGGAGCGGAAGAAGTTCACGACCGAGCTCGCGGCACCCAGGTCGCTCGGGTCCACCTGGTTCTGGGTGGCCAGGACCAGGTTCTGCATCATCATGCCGACGCCGAGGCCCAGCAGGGCCATGAAGATCGCGACGTGCCAGTACTCGGTGTCGTAGCGGATCGTGCCGAGGAGCCCTAGGCCCGCGGTCACCAGGACACCGCCGGCCAGCAGCCAGGCCTTCCAGCGGCCGGTGCGGGTGATGACCTGGCCGGAGACGGTCGAGGAGACGAACAGGCCGACGATCATCGGGATGGTCAGGACGCCGGACATGGTCGGTGACTCGTTGCGCGCCAGCTGGAAGTACTGGCTGAAGAAGATCGTGCCCGCGAACATCGCGATGCCGACGAACAGCGAGGCCAGCGAGGCCAGCGTGATGGTCCGGTTGCGGAACAGGCGCAGCGGGATGATCGGCTCGCTCGCCCTGGACTCGACGAGGATGAAGACCAGCAGCAGCGCGAGCGCGCCACCGGTCATCGCGTACGTCTGTCCGGACAGCCAGTCGTACTTGTCACCGGCGAAGGTCACCCAGACCAGCAGCAGGCAGACCGCGGCGGTGATGAAGAAGGCGCCCGCCCAGTCGACCTTGACCTTCCGGCGGACGACCGGGAGGTGCAGGGTGCGCTGCAGCACGATGAGGGCGATCACGGCGAAAGGCACGCCGACGTAGAAGCACCAGCGCCAGCCGAGCCAGTCGGTGTCGGTGATGACGCCGCCGATCAGCGGGCCGCCGACCATCGCGGTCGCGAAGGTGGCGCCGAGGTAGCCGTTGTACCGGCCGCGCTCACGCGGGGAGATCATCGCGGCCAGGATGATCTGGGCCAGCGAGGACAGACCGCCCATGCCGATGCCCTGGACGGCGCGGAAGGCGATGAGCATCCCGGCGTTCTGCGACAGACCGGCCAGCGCGGAGCCGGCCACGAAGATCACGAGGGCCAGCTGTATGAGCAGCTTCTTGGAGAACAGGTCGGCGAGCTTGCCCCACAGCGGGGTGGACGCGGTCATCGCCAGCAGCGACGCGGTGACCACCCAGGTGTAGGCGCTCTGGCCACCGCCGAGGTCCTTGATGATGTCGGGCAGGGCGTTGGAGACGATCGTCGACGACAGGATCGCCACGAACATGCCGAGCAGCAGCCCGGTCAGCGCTTCCATGATCTGCCGGTGCGACATCGGAGCGCCGTCGGCGTGGGCGCCTCCTGAGTGCTTGGCGTGGGCCCGCACACCGGCTGGTGTGGTCGTTGCCATGGGCTTCCTTCTCTTACTGGGTGATCGCGGGTGTCGCGGGTGTACGGGGGGACGGTTCGTCGAAGCACGACCTCAGTCGCGCCATGAGCCGGGTGAGCTGGGCCACCTCGTCGTCGGTCCAGTCGCTCAGGCGCCGGGCGAGCATCTGGGTGGTGCACCGGGACAACCGGTCCACCTGTGCCACGCCCGCGGGCGTGAGACGCAGGATGCGTGAGCGCTTGTCCGCCGGGTCGGGGGACCGCTCGATCCAGCCCCGCTCGACCACATGGGCCACATGACGGCTGGTGACCGACATGTCCACGGCCAGCAGCTCGGCGAGCTTGCTCATGCGCATGTGCCCGTGGCGGCTCAACAAGGTCAGTACGGCGGCGGAACCGGCGGGGCAGTCGGGCGGCAGCGTCCGTCCCATCTCCCGCTTCACGGCACCGAAGGCGCTGAACTGACGGACCAGCTCCTCGTACTGCGCCTGCTCGGCCATCACACCTCCGTCATTTGTTGCTTAGGGCAACCATAGAAGCGATTGGTTGCTGCAGGCAAACAATAGGCGTGGGTGCGCCGCAAAAACTTGGCAAAGGCAAGTATTGCGACCGTAAATGTGCAGGTGGGGTGGGTCCTGTGACCCCCTGTGCAGGGCGGGAGCCCCCACTTGGGCCGAACGGGCGAATTCGCTAGGGTCTCAGCCCATGGCTAACACCCAGGGCCCCCAGGGCAACCACGACCCCGCAGGCAGCACCCAGATGTTCCGCGCGTTCGTCGACGAGGGCCCCCAGGCCGGTCGTCAGCAGCAGGCCGCCGCCTCCTCCGGCCCTCGCATCGGCCTGATCCTCGGCGTCGTCGTCGCCGTGGCGGTCGTCGCCGCGGTGGCGTGGCTGGCGTTCAAGTAGACCGTACGGCCGCTACTGCCACCGGACGGTGACGTCCCGCGTCTCGATGTGCATGCCCAGCGGCACCCTCCCCCACTCTCGAATGCGCTCGAGCGGGGGGACCCCCATGGCGTCGACGCACACCGTCCAGGTCCGCTCCTCGCGCTTCCCGGCCCCGATCGGCGCCGGGAGCTTCCGCGTGGACTCGACCGTCGCCCAGTCGATGCCGAGCGCGCCGATGACGTGCGTGCCGAAGGTGACGGTGCCGGAACGCACGGCTGTGCCGCCCGAGTTGTGGAAGTCGAGGGTGACCTTCTCGCACCAGCGCCGGTCGGTGGGCTCCCGTACGGGGTCGCTCACGGTCAGCTTCGCGGGCGTGGACGTCGCGGGTGCGGAGGCCGTGGGAGCGGAGGTCGAGGG
>CBFGZZ010000025.1:0-41571 GCA_965653385.1 uncultured Streptomyces sp. | reverse complement strand
GGGCCAATGCTCGTCGAGGTTGAAGATCTGTCCGGCGAGGAAAATGCCGGCGCCCCCACCACCCGCCCCTCACACCAAGTCGCCCTCCCACTGGCCCCACCCCCCGTCCGCCCGGACACTGGACAGGTGCGCACAGTCAAAGCGACGGCCGCCGCCGTCACCGTGGCACTGGCCGCCGGCGCCGCGAGCGTCGCCGCCGGGCGGTTCGCCAGTGGTGCCGCGCTGACGGCCCCCGCCGGCCGCCCCCTGCCCACCGAACCCCGGCTCACCGTGCACGCCACGGCCGCCGGCCAGATCGCCCTCACCCGCGACCTCGCCTCCCTGCGACCGGGCACCTACGGCCTCTCCGGCGACGCCTCGCACGCGGTCGTCGGCCCCGTCCTCGCCACGGCGAAGCACTCGGCCGACACCGTCGTACGCCGTCTGGAGCGCGTCACCCACGGCACCCTCGAACCCGGCGACAGCGTCTGGCTCACCCCGAACGTCCACGTCGGCAACCCGAGCGCCGCCCTCGGCCTCGACCACGCCGACATCGACATCCCGGGCGAACTCGGCCCCCTGCCCGCCTGGTTCGTCCCCGGCGCCCGGGACACCTGGGTCATCGCGGTGCACGGCCTCGGCACCACCCGCGAACAGGCCATGAACCTCATGGAGTTCCTCAGCGGCCGCCACTTCCCGGTCCTCGCCCTCGCCTACCGCGGCGACCTCGGCGCACCTCGCCCACCGGACGGCCTGGGCCACCTCGGCGAGACCGAGTGGCGCGACCTGGACGCGGCGATGCGCTACGCCGTGCGGTACGGCGCCCGGCAACTCGTCCTGCTCGGCTGGTCTACCGGCGCAACGATGGCACTGCGCGCCGCCGCGCACTCGGGCCTGCGGGACCGGGTCTCGGGCCTCGTCCTGGACTCCCCGGTCCTCAGCTGGGAGACCACCCTGCGCGCCCTCGCCAGGGCCCGCCACACCCCGGGCCCGCTGCTGCCGCTCGCGGTCCGCGCCGCACAGGGCCGCACCGGACTGAGCGCCGACCACTTCACCGGCGACGGCGCCCCCGAGCCGCTCACCGTGCCGACCCTGATCTTCCACGGTCCCGAGGACCGGGTGGCCCCCTGGAGCCTCTCCCGCCGTCTCGCCGACGCCCACCCCAACCTGGTGGCCCTCCGCACGGTCGAGGGCGCCCCCCACGCCGCCATGTGGAACGCCGACCCGGAGTCCTACGAGGAGGCCCTGCGCCGCTTCATGACACCGCTGATGTGACGCCGCCGGACCCGCACCCGCCTGCTGTCGACAGCCTGCCGACAGCACCGGTCGCTCGGATTCCGTTTAACCCCGTACCACTGGCCTGTTCTGCGTCCCTCGCCGCTCGCCGGACCCCGTGCGTTGGCCATCCCCGTAGCCCCTCGTGACATTCCGTTTGGGTTTTCGGACCGTCAACCGGAAGACTGCACCCGTGACGTCCCGTATCCCGCGCGACTCCAGGCTTCGACTCGTCCGCCCGCGACCCCTGGCCGCCGCCCCCAGAGCTGTGAACCAGCGGCGCCCGCGCCGCCCCGCACCCCGCCCTCCGGAGGGCACACCGGCCCGCTCCGAGCTGGCCAGAATGGCACGCTCGGGTCTGGCCGCGGCGGCCCGGGTCGCCCACTGGGCGGACGCCGCGCTGCGCCCCGGCCGGGACGGCGCGAGCCCCGACGGCAAGGGCACCCTCTCCGACGCGACCGCCGAACGCGCGGCCCAGGACCTCGGCCTGACCGTGGCTCAGGTCCGCGCCGACTGGGACACCGCCCGGCTCGCCGGCCTCGTCGAGGTGCACGGCGACAGCGCCCGCCCCGGCTGGCGGCTGCGCGCCTGGGACCGCGACGACAGCGCCGTGCTGCGCGGCTGGGTCGCCCTCTTCGACGCCTGGTCGCTCGCCCACCCGGAACCGGAGCAGCACGCCCACGGCGCCGTGTCCGACGTCGTCTCGGCCCTGCCCCAGGTGCTCTCCTTCCTCCAGCTGTCCGCCGGGCCCGTCCCCGTGGAGCAGCTCCTGGACCTGCTGGAACAGCGCGTCACCGAACTGCGCACCGAACGCTGCGAGATCCCCTACGGACCGCAGCCCGAGCCCCTCCCCGACGCGCCGCCCACCGAGGACCCCGAGGACGCGCCCCTCGCCCCCCTCCTCGACTGGGCCCTGCACGCGCTCGCCTCCGTCGGAGCCCTCACCTACGGCGACGGACAGGCCACCCTCACCCCGCTCGGCAACTGGGCGGTCTGGGTCAAGCTGGAGCAGATCTGCGTCGCCGCGCAGAGCCCCGCCGGGAACATCGAGCAGGCGGCCGAGGACATGCTCCGCGGCTGTGCCCAGCTCCGCCCGAACGCCGCCCGCGACGAGTACCGCGCCTGGCTCGCCGCCCGCCCCGTCGGCAGCGCCGTCACCGAACTCCTCGGCGCCGCCCGCGGTGACGACGCCCTCCTGCGCGGCCTCGCGTTCGAGGCGCTGCGCGTCGTCGGCGCCCCGGCCGAGCCCGACGTACGGGCCGTCGTGGACGAGCCGACCCTGCGGCCGTACGCCCTGCTGTGGCTCGCCGAGCACGACGGCATCGACCCCGAGGACGCCCACGAGGTGCTGACCCGCGACGAGGCCACCTGGCTGTGGGTCGACACCGCCGCCGCCGTCGCCGACCACGGCGAGGCCCCGATGCTCGTACGGCACCTGGAGTCCGCGGTGCAGCCGACGGTGCCGATGCTCCTGGACGAGGTGCGTGCCGTCGGGCATCCCCGCACCGTGCAGGTGCTGGTCGCGCTCGCCGCCGCGCACCCCGACCCCGCCCTCGCCAAGGCCGTACGCCGCGCCGCCTTCCAGGTGCACACCGGAGGGAGCTGAGCGGGCCGGAGCCGGACCCCGGCGCTCAGCCCGCTATCTCGGGTCCAGGTCGGGGGTGTACGTGCCGAAGCTCCACACGTTGCCCTCGCGGTCCCGGGCCATGTAGTCCCGCGAGCCGTAGTCCTGGTCCGTCGGGGGCATCAGGATCTCCGCGCCCCGCTCCACGGCCCGCCGGTGGTGTGCGTCGACGTCCTCCACGACGACGTACACCCCGGTCGTCCCCGCGTCCTTCATCACCTTGTCGAAGGTGCTGCCGGTGCCCTTGGAACCGAGCATCACCACGCCGTTCCCCTGCGCCAGCTCGGCATGGCCCACTGAGCCGTCCTCGCCCTCGTACACCGCCAGCGCCGTGAACCCGAAGGCCTCCGTGAGCTGCTTGATCGCCGCCTTCGCGTCCGCGTAGAGCACCGTGGGATAGACGCTCGGACGCCCACCGCTCGTACCTGCCATGCCGATCACTCCCTTGTGACCCATGTGCTCCCTCGCCGCCACCGGCCGGGATTCCCACCCGATCCCCAGTCTCGCAGCGACCACTGACAACGGCCGGTCGAGCCGGGCCTCGGCAGCGGCCGAACGAGGGACGGACCCATACCCGCCCGACGTGTCGTCACCGGATGCCCCGCCGGCCGCCTCGGGCCTGGCTACGCGCTGCGCCGGATCCGCGGGCAGTGGATCGCCTGGGTGAGGCCGTAAGGTCCCGAGACGGGTTCCGAGGGGGCAAGGCGGCGATCCGCTTCCGACTGCCGACGCCCCTGTACGCCCTCCTCGACGTGATCCCGCTCCTGGCCCTCGCCCCCACGCCCGCCCCACCCCCCTGCGGCGACCAGCTCACGGTCCCTCGCACGGCCCTGCGCGTGCCGCACGCGGCCCCACGGCTCCGCACCGACGGCGACGCCCTCCGGGCCCACGACCCCGCACCGGCGCCTCCTCGGCCGCGGCAGGCCGGCCGTCGTCACCCCGCGGCTTTGCGCCGCCCACCGCATAGCCGACGGTGACCTGCGCACGTGCTGCCCGCGAGCGACGGCTGCGGCTTCCAGCCCCGACGTGCCGTACATCACACCAAGTCGCTCATCGTCGCCCGGCCCTGCCCCAGCGCGGCCTGGACCGCGCAGCTCGTCGCCCTGGACGACCTGGGGCGGATCGCCCCGCGCCGCGGACCGCTCGGCAGCGAGGTGCCCGACGAGGACGACCCGGGAGACGGAAGACCCCGTCTCGAACACCCGGACCCAGAAAAAGTGCTTGCACAGCCCCGTTAGACTGGCCGTATGGCCATTCTCCTCGCGCATTAGACGGCGGGAACGTCCTCAGCCGCCCATCCCGCCACCTACCCCCGCCCTGGAGTCTGTCCGTGATCTCCGCCTCCGGTATCGAGCTGCGCGCCGGTGCGCGCGTCCTCATCGAGTCCGCGACCTTCCGCGTCGCCAAGGGTGACCGCATCGGCCTCGTCGGCCGCAACGGCGCCGGCAAGACGACCCTCACCAAGTGCCTCGCCGGCGAGGGCATCCCCGCCGGCGGCACCATCACCCGCTCCGGCGAGGTCGGCTACCTCCCGCAGGACCCCCGCACCGGCGACCTCGACGTCCTCGCCCGTGACCGCGTCCTGTCCGCGCGCGGCCTGGACGTACTGATCCGCAAGATGCGCGAGAACGAACAGCGCATCGCGGTCGGCCAGGGCGCGACCCGCGAGAAGGCGCTGAAGCAGTACGAGCGCCAGGAGACGGAGTTCCTCACCAAGGGCGGGTACGCCGCCGAGGCCGAGGCCGCCACCATCGCCGCCGCGCTCAACCTGCCCGACCGGGTGCTCGGCCAGCCCCTGCACACGCTCTCCGGTGGTCAGCGTCGCCGTATCGAGCTCGCCCGCATCCTGTTCTCGGACGCCGACACGCTGCTGCTCGACGAGCCGACCAACCACCTCGACGCGGACTCGATCGTCTGGCTGCGCGACTACCTCAAGACCTACCGCGGCGGCTTCATCGTGATCTCCCACGACGTCGACCTGGTCGAGACGGTCGTCAACAAGGTGTTCTACCTGGACGCCAACCGCGCCCAGATCGACGTCTACAACATGGGCTGGAAGCTCTACCAGCAGCAGCGCGAGGCCGACGAGAAGCGCCGCAAGCGCGAGCGGCAGAACGCCGAGAAGAAGGCCGCCGCTCTGCACTCGCAGGCCGACAAGATGCGCGCCAAGGCCACCAAGACGGTCGCCGCGCAGAACATGGCCAAGCGCGCCGACCGGCTGCTCGCCGGACTCGAGGCGGTCCGGGTCTCCGACAAGGTCGCCAAGCTCCGCTTCCCGGAGCCCGCGCCCTGTGGCAAGACCCCGCTGACAGCCGAGGGCCTGTCGAAGTCCTACGGCTCCCTGGAGATCTTCACCGACGTCGACCTGGCGATCGACAAGGGCTCCCGGGTCGTCATCCTCGGCCTCAACGGCGCGGGCAAGACCACTCTGTTGCGGCTCCTGGCCGGCGCCGAACAGCCCGACACGGGCGCCGTCGTCCCCGGCCACGGCCTCAAGATCGGGTACTACGCCCAGGAGCACGAGACCCTGGACCCCGACCGCACGGTCCTGGAGAACATGCGCTCGTCCGCCCCGGACATGGACCTCGTCGAGGTACGCAAGGTGCTCGGCTCGTTCCTGTTCTCCGGCGACGACGTCGACAAGCCCGCCGGTGTCCTCTCCGGCGGCGAGAAGACCCGCCTGGCCCTCGCCACCCTGGTGGTGTCCTCGGCGAACGTCCTGCTCCTCGACGAGCCGACGAACAACCTCGATCCGGCCAGCCGCGAGGAGATCCTCGGCGCGCTGCGCACCTACAAGGGCGCCGTCGTGCTCGTCACCCACGACGAGGGCGCCGTCGAGGCGCTCCAACCGGAGCGGATCATTCTGCTGCCGGACGGCGTCGAGGACCTGTGGGGCGCGGATTACGCGGATCTCGTCGCCCTCGCTTGATCGAATGCGTGATCACCGGGCTATGGATCATTCGGCCCATCCGTGATCCATCATCTGTGTGAGATCTCCTCGTACCGAGGTGTGTGCTACATCGAATTCGCGGCCGAGTCCTTTATCGACAAGGGCTCGGCCGTCGTGCTGCTCTGACCTGGGGCTTCTCAAAAGAACCCGTTCGGCCGTACGGACAACTTCCGACGGAATCCCGTATTCCGCTTGTGGGGATGTGCTCCTGTCGTCAAAACCTTGTCTCACGGACCTTGCCGAATGGGTGGCCATGAAGGCCCGGAGGGGTGATCATGAGGAGACCAGAGCGCACTTCCCATGAGGAGGCACGGGTGGCCGAGACTCTGAAGAAGGGCAGCCGGGTAACCGGCGCCGCGCGCGACAAGCTCGCGGCAGACCTGAAGAAGAAGTACGACTCCGGTGCGAGCATTCGGGCGCTGGCCGAGGAAACCGGCCGCTCGTATGGCTTCGTTCACCGGATGCTCAGCGAGTCCGGCGTCACGCTTCGTGGGCGTGGCGGCGCGACACGAGGCAAGAAGGCCGCAGGCTGATCGCGGGCGGCCCATCGGCTTCGATGGTGGCCACCCGGTCGGTCGGCTGATCGACCGGGTGGTTACTGTGCAGTCACTTAGGGGGTGCCCTTCCGGGCATCCCATGATGACCGCACTCATCGGAGGCGCCCCATGGCTTCGCCCGACCAGGAACACGCACCCCTGCTCGACAAGAACGGCGTACGGCTCGTCGTCGACGGCGCTATCGCCACGGTGACGCTGACCAACCCGGCCAAGCGCAACGCACAGAGCCCCGCCATGTGGCGGACGCTCGCCGAGGCCGGGCGCGCCGTTCCGGGCAGCGTGCGGGTCGTCGTGCTGCGCGGTGAGGGCAAGTCCTTCTCCGCCGGCCTCGACCGGCGGATGTTCACGCCTGACGGGATCGAGGGCGAGCCCTCGTTCATCGAACTGGCGCGCAGCAGCGACGGTGAACTCGACGCTGCCATCGCCGAGTTCCAGGAGGGCTTCACCTGGTGGCGGCGCAACGACGTCGTGTCCATCGCCGCCGTACAGGGGCATGCCATCGGTGCGGGCTTCCAGCTCGCGCTCGCCTGTGACGTGCGCGTCGTCGCGGACGACGTGCAGTTCGCCATGCGCGAGACCAGCCTCGGGCTGGTGCCGGACCTGACGGGTACCCACCCGCTGGTCGGGCTGGTCGGATACGGCCGCGCGCTGGAGATCTGCGTCACGGGCCGCTTCGTCACGGCCGAGGAGGCCGTCAGCAGCGGGCTGGCCAACCTCGCGGTGCCCGTCGACCAACTCGACGACGCCGTACGGGATCTGGCGGGCGCGATCGTGGCCGCGCCGCGGGACGCGGTGATCGAGACCAAGGCGCTGCTGCGCGGTGCCGTGGACCGCACCTACGACGAGCAGCGCGGCGCCGAGCGGGCCGCGCAGGCGCGCCGGCTGCGGGACCTGGCAGGCCTCGGCGAATAACGCCGCGCCGATCAACCGACGGCCGTGACCAGTACGGCCACCGTCGGGTGATCCACCAGCGCCTCGTGCACCCTCGCACGGACCTCCCGGGCCACCTCAACGGCCCGGTGGTCCGCGCTCACCGCGAGCTCCACCCGCACATGCCGACGCGGCAGGGCCGTCCCGTCGCGCCGTTCCTCGATGTGCACCGCACGGCTCGACCCGCCCAGCACGCCCGTCAGCCGGGTCACCCCGGGCACCGCCAGGGTGACGGCGGCGACGCGCTCCTCGTCGGGGTTCCCGGGCTCGGCGGCCCGCGTCGGCTCCGGCCGCCGTACGGGTGACGGTTCGGCGTCCTCGTCGAGGAGCTCCGTCACCCGCAGGTCCACCTCGCTCACCGTCAGGCCCAGGCGTTCCGTGGCCGTGGCGGCCAGCAGCTCCCGCAGCCGGTCCGCCGTCACCGGCAGCGCCTGGGCCGCCGTCGCCGCGAAGTCCGCCCTCACCCGCAGCGGGCCCGGTGACAGAGCGCTCGGCGGCGGCGGTACGGCGGCCTCGTACGTCTCCTCCGGGTCGGCGAGGGCGATCCGGAGCGCTTCCAGCCGTACCCCGCGCATGTCCTCGGCCGCGCGCCGCAGCGCCGCCTCGGCCGCCCTCTCGGAGATCCACGCGCCGTCGCGCGCGCCGCCCAGGGGCAGCAGTCTGCCGAGCCCGATCTGCTGCCGCACTGCCTGCGTCCACCGGTCCGCCGTCGTCATTCCTCCAGCCTGCCCCATCCCTGGGGCGCGATCGCGCAACCGTGCTTACGGTGGTCGAGGGACCGCAACCGAAAAGGACGAACGGCCATGACTGAGACGACGGACCAGAACCGGGGGACGGAGGCCGAGGCCGCCACCTCACGCAGGACCCAGGTCACCAAGCGCGGTGGGGGAGACCCCGGCGCCCGGGGCCGGACGACCATCGCGGACGGCGTCGTGGAGAAGATCGCCGGGATGGCCGCACGCGATGTGGACGGTGTGCACGCCATGGGCAGCGGGATCTCGCGGACCTTCGGGGCCGTGCGCGACCGGGTGCCGGGCGGGACGACGAAGTCGGTGACGCGCGGAGTGAAGGCCGAGGTCGGCGAGGTACAGGCCGCGCTCGACCTGGAGATCGTCGTCGAGTACGGCGTCTCCATCGCCGACGTCGCGCGTGACGTGCGTGAGAACGTGATCAACGCCGTGGAACGGATGACCGGGCTCGAAGTCGTCGAGGTCAACATCGCGGTGAGTGATGTGAAGCTGCCGGAGGAAGAGGAAGAGGAACCGGAGCGCCGGATCCAGTGATCCGTCGGCGGCCGGACGACGCAGTGGCCGCAAGTAGCCGGGGAGCGATGAGCTGAGGAGCGCATCATGAGCATGGCCGTGGTCGGCATGATCGCCGGCATGGCACTGGGATTCGCCGGGTACTTCGGTGGGTTCGGCGCCTTCCTGCTGGTGGCGGCCCTGGGTGCCGTCGGTTTCGTCACCGGGCGGTTCCTGGAGGGGGACTGGGAGCTCGGTGACTTCTTCCGGCAGCGTGACGAACGGCGGCGGTGACGTCGGTGAGCGGTGGGGCCACGGAACTCGGCAGCGCGCCGTACGCCGTCCCACCCGGTGAGCGAGGGGCGACCCGGATCGCCGACCGGGTCGTGGCGAAGATCGCCTCACAGGCCGCTCGCGAGGCGGTCGGCGGGCTGCCCGAGGGCGCCGCCCGGCCGTACGCCGACGTCGTCGTCCGGCCGCAGGCCGGGGACGGGACGCCCGTGGACGCCGCCCGGGTCCGCGTCCATGTCGAACTGGACTACCCCTGCGACATCGGCTCCCGGTGCGCGACCGTGCGTCGGCATGTCGTGGAGCGGGTAGGCGCGTTGGTGGGCATGGAGGTGCCGGAGGTCGCCGTGCACGTGGAGCGGCTGCACCCGGCGCGCGGGCAGGGCGCGGCAGGGAGGACGCGATGAGCGAGTCCCAGGGTTCCGAAGGCACCACACAACGACTGCCGGTCATCGAGAAGGAGACCGGTCCCGACCCCCTCGACCAGTCGGCGTCCGCAGATGGGGGCACCTCCCACGCCTTCAAGGCAGCGGGGGACTACGACCCCCCGCCCCCGGTCGACTACAAGCGCCGCGGCGACGGCCGTTTCTGGTCGGCACGGCGTGTCCCGGCCGCGATCACGGCGCTGGTGCTGGCGCTCGGGGCTGGCTTCTTCCTGTACGACATCGCGTCCGTGCGCGCCGACCGGCCGCCCATGTACTGGCGCCGGGAACTGGCCCACCAACTCGCCGACCGCCCGCTCGACGACATCTGGGTGCTCGTCGGCGCGGGCGTCGCCGCCGTCCTCGGCCTCTGGCTCCTCGTCCTGGCCGTGACCCCCGGCCTGCGCTCCGTCCTGCCGATGCGCCGCACCCACCCCGACGTACGCGCCGGCCTCCACCGCGACCTCGCCGCCCTGGTCCTGCGCGACCGGGCCGTGGAGGTCTCCGGCGTCCAGTCGGTACGGGTGCGGGTCCGCCGCCGGCGTGCCGACGTCCGCGCCGTCTCGCACTTCCGCGAACTGGACGAGGTACGCGCCGACCTGGACGCCACGCTCGCCGACGCGATCAGGGGCCTGGGGCTGTCCCGCCCGCCCTCGCTGTCGGTGCATGTGCGGCGGCTCGGACGGAAGGGGTGAGGCCGTGCTCAGGGTGGTCAACCGGGTGCTGATCGGGCTCGTCGGTCTCGTGCTGCTCGTGATCGGCGGTTCCGTGCTGGCCGTGGGGCTCGGTCTCGACCCCCCGTCCTGGTGGATCCACGACAGCCGGCACGACGTGCTGCTCAGCGATGCCGAGCGGACCCGTTGGCGGGACGACGGCTGGTGGTGGCCGACCGTGATCGCCGTGCTGGCCGTCCTGGTCCTGCTAGCCCTGTGGTGGCTGACCTCGGTCCTGCGCCGGCGCCGGCTCACCGAGGTCCTGGTCGACACCGGCGACGGCGAGGGCGCGCTGCTGCGGGGCCGGGCCCTGGAGGGCGTCCTGTCGAGCGAGGCGGCGGGCCTGGAGGGCGTCCAGCGGGCCCAGGTCCACCTGACCGGCAGCCGGGGCGCCCCCGAGGCCCGGGCGCGCCTCCTGCTGCAACCGCACGTGGACCCGGGGGCCGCCCTGAACGGCCTCACCGAACAGGCCCTGGCCCACGCGCGCAATTCAGCGGGCCTCGCGGCACTGCCGACGGACGTCCGGCTGCGGGGCGTCAAACACCGTGCGGAAAGGGTGACTTGACGGCGCCCTCAGAATCCGTGCCGCATTCCGCCGTCCACCGGCACCATGATTCCCGTCAAATAGGAAGCCGCCGGAGACAACAAGAACGCGGCCGTACGCCCGAACTCCTCCGGAGTGCCATATCGGCGCAACGGAATCCGCGCCTCGTTCGCGGCCCGCGTCGCCTCCGGATCGGCCGACATCCCGTCCAGCTCCCGTACCCGGTCCGTGTCGATACGTGCCGGAAGGAGGCCCACCACGCGAATGCCTCGCGGCCCCAACTCGTCCGCGAGGGACTTCGCGAAACCGGCCAGCCCGGGCCGTAGTCCATTGGAAATCGTCAGCCCCGGAATCGGCTCGTGCACCGAGCCCGACAGCACGAATCCGATGACCCCGCCGTCGTCGAGCTCGGCCGCCGCCGCCCGGGCCAGCCGGACCGCGCCCAGGAACACCGACTCGAACGCCGACTGCCATTGTTCGTCGGAGTTGTCGGCGACAAACCCGGCCGGCGGCCCGCCCACACTGATGAAGATGCCGTGGAAGCCGCCGAACCTTTCCCGCGCGGCGGCGATGAGCCGTGCGGGCGCCTCCGGGTCGGCGTTGTCGATGCCCGCCCCGAACGCGTTCGGCCCCAGCTCGGCGGCGGCGTCGACGGCACGCTTCTCGTCCCTGCCGGTCAGCACGACCTTCGCCCCGTCGGCCGCGAGCTCACGCGCCGCCGCGTTGCCCAGCCCACGGGTGGCCCCCGTGACGACGTACACCCGGTCCTTAAGTCCAAGATCCATGGTCCCTATCCTGCCCCGTCGTCCCCGAACAGGGCGAGGGCGGTGTTCACCAGGCCGATGTGACTGAAGGCCTGCGGGAAGTTGCCGAGCTGGCGGTCGGTCACCGGGTCGTACTCCTCGGACAGCAGGCCCACGTCGTTCGCCAGGCCCGCCAGCCGGTCGAACAGCTCCCGTGCCTCGCGCGTACGCCCCGTCATGTGCAGGGCCTCAGCGAGCCAGAACGAGCACGCCAGGAAGGTGCCCTCGTCGCCGGGCAGCCCGTCGACGGTCGTCCCGTCGGTGCTGTAGCGGCGCAGGAAGCCCTGGTGGCTGAGCTCGGCGCGGATCGCGTCGATGGTGCCGACGACACGCGGATCGTCCGGCGGAAGGAAGCCCACACGCGGGATGAGCAGCAGTGCCGCGTCGAGTTCACGGGAGCCGTAGGACTGTGTGAAGGTGTTCCGCTCGGCGTCGTAGCCCTTCTCGCACACCTCGCGATGCACCTCGTCGCGCATCGCCCGCCAGCCTTCGAGGTCGCCCTCGAGGTGCGGGTTCTGCTCCAGGGTGCGCACGGCGCGGTCGGCGGCCACCCACACCATCACCTTGGAGTGCACGAAGTGCCGGCGCCCGCCGCGCACCTCCCACAGCCCCTCGTCCGGCTGCCGCCACTCCGTCTCCAGCCACTCCATCAGGGAGGACTGGATCGCCCACATGTGCGGCTTGATGGGCAGACCCGCCTGCCGTGCCAGTGCCAGCGTGTCCATGACCTCGCCGTACACGTCCAACTGGAGCTGTTTCACGGCCTCGTTGCCGATGCGTACGGGAGCGGAGCCGGCGAAGCCGGACAGCCACGGCACCTCGAACTCGGGCAGCCGCCGCTCGCCCGCAAGGCCGTACATGATCTGGAGGTCGGCCGGGTCACCGGCGACCGCGCGCAGCAGCCAGTCGCGCCAGGCCTCGGCCTCCTCCCGGTAGCCGGCCGACAGTCCCACGTTCAGCAGGAGGGTGGAGTCGCGCAGCCAGCAGTAGCGGTAGTCCCAGTTGCGCACCCCACCGAGCGCCTCGGGCAGCGAGGTGGTGGGGGCGGCGACGATGCCGCCGGTCGGCCGGTAGGTGAGGGCCTTGAGGGTGATCAGGGAACGGACCACGGCGTCCCGGTACGGGCCGTCGTAACGGCAGTGCTTCACCCAGTGCCGCCAGTCCCGGACGCTGCTGTGCAACGCCTTGTACGCGTCGACGAGCGGCGGGCGCGGCTCGTGCGAGGGATGCCAGGTGAGGACGAAGGCGACCTTCTCTCCCTTTTCGACCGTGAACTCCGAGTGCGTACCGAAGTTCTCGCCCCAGGTGCGCACCTCGGGTTCGCTGCGCAGCCAGACCGCGTCCGGTCCGGCCACGGCCACCCGCTGCCCGTCGGACTCGCGCACCCAGGGCACGATCGAGCCGTAGTCGAAGCGGATCCGCAGGGTGCTGTGTACGGTGACCCGGCCGCTGAGGCCCTCGACGATGCGTACGAGGTCGGGGGCGCGGTCGCGTTGGGGCATCAGGTCGGTGACGCGGATCGCGCCCTCGTCGGTCTCCCACTCGGTGTCCAGCACCAGGGTGTCCCGGCGGTAGGCACGGCGGGTGCAGGGGCCCTGCGCGTCCTTGGGGGCGATGCGCCAGTGGCCGTTGTCCTCGTCGCCCAGGAGTCTGGCGAAGCAGGCTCCCGAGTCGAAGCGGGGCAGACACAGCCAGTCGACCGACCCGTCCCTGCCGATCAGGGCGGCCGTCTGCTCGTCGCCGATGAGGGCGTAGTCCTCGATGCGCGGGTGCACGCAATTGCGGGTTCCCCAAGGGCCGGTGGGCCAATCAGGGGCGGGGCCGGGGGAGTGACGTGTCCTACGGGGGCCCGGGGAGTGAGACGCCCGCCTGGGATCCCGTGCCGGAGAAGATCACGCCGTGCTCCGCCGGGGTCTGGTTGAGGACCCAGAGCCCGATCAGGGTGGCCAGGGCGAACACCACCGCGATCAGCACGGCGAGGACGAGCCGACGCCGGCGTTCCCGGCGCAGCCACTCGCCGCGCGCCGTGCGGTAGGCGTCGGGCGCCGCCCGCACCCCGTCGGCGAGCGCCGAGAGCGCCTCGCGCAGTTCCCGCTCAGTGCGGTCCGCACTGGTGCCGTGCGACTCGGTCGCGTCTCGATGCGTCATCGCCGGGCCTCCATCGCCTGGGTCAGGGCGGCGAGACCGCGCGCCGTATGGGTCTTGACGGATCCGCAGGAGATTCCCATCGCCGCGGCGATCTCGCTCTCCTTCAGTCCGAGCCAGTGCCGCAGTACCAGCGCCTCACGCTGCCGGGCCGGCAACTGTTGGAGCGCGTCGATCAGCACACGCTGGTCGTCCTGCAGGAGCGCGGTGCTCTCGGCGGACGCGACGAGTTCGTCGGCCGGCTTCTCGACGTGCTTGCGGGCCACTTGGAGATGCCGTATCCGCATCCGCGTCAGATTGCACACGGTGGAGCGCAGATACGCCTCCGCCGCCTCGATGTCCCTGAGGCGCCGCCACTTCCGGTAGATCTGGTAATAGGCCTCCGCGACCACGTTCTCCGGGTCGTCGGCCCCGAGGAGGACGGCGAGGCGCAGCATCGAGGAGTAGTGCAGCTCGAACAGGCGGGCAAGACCGGCCTCGCGCTCCAGGTCGGCCGGATCGCTCGCCGCGGGGGCGAGGGGCGCGGCGGGTACCGCGTCCCCGCCGGGTGGCGGAGCCGCAGGCAGATGCAGTGCGTCTCGTTGGTGTCTCACGGGTTGCTCGCTCCCGTCTCGGGGCGCCGTCCGAGGCTCAGGCGTGACGGCAGGTCGGTCAGATCGGCGCCGCGCGGGACGCCGAGGCGTTGGAGCACCGCGGTCCCGGCCACGGCGACGGTCAGGTTGAGGAACAGGGCGGCGAGACCGGCGTAGATCTCCGGCCCGCCGCCGAGGGGCACGACCGACGAGAAGCCCTCCTGTACGACCATGAAGGTCCCGGCCACCATGCCCACGCCCCACCCGGCGAGCAGCGCCCGCGGATGCAGCCGCCCGGTGAACAGCCCCACCGCGACGGCCGGGAAGATCTGCAGGATCCAGACTCCGCCGAGGAGCTGGAGGTTGATGGCGTCCTGGTCGCGCAGCCCGAACACGAACGCCACCGCGCCCACCTTCGCGGTGAGTGACACCGCCTTGGCGATGCGCACCTGCCGCTTGGGCGTGGCCGTCGGGTGGACGTACTCGACGTACACGTTGCGCACGAAGCTGGTGGCCGCCGCGATCGACATCACCGCCGCCGGGACCAGCGCCCCCACGGTGATCGCCCCGAACACCAGCCCGGCCAGCGGCGCCGGCATCAGCCGGTCGACCAGCATCGGTACAGCGGCCTCGGCGCCGCCTGCCGGGGCGCGGACGCCCGTCGCGAGTGCCGCGATGCCGAGGAAGCCGAAGAGGGCGAGCAGCCCCGTCCAGGCGGGCAGCGCCACCGACACCTTGCGCAGCGTCCGCGGGCCGTCGGCGGCGAAACCGGCGGTCAGCACGTGCGGGTACATCAGCAGGGCGAGCGCGGAGCCGAGGGCGAGGGTGGCATAGGCGGGCTGCTGCTCGGGGGTGAGGAGCAGCGCCGGGCCGCCGAGGCGCTCGGCCGCGCCGTCGAAGACGGCACCCGGGCCGCCGAGCCGGGCCAGGACCAGCCAGGTCACCGCGGTCAGCGAGACGAAGACGGCCACGGCCTTGAGCGCGGAGATGACGGTGGGGGCGCGCAGCCCGTGCCGGTAGGTGGCGACCGCCAGCCCGGCGAACAGCGCCACCATCACCAGATCACCGGCCGCGCCCCGCGGATACAGACCCCCTGCCGTCAGCACCGCCCGGATGCCGAGCAGTTGGAGCGCGAGGTACGGCATCGTCGCGAGGATCCCGGTCAGCGCGACCACCAGGGCCAGCGGCGCCGAGCCGTACCGGCCGCGCACGAAGTCGGCCACCGTCACGTAGCCGTGCCGGCGGGCGACGCTCCACAGACGGCTCAGCAGCACGAAGGCGATCGGGCAGACGATGACGGTGTAGGGCACCGCGAAGAAGGCGGGCGCGCCGTTGCCGTACGCCAGCCCCGGTATGGCGGCGAAGGTGTACGCGGTGAAGATCGTGCCGCCGAGCAGCAGCCAGGTCCACACCGGGCCGAGGCTGCGGTCGGCCAGCGCCCAGCCCTCCAGGGACGGCAGCTTCTCGCTCGGGTGCAGGCGCCGCGCGGTCACGGCGAGCAGCGACGCTCCGCCGATCACGGCGAGAAACGTCGCGGTCATGGCGCCGTCGGCCATGGGTCACCGTCCTTGGTGTGCCTGTTCCCTCGCGTCTTGGTTGCGCGAGCCGCCGGATCGGAGGACAGGGAACCGGCGGGAAATTTCCTGGAAATTCGTTGTCAACCGGTTCGCGGGGGTGGGCAACTCTTGCACAGACCGACAGCGAGGGGGAGAGGAGCGCAGGTCATGGCACGGACCGGTCATCACCGGCTACGGCGCGTCGTGATCGCCGTACTGCTTCTCGCGCCCGCCGCAGGTCTGCTGTGGGTCCCCTGGTACGCCGGTGCCGAACCGCGGCTGGCCGGGACGCCGTTCTTCTACTGGTACCAGCTCGCCTGGGTGCCGGGGTGCGGCCTCTGCCTGCTCGCGGCGTACGCGCTGACGGACCGACATCGACGTCGCTGAGCCGCACTTCCCTTTCTGCCGCACACCCGCTGTGCCCACCTGTTCAGGTCAGGAGCCGCCATGCCCGCATCAGCCATGCCCGAATCCGGCCGTGAGGCGCCGGAAAAGTCACGAATATCGCCTAAGTCGGTCGCGATCTGGAGCGCCGTCGCCCTCGTCGGCGCCCTCGGCTGGGCCGTGCTCGCCCTCTCCCGGGGAGAGGAGATCTCGGCCGTCTGGCTGGTCGTGGCGGCCCTCGGCTCGTATGCGATCGCCTACCGCTTCTACTCTCGGTTCATCGCCCGACGGGTCCTGCAGGTCGACGACAGCCGTGCCACGCCGGCCGAACGTCTTGAGGACGGCGTCGACTACCACCCCACCGACAAGCGGGTGCTGTTCGGCCACCACTTCGCGGCCATCGCCGGCGCCGGACCGCTGGTCGGCCCGGTCCTGGCCGCCCAGATGGGCTATCTGCCGGGCACGGTCTGGATCATCGCGGGCGTCATCTTCGCCGGCGCGGTACAGGACATGATCGTCCTGTTCCTCTCCATGCGCCGGGACGGCAAGAGCCTCGGCCAGATGGCCCGGGACGAGATCGGCAGGGTGGGCGGTGCCGCCGCGCTGATCGGCGTCTTCGCCATCATGATCATCCTGCTGGCGGTCCTCGCGATGGTCGTCGTCAACGCGCTGGCGGAGTCCGCGTGGGGCACCTTCTCGGTCTCCATGACCATTCCCATCGCCCTCTTCATGGGCTTCTACATGCGCTACCTGCGTCCTGGCCGGGTGGTGGAGACCAGCCTCATCGGTGTGGCCCTGCTGCTGTTCGCCATCCTCGGCGGCGGCTGGATCCAGGACTCCTCACTGGCCGAGTACTTCGTCTGGAGTCCGGAGACCCTGGTCTTCTGCCTGGTCGGCTACGGCTTCTTCGCCTCCGTGCTGCCGGTGTGGATGCTCCTCGCGCCCCGTGACTACCTGTCGACCTTCATGAAGGTCGGCACCATCGCCCTGATGGCCGTCGGTGTGGTGATCGCCGCCCCGAACCTCAAGGCCGAGTCGGTCACGGAGTTCGCCTCGACGGGTTCCGGCCCGGTGTTCGCCGGGTCGCTGTTCCCGTTCCTGTTCATCACCATCGCCTGTGGCGCGCTGTCCGGCTTCCACGCCCTGGTCTCCTCCGGCACCACGCCGAAGCTGATCCAGAAGGAGTCCCAGGTCCGTCTGATCGGCTACGGCTCCATGCTCACGGAGTCCTTCGTCGCCGTCATGGCCCTGATCGCCGCCTGCGTGCTCGAACCGGGCCTGTTCTACGCCATGAACTCCCCGGCCGCCCTGCTCGGACCGACCGTGGACAGCGCCGCCGAGGCGGTGCGGAACCTCGGCTTCAGCATCACCCCGGACCAGCTCACCGCGGCGGCCAGGGCCGTCGAGGAGGAGACGCTGGTGGGCCGCTCCGGTGGCGCGCCGACGCTGGCGGTGGGCATGTCGGAGATCTTCGCCGGGGTCTTCGGCGGCGCCGGGATGAAGGCCTTCTGGTACCACTTCGCGATCATGTTCGAGGCGCTGTTCATCCTCACCACGGTGGATGCCGGCACCAGGGTCGGCCGCTTCATGCTCCAGGACATGCTCGGCAACGTGTGGAGGCCGATCGGCCGCGTCACCTGGAAGCCCGGCATCTGGATCACCAGCGCCCTGGTCGTCGGCGCCTGGGGATACTTCCTCTACGCCGGTGTCACCGACCCCCTCGGCGGCATCAAGCAGCTGTTCCCGCTGTTCGGCATCGCCAACCAGCTGCTGGCCGCCGTGGCCCTGGCCGTCACCACCACCGTGCTGGTCAAGTCCGGCAAGCTGCGCTGGGCCTGGGTCACCGGCGTCCCGCTGGTCTGGGATGTCGCCGTCACCTTTACCGCCGGCTGGCAGAAGATCTTCTCGGACAACCCGGCGATCGGCTTCTTCGCCCTGCGGGACAAGTACGCGCAGGCCATAGCGGACGGCCAGCTCCTGCCGGGGGCCACGAACATGGACGACATGCACACCATCGTGCTCAACAACACGGTCGACGGCGTGATCATGGCGATCTTCCTCCTGCTGGTCCTCACGGTCCTGGTCAACTGCGCCGTGGTCTGCGTCCGCGCCGTCCGCGCCCCGCAGCCACTGTCGACGACCGAGGCGCCGTACGTCGAGTCCCGCATCGACGTGCCGGAGCGGGAGGGCGAGCCGCTGGTGGGTGTCCGGTCATGAGGGCGGTGCGGTGGGTGCGGTGGTATGTGCGTGAGCTGATGGGCGTACTGAGCCTGCTGCACCGGGAGGACCAGCCGGAGGGCCGCTGTTGCTGATGCCGGAGGGCGGCTGCGGATGGTTCGTGGTCGCCCGCGCCCCTTGAGGACGTGCGGCGGACGTACCTCAAGGGACGCGCGGAACTGCGCGACCGGCCACCGGCTACCCGCAGGTGCCCGCAGGTGCCCGCAAAGCAGAACCCCCACGGCGAGACACGGACAAGATGCTGAGACGCCGACCATCCCTCCTGACCCGCCCCGAACTCGACGACGACCCCCTCCACAGAACCCTCCTCGACCTCCGCCCCACCCCACAGCTCCACGGCCTCGGCGCAGGCCGCTCCAGCCCCGCCTGGGAACCCGTGGCCGACCTGCTGCACACCACCGGACGCGACTGGGACCGCCGTACCCACCGGATCTCCGTGCTCGCCAAGGAGCTACCCGCCGTGGTCTCCGAGAGATGGGCAACCGACCGCCCCGACGACGGCGACGCCCTGGTCCTGCGCGCCTTCGTCCAGTCGGCCCGCGCCCCGGCAGAGGGGCGAGCCGCGTTCCGCCGGGCCGAGCAGACGTGTCTGCGCGCCGCCGCGGCCTGCCCGGAGGACCCGACGCCCTGGCTGGCCTTACTGTCCCTGATGCATTCCTGTGCGGTGCCGGTGCAGCACGCCGCGCCGGTGTGGGACCAGGCCGTGAGCCGCGCGCCCTGGCATCGGACTGCCTACCACCTGATGCTGCGGTACCTGTCCCCGCGCGGGCACGGCGCGGTCCCCGACATGATGGACTTCGCCTGGCAGGCCGCCTTCCAGGCACCGCACGGGTCCCCGGTCGCCCTGCTCCCGGTGGCGGCCCGTGTGGAACTCGCCGCCCACCGCCAGGGGGGCACGGGCCTCGCCGAGCTCGGTGCGAGCGGTCACTGGAACGAGCCCAGGGCGGCACAGGAGATCGATACGGCCCTCTCCCGTTGGTTCCACAGCGCCGCCACACCGCACGCCGAGGCCGTCATCGACCTCAACGTCCTCGCCTTCGCCCTGATCCGCGCCCACCGCCCGGCCGACGCGGGGCAGGTCTTCCAGCGCATCGGCCGTCATATGACCCGCCACCCCTGGGATCTGCTGCCCGAGCCGGAACGCACCTTCCTGTACTGGCGGGACCGGCTGCACGGCCGCCGCGGGAAGTGAGAGGGCGCCGGTGGCACGGGCGCGCCCGGAGCTACACCGGGGCCGGTGTCGTCTCCGTCTCCTTCGGCGCGGCCGCCTGAGCCCGATCCCGGGCCTCGCGGCGGGCCAGGACGAACCAGCCGACCGGGACGCCGGCCGCGAACAGCCACCACTGGAGGGCGTACGCGTAGTTCAGCGGGGCGTTCTCCTCACCGGGCTTCCCGATCAGCTCCGGTGTGTCGCCCTTCGGCTCCGGCGTCGTCTGCACGATGTAGCCGCCGAGCACCCGCGCGTCGAGGCGCCGCGCCTCCTGCTCGCTGTTGATCAGCATGACCTGGCGGTCGGGGAGGCCCTGGAGGTTCTTGATGCCGCTCGCCTCGGTCGTCTCGTCGGGCATCAGCCGCCCGGTGACGGTGATCCGGCCGCTCGGCGGCGCCGGGATCTTGGGGAAGGCCGTCTGGCTGGGCCCGTCCGAGGGAATCCAGCCGCGATTGACCAGCAGCACCTTGCCGTCCGCCAGGGCGAAGGGGGTCAGGACGTGGAAGCCGACCTCTTCGTCGGAGTTGACACGCCGCCTGACGACGACCTCGTGCTCGGTGTCGAAGCGGCCCACCGCGGTCACGGTGCGGTACCGCTCCTTGGAGGTGACGGTGTGTCCCGGGGCGGTCAGCTTCTCCACCGCCACCGCCCGCGCGCCCAGCGCGTCGGCGACCAGCTGGTTCCGGGCGTGGCGCTCCTCGTAGCGGTGCATCTGCCAGATGCCCAGCCTGATCATCGTGGGGATGAGGAGCAGGGCGACCAGCGTGAGGATCACCCACTGCCGGGACAACAGGAAGCGGTACACCCCACGACCGTACAACTCGGTCGTGGGGTGCTTTCAGGCGGGTACGGGTCCGGGCCGGTCACACCTTGTCGACGATCCCCACCTTTCCCTCCGCGCGGGCGCAGTGGGCACCGCAGAACCACTGGCCCTCGACCTCGACGCCCTGCCCGATGATCTGGACGCGGCAGTGCTCGCAGACGGGTGCCATGCGGTGGATCGCACAGGAGAAGCAGTCGAAGACGTGCACGGCGCCCTGCGCGTGCACCTCGAAGGTCATGCCGTAGTCGTTTCCACACACTTCACATGTCGCCATGCGCCACAGGGTGAGCCGTCACCGCGGTCCGGGCGAGACGGCTCGGGGCGAGTCGCCCGGCAATCACCCGTCCGTACGGTCACTGCTCCGACGCCGGTTCCACGTCCCTGAGGAGTTGCCCGAACGCCGCCTCGTCGATCACCGGCGTCCCGTACTGGCGGGCCTTGACCACCTTCGACGTGCCCGCGTCCGGGTCGTTCGTGACGAGCAGGCTGGTCAGCCGGGACAGGCTCGTGGCCACGTGCAGCCCGGCCTCGATCGCGCGGTCCTCCAGCAGGTCGCGCTCGATCGACGTGTCCCCGGAGAAGGCGACCCGCATGCCCTGCTTGAGCCTTTTGCCCTCTTCGTAACGCCCGGGGTTGGGGTAGGGGCAAGCGGGCCTTTTGCGGGACGGGCGCCAACTGGTCGGACGATAGCTGCCGTAACCGCCGCCATGTCCGCCGCCGTAACTGCTGCCGCCTCCGCCCGCCTGCTGTCCGATCCGGGGCGTGGCCGTGTCCCGCCACTCGGTCAGCGGCCGGCACTCCTGGAGCGGCAGCCGCACGCTGCCCGCCGCCGCGGCCGCCAGACTCGGCCGGAACGCCTCGGCCAGCACACGCGCGTCGTCCAGCGCGTGATGCGCGCGCCGCTGCACGACGCCGAAGTGGGCGGCCAGCGACTCCAGCTTGTGGTTGGGGAGCGGCAGGCCCAGCTCCTTCGACAGCGCGATGGTGCACAGCCGCTGCCGCACCGGGGCCTCGCGCTCCGCGCGCGCGTACTCCCGGGCGATCATCTGCCAGTCGAAGACGGCGTTGTGCGCGACGAGTACCCGTCCGTCGAGCCGGGCCGCGAACTCCTCGGCGATGTCCGAGAAGAGGGGAGCGCCCTCCAGCGCCTCGCTCGTCAGACCGTGGATCCAGACCGGGCCCGGGTCGCGCTCCGGGTTGACCGTCGTGTACCAGTGGTCCTCGACCTCACCGCGCGCGTCCAGCCGGTAGACGGCCGCGGAGATTATCCGGTCGTCCCGGGCCAGACCGGTGGTCTCCACGTCAACGACCGCGTATCCCTCGGGATACGCGGTCGGCCACGCGGTGGGGGAGGGCGCTGCGATCGCACGGTCTTCGAGCATGGTCACTGAGGATACGGGCCGGGACTGACAGTCCAGGCCGTCAGGTGTCTTGCGCCGCCCACCTGTTCGAGCGCGACGAACGCAGGCGCGTCAACCGGTCGCAGTACGCGCGGCGTTGCCGCGCGCCGGTGACCCCGCTGTCCGCCCAGGAGCGTCGATACGTCCCGGATGTCCACCGCGGTGCGATGCTCCGCATGTGACCGAATCGAGGCATGACGAGACCCACGGCGGCTCGCTGGGCGAGCGGCTGAACTGGCTGCGGGCGGCCGTTCTCGGGGCGAACGACGGCATCGTGTCCACCGCGGGACTCGTCGTCGGTGTGGCCGGCGCGACCGACGACCGCTCGGCCCTGCTCACGGCCGGCCTCGCCGGACTGCTCGCCGGGTCGATGTCGATGGCGGCGGGGGAGTACGTCTCGGTCTCCACGCAGCGAGACTCCGAGAAGGCCGCGTTGGCCCAGGAGAAGCGGGAGTTGCGGGAGCGGCCGGAGGCGGAACTGGACGAACTGACGGGACTGCTCGAACGACGGGGTCTGTCCGGGGACGTGGCCAGGGAAGCGGCCGTCCAGCTGACGGAACGGGACGCGCTGAAGGCGCACGCGCGCGTGGAGCTCGGTATCGACCCCGACGACCTGACCAACCCCTGGCACGCGGCCTGGGCCAGCTTCCTGGCGTTCACGGCCGGTGCGCTGCTGCCGCTGCTGGCCATGGTGCTGCCACCGGCGGACTGGCGCCTGACGGTCACCGTCGTCTCCGTCCTGACCGCCCTCGCCCTGACCGGCTGGAGCAGCGCCCGCCTGGGCGCCGCCGCCCCGACGCGCGCGGTCCTGCGCAACACGGCGGGCGGTGCGCTGGCCATGGCGGTCACTTACGTGGCAGGGACACTGCTGGAGGTGGCGGGGGCGTAGGCCCTGCGAGGCGGGGCCGGGCCCAGGCCTTTGTGGACCGACGGCGTCCGCGACTCGCCCGTACGCACGTGTTGACGCGCTCGGCGACGAGGACCTGACGGGCTCACCAGCGGATCGGCACCGGTAGTGCCGTCAGCAGCCCCGACACCGCGACCACCGCCCCCAGGGCGACGACCTCCGCCCGCGCGGGAGCGCAGGCGGTCAGTGGGTCGGCCGCCCGGCGCAGCCGGAACCGGGCCCACAGGGCGAGCCCGGCCACGGCCACCATCAGCAGCACCTTGGCCAGCAGGGCCCGCCCGTACGCCGTCTCGGTGAGCTGCTCGACGATCGTGTCCGACGGCATCCGGCGCAGCGAACTCCACACGCCCGTCGCCGTGATGGCGGCGAGCAGTACGGCCGCCACGCGCGCGTAGAGGCCGAGCAGAGCCGCGCCGGTCTGCCGGACGCCCCAGCCACGCAGCGTCCGCAATGCGTGCAGCAGCCCGCCGGCCCAAAGCGCCGCGCAGGTCAGGTGTACGAACGTCAGACCCGAACCCAGCAGCGGGCTGTGCTCGGTAGTGGGGTGCGCGCGCAAGGCCTCGGCGACCACGACCGCGGCCAGCGGCCAGAGCTGGGTCGCGGGCCGACGCGAGAGAGCGCACAGCCCGGCCAACGCGAAGGCGTTGACCTCCATCAGCGCGAGCTTGCCGTCGCGCGACGCGTAGAGGCCGCCGACGTCGAGGTCCGCGGGGCTGTGCGGCACGAGGTTGCCCGTGGAGACGACCGAGGCGAGCCCCAGGGCGGCGACGAAACCCGCCCCGGCCGCGTAGGCCGCCCAACTGCGGGGCACGACCGTCGGAGCGCCCGGAACGGACCGGGCCAGCCGGTTGACGAACAGCTCGCCCACCGGGACGCACAGCGCGGCGAACAGCACCGTACGCAGCAGCGCGATCCCCTCGGTGCCGGGTGCGGCGGCCTCCCCGGTGCCGTCCAGCGTGACCGACGGCCCGAGCAGCGGGATCAGCGCCGCCAGTGCCACCAGGACGAGAACGGCGACGGACCGGCCGACGCCGGGGCGCGCTCCGGGCTCACTCCCGTCGGCCACGCCGAGGGAGGGTCTTGTCAATGTCACCTCATGATCTTCACAAAACATTACAGACTCGGGCAAGCACCGGAAACCAAGTGGTGGTGCGGCATTCCGCACGGAGGTACGGCTCCGAGGGTCCCGGACCTCAGACCCAGCGCGCCGGATCCGCGCCCCAGACCCCCGGGGGCCGCGCCCAGTCGACCGGACCGCCCGCGAACGACACCGGCGGCAGGGCGTACCGCAGCCGCCCGAGCGCACTGCTCCGCTCGGTGAGCCAGGCGTCGGGCGCGCTGTCGACGTCGTACGTGCCGGACGAGCCGTACGCGCCGTCCGCCGGGCCCTCCTCCGGCCCCGGCCGGATCCCGTTCATCAGCCACTCCGCCGTACGCGCCAAGGCCAGCCGAACGCACCGGCCCCGGCCCTCCCCCTGCTCCAACTGCTCGGTCAGCGCCCGCAGCACGGCCGCCGCCAGCAGATACCCCGTCCCGTGGTCGAGGGCCTGCGCGGGCAGGGCGCCGGGCGACTTCATGGCGGCCGGCGCGTCGGCCGTGGTCCTCGTCGCTCCCGCGGCCCCCTCGATCGCCGCGATTCCGGTGGCGGCCTGCACGAGGCTGTCGAACCCGCGCCGCTCGCGCCACGGTCCGTACGACCCCCAGGCCGACAGCTCCGCCACGACGAGCCCCGGCCGCCGCTCGGCCAGCGCCCGTGCCGACAGGCCGTACCGGTCGAGGGCGCCCGGCCGGTACCCCGTGACGACGACGTCCGCCGCCGCGAGCAGTTCCTCGAAGGCGCGCCGGTCGGCCGCGAGGTCCAGCGTCGCCGAGTGCTTCCCGAAGCCCGTGTCGGCGTGCTGGTCGGCCAGTTCGGGCAACCGCGGCGCGTCCACGCGCAGGACGTCCGCACCGAGCAGCGCGAGCGTGCGGGTGGCGACCGGTCCCGCGATGACCCGCGTCAGATCCAGTACGCGCACCCCGGCGGCGGGCAGCAGGGGAGTGCCGTCGAGCGACGCGAGCGCACGCGCGCGTACCGTGTCCGACCGCTCGTGCTCGACCAGCGGCCGCCGGGCCACCGACACCGCCTGCTCGTGCGCCGCCCACACCTCGGGCGTCCGCAGCGCCACCGCCAGCCCGCCGGCCGCGTACACGGTTTCCTCGACCTCCAGGGAGGAACGCTCGGCGAGGGCCGCCCCCACGGCGTCGGGATCCTCCTCGGCCACGCCCAGCGCGGCCAGCAAACGGGCCCGGTGATGGGGGTAGTTCGCATGCGTCCGCACCCAACCGTCCGCCGTCCGCCAGAAGCGCGAGAGCGGCGCGAACGTCACGGGCGCGCGCCCGTCGACCAGCAGATGCCGTTCGCTCGCGAACGCCGTGGCGACCGCCCCGTCGTCCAGCGTCACCCCGGGCACCTCGGCGAGCCCGGCCCGCCGCGCCCCGAGTTCCGCGGCGGCCAGCGCGCACGCACCCACACAGGCACGCGCCAACTCCCGTACGGGAAGGCGCGCCTGAAGCGCGCCCTCCCGCACCACGGTCGACACCCGGGGCAGCAGGGCGGGATCGCCGCCCACCGCGGACCATGCGAACTTGATTCCAGTCATGACTGCACTATGCAGTATTGACTCGATCAATATATTGACCGGAATGCGCCCACTGCGGTACAGGCGCCCCGCCGATCAATCAACAGCGTCCATCGCGTCGACAATGCCGAGCCCATAGAAGCCGTTGGACCGCTTGCCGCCCTCGCACACCGCGTCCTGCGTGCCATCGCCGTCCTGGTCGTAGGAAGCCGGGCAGCCCGGGTTGTCCGCCAGGGCCTTCAGCAGCGAGCGCAGCTGGGCCGGACCCGCGTGCGGGTACCGCGACTTCAGCAGCGCGGCGACGCCGGCGGCGTGCGGCGAGGCCATCGACGTGCCCTGGAGGAAGCCGTACTGGCCGTTCGGGAGAGTGGAGAGGATCCGGCCGTTCTTCGACGGCGTGTCCGGGATCTGGTAGAGCCGGTCGCCGCCGGGGGCCGCGACGTCGACGACGCCGTAACCGTACGAGGAGTAGTACGACTTGACGTTCTGTACGCCCGTCGCGCTGACCGTGACGACACCCGGCAGCTGTGTCGGTACGTCGAGGCACGCGTGCGGGTCGACCGTGCGCTCCACGGGCTTGGAGTCGTCGGGGCTGCTGTCGTCGACGATCGCTTCGGAGTCCAGGTCGTGGTTGGAGTTGCCGGCCGAGGCGAAGCTGAGCGTGCCCTTGCGCTGGGCGTACAGCTGGGCCCTGTTGACCGCGTCGACGATCGCCCGCTGGTCCGGATCGTCCATGCAGTTGTACAGCCACGGATCAACGTAGTAGCTGTTGTTGGTGATCTCGACACCGTGGTCGGCGGCGAACACGAAGGCGCACACGACGCTTTCGGGGTAGTAAAGGCCGTTGACCGGGTCGCTCACCTTGATGGCGGAGACCTTGACGCCGGGGGCGACCCCCGCCACGCCGATGCCGTTGCGGGGCGCGGCGATCTCACCCGCCACATGGGTGCCGTGGGAGTCGGTGCTCGTGTACGGCCGCCAGGCGCCCGCCCCGGTGTCCGCCTTGCCGCCGGCGCAGTTCGCGGACTGGGCGGCGGAGAAGTTCGGCGCGAGGTCCGGGTGGGTGTCGTCGACGCCGTTGTCGATCACGGCCACGGTCACCCTGCGGCTGCCGGGATTGATCTTCGCCGCCCGGTCGGCGCCGATCGCGCGCAGGCTCCACTGGTCGGCCTCCAGCGGCTCGCTGCCGGTCGCGGCGGCGGACGCCCTGGCCGTTCTCGCGGCCTGCCGCTCCGACAGAAGCTGGACCGGACCCTCGTCCGTCGCGCCGGCGGCGGTCAAAGGCGTCGTACGCGTCGCACCGGCCGACTGGACGCCGCGCACCGTGCGCATCGTCTTCGCGAAGTCGGGGTTCGCCGAGTGGACGACGATCACCCCGATCCTCTCGTACGCGATCACGACCGTTCCGCCGACCGTGGCAATGGCCCTCTTCACCGACTCGATCGTGCGATGGTCCGGCCGGGTGTTGACGACATACGCCAGAGCGGGCGCGTCACCGGCCCGTACGACGGGCTCGGCGGCCGGTGCGGCCGAGGCCGCCGTCGGCAGCAGGCCGAGCGAGGCGGTCAGCGACAGAGCGAGGGGTACGGCGAGACTGAGCCCGCGTCTGAACCGCAGATGACCCATGGGATCTCCACATCATCCGGAACGAGCACCGCCCGGGCGCGGGTGGGCGCGCGGGCAGGTACATGACGAGTGGTGCAGGGTGAAGCTATCCCTGAACCTCCCGGCCAGCAATCGCTGATCCGAGCGACTTCGGAAAGACGTCCGGGGAGTTGAACCGGTCCTCGCGTGGCGCCGTGACCTTGGACAGGAGGCGCGAGCACGATCGAGCCCCCTGTCGGATCACGCGCCGGGGCCCTAACATCGCCAGCCGGCTCAAGTGATCCACGTCACCACGAGGAACAGAGCCGTCATGCCCGTACCCGATCCGCCCCCGACCTCCGATCCGTCCCCAACCCCCCAACCGTCCCCGTCCACCGTCGCAACAGCGCCCGCAACGCGAGGAGACTCCGTGGCTACCGACGCACCGCCCCCCTCGAAAGAGACACACAAACTCCCCACCACCGAGGAGTTCACCGAGGTGCAGCAGAGTGCGGAGTTCGGTGAACTGCGCCGCTCCTACCGCTCCTTCGCCTTCCCCCTGACCGTCGCCTTCATCACCTGGTACCTGCTGTACGTCCTGCTCTCCAACTACGCGGGCGACTTCATGGGCACCAAGCTGTTCGGCAACATCAACATCGCGTTCGTCTTCGGTATCGCCCAGTTCGTCACCACGTTCCTCATCGCCTGGTGGTACTCGCGCCACGCCGGCGCGAAGCTCGACCCCAAGGCCGAGGCCATCAAGACCCGTATGGAGGGCGGCGCATGAGCCCCGCGATGACCCATGTCCAGCTCGCCGCGAACGAGGCCAGCGAGCACCGTCCGCTGATCATCACCCTGTTCGCGCTCTTCGTGGTCGCGACCCTCTTCATCACCGTCTGGGCGGGCCGCCAGACCAAGGACGCCGCCGACTTCTATGCGGGCGGCCGGTCCTTCAGCGCCTTCCAGAACGGCCTCGCCGTCTCCGGCGACTACATGTCCGCCGCGTCCTTCCTCGGCATCGCGGGCGCCATCGCCCTATTCGGCTACGACGGCTTCCTGTACTCCATCGGCTTCCTGGTCGCCTGGCTGGTCGCCCTGCTCCTGGTGGCCGAGCCGCTCAGGAACTCCGGCCGCTACACGATGGGCGACGTCCTCGCGTACCGCATGCGCCAGCGCCCGGTGCGCACGGCGGCCGGCACCTCGACGATCGTCGTGTCGATCTTCTACCTGCTGGCCCAGATGGCGGGCGCCGGCATCCTGGTCTCCCTGCTGCTCGGCATCACCTCCGACGCGGGCAAGATCCTCATCGTCGCCCTGGTCGGCGTCCTGATGATCGTGTACGTCTCCATCGGCGGCATGAAGGGCACCACCTGGGTCCAGATGGTCAAGGCCGTCCTGCTGATCGGCGGCACGATCCTCATTACGTTCCTGGTGCTGCTGAAGTTCAACTTCAACATCTCCGACCTGCTGGGCACGGCCGCCGAGAACAGCGGCAAGGGCGCCGCCTTCCTGGAGCCCGGCCTCCAGTACGGCGCCACCGGCACCTCCAAGCTGGACTTCATCTCCCTCGGCATCGCCCTGGTCCTCGGCACCGCCGGCCTGCCGCACATCCTGATCCGCTTCTACACGGTGCCCAACGCCAAGGCCGCCCGTAAGTCCGTCAACTGGGCCATCGGCATCATCGGCGGCTTCTACCTGATGACCATCGCCCTCGGCTTCGGCGCCGCGGCACTGATCTCCCAGGACGAGATCATCGCCTCCAACCCGTCCGGCAACACGGCGGCACCCCTGCTCGCCCTGCATCTGGGCGGCGTCGACTCGGCGTGGGGTGCGATCCTGCTCGCCACCATCTCGGCCGTCGCCTTCGCGACGATCCTCGCCGTGGTCGCCGGTCTGACCCTGGCCTCGTCCTCGTCGTTCGCCCACGACATCTACGCGAACGTCATCAAGAAGGGGCAGGCCACCGAGAAGGAGGAGATCCGGGCGGCCCGCCTCGCCACCATCGGCATCGGCGCCGTCTCCATCCTCCTCGGCGCCCTCGCCCGCGACCTCAACGTCGCCGGCCTGGTCGCCCTGGCCTTCGCGGTCGCGGCCTCGGCCAACCTGCCGACGATCCTCTACAGCCTGTTCTGGAAGCGGTTCACCACCCAGGGCGCCCTGTGGTCGATCTACGGCGGTCTGATCGTCGCCGTCGGCCTGGTGCTGTTCTCGCCGGTCGTCTCCGGCGACCCGAAGGCGATGTTCCCGGACGTCGACTTCGCCTGGTTCCCGCTGAAGAACCCGGGCATCATCTCCATCCCGTTCGGCTTCTTCATGGGCTGGCTCGGCACGGTCCTGTCCAAGGAAGAGCCGGACGCCGGCAAGTACGCGGAGCTGGAGGTCCGGTCCCTGACCGGCACCGGCGCCCACTGAGCGGCACCCCCGAGCGGCCGCGTCGTAGATCCCTACGACGCGGCCGCGTCGTACGTCGTGGGATCGGGCCGGTGTCTCTGTCAGTGCGGTCACGTAGGCTCACAGGTGACGGAAGTTGAATCTGGTCGTGACGAGGGAGGGGGCCCAGTGCTCATCGACACCTACGGCCGTGTGGCCACCGACCTGAGGGTTTCGCTGACCGACCGCTGCAACCTGCGGTGCACGTACTGCATGCCCGAGGAGGGCCTGCAGTGGCTGGCCAAGCCCGACCTGCTCAACGACGACGAGATCGTCCGCCTCATCGACATCGCGGTGACCTCCCTCGGCATCGAGGAGGTCCGCTTCACCGGTGGCGAGCCCCTGCTGCGCCCCGGCCTGGTCGGCATAGTCGAGCGGGTCGCGGCCCTGGAGCCCCGCCCCCAGATGTCCCTGACGACGAACGGCATCGGCCTGGGCCGCACCGCGGCCGCCCTGAAGGCGGCGGGCCTGGACCGGGTCAACGTCTCCCTGGACACCCTGCGCCCCGACGTCTTCAAGACCCTCACCCGCCGTGACCGCCACAAGGACGTCATCGAGGGACTGCACGCCGCTCGCGACGCGGACCTGACCCCGGTCAAGGTCAACTCGGTCCTGATGCCGGGCCTGAACGACGACGAGGCCCCGGACCTGCTCGCCTGGGCCGTGGAGCACGACTACGAGCTGCGCTTCATCGAGCAGATGCCCCTGGACGCCCAGCACGGCTGGAAGCGCGACGGCATGATCACCGCGGGGGACATCCTGACCTCCCTGCGCACCCGCTTCGAGCTGACCCCCGAGGGTGCGGAGAAGCGCGGCTCGGCCCCGGCCGAGCGCTGGCTGGTCGACGGCGGCCCGCATGTGGTCGGTGTGATCGCCTCCGTCACCCGCCCGTTCTGCTCGGCCTGCGACCGCACCCGTCTGACGGCCGACGGTCAGGTACGCACCTGCCTGTTCGCCCGCGAGGAAACCGACCTCCGCGCGGCCCTGCGCTCGGGCGCCCCCGACGAGGAGATCGCCCGCATCTGGCGGCTGGCGATGTGGGGCAAGAAGGCGGGAGCGGGACTGGACGATCCGTCGTTCGTCCAGCCGGACCGTCCGATGTCAGCCATCGGTGGCTGAGGAGTCCTCCCCGGAGCCCTCTTCCCACTCCATCAACAGGACGACGTCCTTCAGAAAACCCCGCACCCCGAGGAACTGCGACAAATGCTCGCGATGCTCCTCACAAGCGAGCCATGTCTTGCGACGCTCCGGCGTGTGAATCTTCGGATTGTTCCACGCCAGCACCCACACGGCGTCGGCACGGCACCCCTTGGCGGAGCAGATGGGCGTCTCGTCACTCACAGATTCGTCTCACAGATTCGCGCACAAAAAGGCGACGCCGAGCAGCCACGGGGGGAGCTGCCCGGCGTCGGTCCGTCGCTCCGACGGGGGATGCGGAGCGCCTACGAAGTATGTCACGGGTAACCCGCCGCCCGGCACCGGAACAACACTATTGATCTGAGCTTTTCCTGAGCTTGGCGCGGACTCGACTTCCGGAGGACACCGGTCCGCGAAATCACGCCTCGTCGCGTGGTTTGCTTTGTGCGCCCGACGCGGAGTCGCCCGCGACATCTTCCGGGACGGATTCCGCGAAACCGTCATTCGTTCGCGGCGGCGCGATCATCGGCCGCACATGCGCGGTCACGAACGTCGACGGCAGAGACGGCGCATTCTCCCGCCCCGCGTTGGCGATCACCACCGCGATGTACGGCAGGACCGCTCCGAGGACCAACGCCACGATCGCGACGTGCCGTTCGACGTTCCACAGCGTGGCCGCGAGAATCACCGACACCGTACGGACCGACATCGAGATGATGTACCGACGCTGTCGCGCGCGCACATCGTCGTGGAGGCCCGCCCGGGCTCCGGTGATCCGGAACACCTCGGTATTGCCGTCAGCGTGCAGCTTCCGCATCACATTCCACCATCCGCCCGCATCGGACTCGCCCCCGGCCCGTCTTCCACGGTACGCCTCGCCTCCGCCGCCTACGAGACCGGGGCCCCTGTCACCTGGGGGAACGCGGTGGGCCGTAACGCGTACGGCCGTACCCGGCATGCGGCGTACTCCCGTCGGACCAAGACTGGGCGTACTGCTCACCCCGAGCCGTACGAGGAGGCAGCCATGGGCTGGTTGTGGGCGATCATCGTCGGATTCGTGCTGGGCCTGATCGCGAAGGCCCTCATTCCGGGCAAGCAGCACAGCCCCCTCTGGCTGACCACCATCTTCGGCATGCTCGGCGCCATCGTCGGCAACGCCGTCGCCCGCGGATTCGGCGTCGACGAGACCAGGGGCATCGACTGGAGCCGGCACATCTTCCAGATCGTCGCCGCGGTGATCATCGTGTACGCGGGGGACATGCTGTACATGTCGACGCTGGGCAAGAGAAAACAGCGACGGGCGTGAGCGCACGACGCCCTGAGCGCACGACGCCCTGGGCGGACGCGCCCCAGAGGGGCGCGGGACGGTATCGATCTGCGGCTCCGCCGCGGGGCGCGACCAGCCACGACGAAGCCGCAGCCCGCAGATCACCGCACCCCTACGGCGCAACCGAGACGGAGCCTCCCGCGGAGCGCTACGCGCCCGTGACCTCTACAGCCGCCAGGTTCTTCTTCCCCCGCCGCAGCACCAGCCACCGCCCGTGGAGCAGGTCCTCCTTGGCGGGCACGGCATCCTCCCCGGCGACCTTCACGTTGTTCACGTAGGCCCCGCCCTCCTTCACGGTCCGCCGCGCAGCCGACTTGCTGGCCACCAGGCCGACCTCGGCGAGGAGGTCGACGACCGGGCCGAGCTGCTCGACCCGGATGTGCGGCACCTCGGACAGGGCCGCCGCCAGCGTCCGATCGTCCAGCTCCGCCAGCTCGCCCTGCCCGAACAGGGCCTTGGACGCGGCGATCACGGCGGCCGTCTGGTCGGCCCCGTGCACCAGCGTCGTCAGCTCCTCGGCCAGAGCCCGCTGCGCGGCCCGCGCCTGCGGCCGCTCCTGCGTCTGCTTCTCCAGCTCCTCCAGCTCCGCACGGGACTTGAAGGACAGGATCCGCATGTACGTCGAGATGTCCCGGTCGTCCGCGTTCAGCCAGAACTGGTAGAACGCGTACGGCGTCGTCATCTCCGCGTCGAGCCAGATGGCGCCGCCCTCGGTCTTGCCGAACTTGGTGCCGTCCGCCTTGGTCATCAGCGGGGTCGCGAGCGCGTGCACGCTGGCATGCGGCTCCAGCCGGTGGATCAGGTCCAGACCCGCCGTGAGGTTGCCCCACTGGTCGCTGCCGCCCTGCTGGAGCGTGCAGCCGTGCCGCCGGTACAGCTCCAGGAAGTCCATGCCCTGGAGCAGCTGGTAGCTGAACTCCGTGTAGCTGATGCCCTCCTCGGACTGGAGCCGGCGGGCGACGGAGTCCTTGGTGAGCATCTTGTTGACACGGAAGTGCTTGCCGATGTCCCGCAGGAACTCGATGGCCGACATGCCGGCCGTCCAGTCCAGGTTGTTCACCATCACCGCGGCGTTGTCGCCCTCGAAGGACAGGAACGGCTGGATCTGCGCGCGCAGGCGGTTCACCCAGTTCGCGACCGTCTCCGGGTCGTTCAGCGTGCGCTCGGCCGTCGGGCGCGGGTCGCCGATCTGGCCCGTGGCACCGCCGACCAGCGCCAGCGGGCGCAGGCCCGCCTGCTGGAGGCGGCGCATCGTGAGGACCTGGACCAGGTGGCCGACGTGCAGGCTGGCCGCGGTCGGGTCGAAACCGCAATAGAACGTGACGGGACCGTCCGCGAGCGCCTTGCGCAAAGCGTCCTCGTCAGTGGACAGGGCGATCACGCCGCGCCACTTCAGCTCGTCGACGATGTCCGTCACGGTTCTCGTGTCTCCTCGATGATCTTCGGCCAGTCGGATGACAGCCGACTGCAAACGCCTACGAGGTTATACGCCCTGACTGACAGAGCTCATGTTGAAATCGGGGACGCGCAGCGCCGGCATCGCCGCCCTGGTGAACCAGTCGCTCCACTCCCGGGGCAGGGTCTTCTCCGTACGGCCCGCCTCCGTCGCCCGCCCGAGCAGCCCCACCGGCGACTCGTTGAACCGGAAGTTGTTGACCTCGCCGGTCACCTCACCGTTCTCGACGAGGTAGACGCCGTCCCGGGTCAGCCCGGTGAGCAGCAGCGTCGCCGGGTCGACCTCGCGGATGTACCAGAGGCAGGTCAGCAGCAGCCCCCGCTCGGTGTCCGCGACCATCTCGTCCAGCGAGCGGTCGTCGCCGCCGTCCAGGATGAGGTTGTCGATGCCGGGCGCCACGGGCAGTCCGGTCAGTCCGGCGCTGTGGCGGGTGGTCGTGAGGTGCTTCAGCTCGCCCTCGCGCATCCACTCGGTGGCCGTGAGCGGCAGCCCGTTGTCGAACACCGACTGGTCGCCGCCGGAGGCGTGCGCGATCACGAAGGGCGCGGACTCCAGACCCGGCTCGTTCGGGTCGCTGCGCAGGCTCAGCGGCAGCTCGCTCAGCTTCTCGCCGACCCGCGTCTTGCCACCCGGCTTGGAGAACACGGTGCGGCCCTCGACCGCGTCCCGCCCCGACGCCGACCACATCTGGTAGATCAGCAGGTCCGCCACGGCCGTCGGCGGCAGCAGCGTCTCGTAGCGGCCCGCCGGCAGCTCCAGGCGCCGCTCGGCCCAGCCGAGGCGTACGGCCAGCTCGGCGTCGAGCGCCGTGGGGTCCACGTCCTTGAAGTCCCGTGTGGAGCGCCCCGCCCATGCCGAGCGGGTGCGGTCCGGGGACTTGGCGTTCAGCTCCAGCGTCCCGTTGGGCTGGTCGTGCCGCAGCCGCAGCCCCGTGGAGGTGCCCACGTACGTCGACACCAGCTCGTGGTTGGCGAAGCCGTACAGTTCCCGGCCGCCCGCACGCGCGCGTGCGAACGCCTCGCCGAGCGCCGGGGCGAAGTCGGCGAACACGGTGGACGACGTCTCGGCCGGGGCGTCCGTGAAGTCCGGCGACGCCGGTGCGTCCGGCACCAGCGGCTGCGCGTCCTCGGCGGGCCCGGCACCGCGCGCGGCGGCCTCGGCGGCCCGCACCAGCGGCTCCAGCTCGTCGGCTGTCACGGCCGACCGCGACACGACCCCCGAAGCCGTGCCCTCCTTGCCGTCGACGGTCGCGACGACGGTGAGCGTCCGCCCGCGCGTGACGCCGTTCGTGGTCAGCGCGTTGCCCGCCCAGCGAAGGTTGGCGGTCGACTGCTCGTCGGCGATGACCACACACCCGTCCGCGCGGGACAGCTCCAGGGCCCGCTCGACGATCTCGTGCGGCTTGTGCGCCTTGGTGGAGTGAGCGCTCATCGACCGGCCTCCTGCGTGGTGTTGAGGATGTTGACGCCCTTGAAGAGGGCCGAGGGGCAGCCGTGCGAGACCGCCGCGACCTGGCCCGGCTGGGCCTTGCCGCAGTTGAAGGCGCCGCCGAGCACATAGGTCTGGGGACCGCCGACGGCTGCCATGGAGCCCCAGAAGTCGGTGGTCGTCGCCTGGTAGGCCACGTCCCGCAGCTGACCGGTGATCCGCCCGTTCTCGATCTTGAAGAAGCGCTGTCCGGTGAACTGGAAGTTGTAGCGCTGCATGTCGATCGACCAGGACCGGTCGCCGACGACGTAGATGCCGCGGTCCACGCTCCCGATCAGGTCCTCGGTCGACATCCCGGCCGGATCCGGCTGCAACGACACGTTGGCCATGCGCTGCACCGGCACATGGCCGGGGGAGTCGGCGAACGCGCACCCGTTGGACCGCTCGAACCCGGTCAGCCTCGCGATCCGCCGGTCCAGCTGGTAGCCGACGAGCGTGCCGTCCTTGACCAGGTCCCAGGACTGGCCGGCGACGCCCTCGTCGTCGTACCCGATGGTCGCCAGGCCGTGCTCGGCGGTGCGGTCACCGGTGACGTTCATCAGGTCGGAGCCGTACCGGAGCTTGCCGAGCCGGTCGAACGTGGCGAAGGAGGTGCCGGCGTAGGCGGCCTCGTAGCCGAGGGCGCGGTCCAGTTCGGTGGCGTGGCCGATGGACTCGTGGATGGTCAGCCACAGGTTGGAGGGGTCGACGACGAGGTCGTACGGCCCCGCCTGAACGCTGGGCGCCCGCATCTTCTCGGCGAGCAGAGCGGGGATCTGCTCCAGCTCGCTCTCCCAGTCCCAGCCGGTGCCCGTCAGGTACTCCCAGCCGCGTCCGACCGGCGGCGCGATGGTGCGCATGGAGTCGAACTCACCGCTCGACTCGTCGACCGACACGGCGGTCAGCTGCGGGTGCAGCCGTACCCGCTGCTGGGTGGTCACGGTGCCGGCGGTGTCGGCGTAGAACTTGTTCTCGTGGACCGTCAGAAGCGAGGCGTCCACGTGATTGACGCCGTCCGCCGCCAGCAGCCGCGCGCTCCAGTCCCCCAGCAGCGCCGACTTCTCCTCGTCGGGCACGGAGAACGGATCGATCTCGTACGACGAGATCCACGTCTTGTCGGCATGCACCGGCTCGTCGGCGAGCTCCACCCGCTCGTCCGACCCGGCGGCCTTGATCACCTGCGCCGACAGCTTCGCCATCGCCACCGCCTGCGAGGCCACCTTGGCGGCGGCGTCCAGCGTCAGGTCCACACCGGACGCGAACCCCCAGGTCCCGCCGTGCACCACCCGCACCGCGTACCCGAGGTCGGTGGTGTCCGACGACCCGGCGAGCTTGGCGTCCCGCAGCCGCCAGGACGCGCTGCGCACCCGCTCGAACCGGAAGTCCGCGTGCTCGGCACCGAGCGCACGCGCGCGTGCCAGGGCGGCGTCTGCCAGGGCGCGTAGCGGAAGCGCCGTGAAGGCTTCGTCGATCGTATGAGGCACGGAGGTCTCCCTGCTGTCGTGGCCTGTCGGCACCGATCATGTCGCGCGGGCAGGGTCATGGACCACACGTTTCCGGCTGGAGCCGTCGTCTTTCTGTAGGGACCCGACAGCGACACCCCTACGCCACTGTCGGTGCCCGAATGTCCCCGGACCGGACCGGCCCGATAGGTTTTCGGAGAAGCCGCCTGTCATCCAGCTGTTCGGGCGGGTGTGTCAGACCCCTATCGAAAGGGTGATCCGTTGAGCCGCTCGGTTCTCGTCACCGGAGGCAACCGGGGCATCGGCCTCGCCATCGCCCGCGCATTCGCCGACGCCGGCGACAAGGTCGCCATCACATACCGCTCGGGTGAGCCGCCGGCCGGCTTCCTCGCCGTCAAGTGCGACATCACCGACACCGAGCAGGTGGAGCAGGCCTACAAGGAGATCGAGGACGCGCACGGGCCTGTCGAGGTGCTCGTCGCCAACGCCGGCATCACCAAGGACCAGCTCCTGATGCGCATGTCCGAGGAGGACTTCACCTCGGTCATCGACACCAACCTCACCGGCACCTTCCGCGTCGTCAAGCGCGCCAACCGCGGCATGCTGCGCGCCAAGAAGGGCCGCGTGGTCCTGATCTCGTCGGTCGTCGGTCTGTACGGCGGTCCCGGTCAGGCCAACTACGCCGCCTCCAAGGCCGCCCTGGTCGGCTTCGCGCGCTCCCTCGCCCGTGAGCTGGGCTCGCGCAACCTCACTTTCAACGTCGTGGCTCCCGGCTTCGTCGACACCGACATGACCAAGGTGCTCACCGACGAGCAGCGCGCGAACATCGTGGCGCAGGTCCCGCTCGGCCGGTACGCGCAGCCGGAGGAGGTCGCCGCCGCGGTGCGCTTCCTCGCCTCGGACGACGCCTCGTACATCACTGGAGCCGTCATCCCCGTTGACGGCGGACTGGGAATGGGTCACTGATCACCATGAGCGGAATTCTCGAGGGCAAGCGCATCCTGATCACGGGTGTGCTGATGGAGTCCTCCATCGCGTTCCACGCCGCCAAGCTGGCCCAGGAGCAGGGCGCGGAGATCATCCTCACCGCCTGGCCCCGCCCCACGCTGACCGAGCGCATCGCCAAGAAGCTGCCCAAGCCGGCCAAGGTCCTGGAGCTCGACGTCTCCAACGACGAGCACCTCGCCCGCCTGGAGAGCCAGGTCCGTGAGCACCTGGGCGACCGGCTCGACGGCATCGTGCACTCCATCGGCTTCGCGCCGCAGGACGCGCTCGGCGGCAACTTCCTGAACACGCCGTTCGAGTCCGTGGCCACAGCCATGCACGTCTCCGCCTTCTCCCTGAAGTCGCTGACCATGGCCCTGCTGCCGCTGATGACCGAGGGCGGTTCCGTCGTCGGCCTCACCTTCGACGCGCAGTTCGCCTGGCCGCAGTACGACTGGATGGGCCCGACCAAGGCCGCCCTGGAGGCCACGAACCGCTACATGGCGCGTGACCTCGGCAAGCACGACATCCGCTGCAACCTGGTCTCGGCGGGCCCGCTCGGCTCCATGGCCGCGAAGTCCATCCCCGGCTTCGCCGAGCTGGCGTCCGTCTGGGACAGCCGCTCCCCGTTGGAGTGGAAGCTGGAGGACCCGGAGCCGGCGGGCAAGGGCGTCGTCGCCCTGCTGTCGGACTGGTTCCCGAAGACCACCGGCGAGATCGTCCACGTGGACGGCGGTCTGCACGCCATCGGCGCCTGATCTCCCGTACGCCGTTCGACGCCCCGTTCCCCGCCGCGCGCGGGGTGCGGGGCGTCACCCGTTCGGCCTATCCGGCCGGGCGGGCCGGGCCCACAACTGCGCACTCTGGAGTACGCGTTCACTTCGCGAGCCCCTCCCCACCACGGCCGAGGAGGTCCCCTTGTGCGCTTGTCCCGCCGCCTGGCCTCAACGACCGTCGCCGTCGCTCTCGTACTGCCCCTGTCGTACGACGCGATAGCCCACGCGCGCGTGCACATCGCGGAAGCGGAGCCCGAGGATCCGTTCGGCGCCGCCTGCCGGATACGTGTCACCGGCTCCCATGTGACCGCGTACTGCCACAACCCCTATCCGGAGACCGACAGCGTGAGCCTGCACGTCGAGTGCGCCCGCTGGTGGGACCTCGACAGCGACGGCTCCTCGGTGGACGCCGAGCCGGCGCAGACCGTGCGGCTGACCGGGCGCTGCTGGAAGGAGGTCGCCTCGGTGTGGGTCAGCCACCGGCAGGAGGGCTGAAGCGCCCCGGGCGGCACAGGAACGGATAGCTCGCCGCTTCCGCCGCGGCCGCCTCCGCGTCGCCCGCGCGGACCGCGTCGACCAGCCGCGCGTGGTCCATGTGCGTCTCCGGCGTCAGCTCCTGGCCGACGTCCTCGCGCAGCCAGTCCCGCAGCACCTCGCCCAGGTCGGCGTACATCGCGGTCATCACGTCGTTGTGGGAGGCCGCCACCACCGCCAGATGGAAGGTCGCGTCGGCCGCCACGAAGGCCTCCGCGTCACCCGACTCCCAGGCCTCCTCACGCCGCACCAGCAGTGCGTCCAGCTGCTTGAGGTCCTTCTCCGAGCGCCGCTCGGCGGCCAGCTTCGCGGCGGCCGACTCCAGCGTGGAGCGCAGCTCGGCGATGTGCCGGGGATCGGCGCCGGCGAAGCGGCGGTGCATGACGCCGGCCAGCTCGCTGGTGGCCACGACATAGGTGCCGGAGCCCTGGCGGATGTCCAGCAGGCCGTTGTGGGCGAGCGCGCGGACGGCCTCGCGGACCGTGTTGCGGGCCACACCGAGCTGCTCGACCAGCTCGGGCTCGGTCGGGATCCGGGCGCCGACCGGCCATTCGCCGGAGGTGATCTGGTTCCGCAACGCCGCGATGACCTGCTCGGACAGCGCCGAACGACGGGGGTGGCTCAAGGGCATGGCACACCTTCGCACGGGAGGACGGGCACCGGTCGGCCCGGAGGTGGACAACCAATCATCCCATGATTCTATGATGGGCCTCATGGCACGCGAGGAACCCCGGACGGCGACGTCCACGCGAATACGCACGGCCCAGACACACACCACCGAGGCTCCCACCCCTGCACGGTCCGCCGCGCGCGCGTGGACGACGCGGCTCGTGGTGCTCGGCATCGTGCTGACCGCGTTGAATCTCCGCCCCGCCATCACCAGCCTCGGCGCCCTCCTCGAAGAGGTCCGCGACGGGCTCGGCATGAGCGGCAGCGTGGCCGGACTGCTCACCTCCGTGCCCCCGCTCTGCTTTGCCGTCTTCGGCGTCATGGCCCCCCGGCTCGCCCGCCGCTTCGGCCCCGGCGCCGTGGTCTGCGCCGGCATGGCCGCCATCACCGCAGGCCTGCTCCTGCGCCCGTACGTCGGCAGCACGGCCGGCTTCCTGGCCGCCAGCGCCCTCGCCCTCATGGGCATCGCGCTCAGCAACGTCCTGATGCCGGTCATCGTCAAGCGCTGGTTCCCCGACCGGGTCGGCTCCATGACCGGCCTGTACTCGATGGCCCTCGCCCTCGGCACCGCGTCCGCGGCGGCCGTCACGGTGCCCATGACCGAGGCGCTGGGCGGCAGTTGGCAGACCGGGCTCGCGGTCTGGGCGGGCCTCGCGGCGTTGGCCGTCCTGCCGTGGATCCCCTTCGTACGGGACCGGGACCAGGAGCCGGGCCGGGCGGGCGCGCGGGGACGGGACGGGGGAGCGGCGCCCGCCGAATCCGCGCAGGAGAAGCACGCGCGCGTGGAGACCCCCACCTTGCGGATCACCCGGAGCCGCACCGCCTGGGCCCTCGCCGTCTACTTCGGCCTCCAGGCCACCGGCGCCTACATCACGATGGGCTGGATGGCGCAGATCTTCCGCGACGCGGGCGTGCACGCCGGCACGGCAGGGCTGCTGCTCGCCGTCACCATGGTCATGGGAGTTCCGCTGGCCTTCGTCATCCCGCGCCTCGCCACCCGGCTGCCCCACCAGGGCCCGATCGTGCTCGCGCTGGGCGTCTGCGGCCTCCTGGGCTACGCCGGCCTGTACCTCGCGCCCGTCGCCGGCTCCTGGGCCTGGGCCCTGCTGCTCGGCGTCTCAAACTGCTCGTTCCCGCTGGCCCTCACCATGGTCGGCATGCGGGCCAGGACCAGCTCGGGCGTGGCCCAGCTGTCGGGCTTCGCGCAGAGCACCGGCTATCTCATCTCCATCCCCGGCCCGCTCCTGGTGGGCGTTCTCTACCAGCACAGCGGCGGCTGGGGGCTGCCCATCGCGCTGATGGCCGGCCTGATGATCCCGCAGATGGCGGTGGGCGTCCTGGCGGGACGCAACCGCACCGTGGAGGACGAGGCGGCCCGCTGAGCGTCACCCCGGCGCACCCGCCGCGGACCGCGGGTGCGAGACTTGCCGTATGCCAGTGCTCGACCCGAATCCCCAGAACGGCCAGAAGAAGATGCTGCTCGTCTTCGGCGCCTTCTTCGCCATCTTCGCGATCATCGCCATCGTGGCGACGATCGCCGCGCCCTGAGACGGGACGGCCGCCACTCCCGGCGAGGTCGGCAAGCCGATGGTGGGGCTAGCACCACCATCCCCTAGGGGGCGAGTGTCAGGGTCAACTGGGTGGATCACCGGATGGGTTGACGGCCGGGAAGTCCGTAACTTCGAAGTGTGACCGCGAGAGGCGGACACGGACACTCGAAGACTTACGGAGGCGACATGTCGGCCCGCACCCACACCCCGCCCCACCCGGCGTCCACGGGCCGTGCCGACATCCGGCTGCCCTGGTGGGCCCTCGCCCTGCCGACGCTCGCGTTCGTCACCCTGCTGACGCTGATTCTCAACCCCTCCGACGCGCACGCAGCGACCGCCGAGCCCGCGATCACGCAGCTCCTCGAGCGCATACAGCAGTTGATCACGCGCTGAGCACGGTGGAAGCCGCCCGTCAACTCCCTGCGCCCCGTGGCGTGTTTCATGCGAAGCTGGATCTCATGAGCGTCGCAGAACCCCGCAGGATTGTCCTCTTCCGGCATGCGAAAGCCGACTGGCCACAGGTGAACGACCACGAGCGGCCGCTCGCCGACCGGGGCCGAAAGGACGCGGCAGAGGCCGGACGCAGGCTGGCCGACACCGACGTCCCCTTCGATCTGGCCCTGTGCTCGACCGCGACCCGGACCAGGGAGACCTGGAAGCTCGCCGTCCACGAGTTCCCGCACCGGCCGAAAACCATCTACGAAGAGCGGGTCTACGAGGCCTCGCCCGGCGAGCTGATCGCCCTGCTCAACGAGACACCCGACGACGCGCAGAACGTCCTGCTGATCGGCCACAACCCGGGCGTGCAGGGCCTCGCGGAGATCCTCTCCGGCGCGGCCGAGAGCGACGCACGCGAGCGTATGAGCCGCCGCGGCTTCCCGGCCGCCGCCTTCGCGGTCCTCTCCTTCAGCGGCAGCTGGAAGACGCTGGAGCCCGGCGTGGCCACGCTGCTCGACTACTGGGCCCCCTCCGAGTGACCGACCCACGCGAAGGGGCCCGGCACCGTGACGGT
>CBFGZZ010000024.1:0-41988 GCA_965653385.1 uncultured Streptomyces sp. | reverse complement strand
GAGCGCAACGGCATCTACATCATCGACCTGCTCCAGTCGCTGTCGTACATCGACCGCGCCTACGAGTTCGTCAAGGAGACCGTCGCCCACGGCGGCACGGTCATGTTCGTCGGCACGAAGAAGCAGGCGCAGGAGGCCATCGCCGAGCAGGCCACCCGCGTCGGCATGCCCTACGTCAACCAGCGCTGGCTGGGCGGCATGCTCACCAACTTCTCGACCGTCTACAAGCGCCTGCAGCGCCTCAAGGAGCTTGAGCAGATCGACTTCGAGGACGTCGCGTCCTCCGGTCTGACCAAGAAGGAGCTGCTGGTCCTCTCCCGCGAGAAGGCCAAGCTGGAGAAGACCCTCGGCGGTATCCGCGAGATGCAGAAGGTGCCCAGCGCCGTCTGGATCGTGGACACCAAGAAGGAGCACATCGCGGTCGGCGAGGCCCGGAAGCTCAACATCCCGGTCGTCGCCATCCTCGACACCAACTGTGACCCCGACGAGGTCGACTACAAGATCCCGGGCAACGACGACGCGATCCGCTCCGTCACCCTGCTCACCCGCGTGATCGCCGACGCCGTCGCCGAGGGCCTCATCGCCCGCTCCGGCGTCGCCACCGGCGACAAGGGTGAGAAGGCCGCGGGCGAGCCGCTCGCCGAGTGGGAGCGCGACCTGCTCGAGGGTGAGAAGAAGGCCGAGGAGGCCCCGGCCGCCGCCGAGGCCCCTGCTGCCGAGGCGCCCGCCGCTGAGGCTCCGGCCGCCGAGGCCCCCGCCACGGAGGCTCCGGCCACGGAGGCTCCGGCCACCGAGGCTCCGGCCGCCGAGGGCGAGCAGGCCTGACACCGTCGGCGTTGACGGCGGGAGCGGCATGAAATCCGCTCCCGCCGTTCACCCGTAGGTCGACGGAAGGTCGGCGGCACCGGCTACTCCTCGGGAGCCGCAGACCCCGTAGATCTTCGATCTTCCAGACTTCGAGAAAGATTCACAGACTCATGGCGAACTACACCGCCGCTGACGTCAAGAAGCTCCGTGAGCTCACCGGCGCCGGCATGATGGACTGCAAGAAGGCGCTGGACGAGGCCGAGGGCAACGTCGAGAAGGCCGTCGAGGCGCTCCGGATCAAGGGCCAGAAGGGCGTCGCCAAGCGCGAGGGCCGCTCCGCCGAGAACGGCGCCGTGGTCTCGATCATCGCCGACGACAACTCCTCCGGCGTCCTCGTCGAGCTGAAGTGCGAGACGGACTTCGTCGCCAAGGGCGAGAAGTTCCAGGCCGTCGCCAACCAGATCGCGCAGCACGTCGCCGCGACCTCCCCGGCCGACCTCGACGCCCTGCTCGCCTCCGAGATCGAGGCCGGCAAGACCGTCCAGGCGTTCGTGGACGAGGCCAACGCCAACCTCGGTGAGAAGATCGTCCTGGACCGCTTCGCGCAGTTCGCCGACGGCTTCGTCCTCGCGTACATGCACCGGACGATGCCCGACCTGCCCCCGCAGATCGGTGTCCTGGTCGAGCTGGACAAGCCGAACGCCGAGGTCGCCAAGGGCGTCGCCCAGCACATCGCCGCCTTCGCGCCGAAGTACCTCTCCAAGGAGGACGTGCCGGCCGAGGTCGTCGAGTCCGAGCGCCGCGTCGCCGAGGAGACCACCCGCGCCGAGGGCAAGCCCGAGGCCGCCCTGCCGAAGATCGTCGAGGGTCGCCTCAACGGCTTCTTCAAGGACGCCACGCTGCTCGGCCAGCCCTACGCGCTCGACAACAAGAAGTCCGTCCAGAAGATCCTGGACGAGGCCGGTGTCACCCTGAAGCGCTTCTCGCGTATCAAGGTCGGCATCTGAGTCCGTGCCGCGATCGGCGCCCGGTCCCTATAGGGTCGAGGGCAGTCGTTGGCGGACTCCGTCACCGCGCACGCGTGCGTGACGGACGACAGCAGATCTGACGAGGAGGCCATTGCCGCGCATGGGATGCGAAACACGCCCCAACCGGCAATGGCCTTCTTCGTATGTGCACCACGTAACAAAGGCGGGATCTCGATGACCACCAAGGCCCAGAAGAGCGACGACGGCAAAGTACGCGGCCGGTTTCTGCTGAAGCTGTCCGGAGAGGCCTTCTCCGGTGGCGGGGGCCTCGGCGTCGACCCGGACGTGGTGCACAAGATCGCCCGCGAGATCGCGGCCGTCGTGCGCGACGGCGCGCAGGTCGCGGTCGTCATCGGCGGCGGCAACTTCTTCCGCGGCGCCGAACTCCAGCAGCGCGGCATGGACCGGGCCCGCTCCGACTACATGGGCATGCTCGGCACCGTCATGAACTGCCTCGCCCTCCAGGACTTCCTGGAGAAGGAGGGCATCGACAGCCGGGTCCAGACCGCCATCACCATGGGCCAGGTCGCCGAGCCGTACATCCCGCTGCGCGCCGTACGGCACCTGGAGAAGGGCCGCGTGGTCATCTTCGGCGCCGGTATGGGCATGCCGTACTTCTCCACCGACACCACCGCCGCCCAGCGTGCCCTGGAGATCGACGCCGAGGCGCTGCTCATGGGCAAGAACGGGGTGGACGGGGTCTACGACTCCGACCCCAAGCGCAACCCGGACGCCGTCAAGTTCGACTCCCTCGGCTACGGCGAGGTCATCACCCGCGACCTCAAGGTCGCCGACGCCACGGCGATCACCCTGTGCCGCGACAACAAGCTCCCGATCCTCGTCTTCGAGCTCCTGGCGGAGGGCAATATCGCGCGTGCCGTCAAGGGTGAGAAGATCGGCACGCTTGTGGGTGAGCAGGGCGGTCGGGGCTGACGCTCCGACAACTCCGACAACGAACCCGTCCGGGGGACGGACGGGGCGGACCCTGACCGGGGGATGGACAATGTCCTGCCGGTCGGGAACCGTGCAGGAAGAAGACGCGACGCAGCCGGCCGCCGCCCCCACCCAGGAACCGCAGCCGGGCCTTTTACTCAAGACACGCAGGAGCAAGTGGTGATCGAAGAGACCCTCCTCGAGGCCGAGGAGAAGATGGAGAAGGCCGTCGTGGTCGCCAAGGAGGACTTCGCCGCGATCCGCACCGGCCGTGCGCACCCGGCGATGTTCAACAAGATCGTGGCCGACTACTACGGTGCGCCGACGCCGATCAACCAGCTGGCTTCGTTCTCCGTGCCGGAGCCGCGCATGGCCGTCGTGACCCCGTTCGACAAGAGCGCCCTGCGCAACATCGAGCAGGCGATCCGCGACTCCGACCTCGGCGTCAACCCGAGCAATGACGGCAACATCATCCGAGTGGTGTTCCCCGAGCTCACCGAGGAGCGCCGCCGCGACTACATCAAGGTCGCCAAGGGCAAGGCCGAGGACTCCCGGGTGTCCATCCGCTCGGTCCGCCGCAAGGCCAAGGACGCGATCGACAAGCTGGTCAAGGACGGCGAGGTAGGCGAGGACGAGGGCCGCCGTGCGGAGAAGGAGCTCGACGACACCACGGCGAAGTACGTCGCGCAGGTGGACGAGCTGCTCAAGCACAAGGAAGCGGAGCTTCTCGAGGTCTGATGAACGACTCTTCCTGGGGGGCACCGCCACAAGCCGGGCAAGCCGGTTACTGGGGGGCCGCCGCACGTGGACCTGTCCAGGGGGCTGCCCCGGCGGGTCCCGCGTACGATGCGCCTGAGGCGCAGCAGACTCGCCCCATGCCCATCGTGCCCGACGTACCCGCGTATGGCGGGGACCAGGATGACGACCGGGGGGCCGCTCGGCTGAGCGGCCCCTTGTTCCGCGAACAGCCGCCGCGCGTGCGGCCGTACGACACGCCGCAGGCGCGGCCCTTCGAGGCGGCGCCGCAGAATCCGGAGCCCATGCCCGACGCCCCACAGCCGGCGCCCCAGCCGCAGAAGAAGAGCGCGGGGCGCGACCTGGGTGCGGCCATAGGAGTCGGTGTCGCGCTCGGTGTGGTGATCGTCGCTTCGCTGTTCGTCGTCAAGGCCGTGTTCGTCGGTGTGGTCGCGGTCGCCGTCGTCGTGGGCCTGTGGGAGCTGACCAGGCGGCTCGAGGAGCGCAAGGGCATCAAGGCGCCGCTCGTCCCGCTCGCGCTCGGCGGCGCGGCCATGGTGATCGCCGGGTACGTCCGGGGTGCCGAGGGCGCCTGGGTGTCGATGGCGCTGACCGCGCTGGCCGTACTTGTCTGGCGGATGACCGAGCCGCCGGAGGGCTACCTCAAGGACGTCACCGCGGGCGTGTTCGCCGCGTTCTACGTGCCGTTCCTGGCGACGTTCGTCGCGATGATGCTGACGGCCGACGACGGCGCCTGGCGGGTGCTGACGTTTCTGCTGCTGACCGTCGTCAGTGACACCGGCGCGTACGCCGTCGGCTGGCGCTTCGGCAAGCACAAGCTCGCCCCGCGCATCAGCCCCGGCAAGACCCGCGAGGGCCTGCTCGGCGCGGTGAGCTTCGCGATGGTGGCGGGCGCTCTGTGCATGCAGTTCCTGATCGACGACGGCACCTGGTGGCAGGGCCTGCTGCTGGGCCTCGCGGTCGCGGCCAGTGCCACGCTGGGCGACCTCGGCGAGTCGATGATCAAGCGGGACCTGGGCATCAAGGACATGGGCACGCTGCTGCCGGGTCATGGCGGGATCATGGATCGGCTGGACTCGTTGTTGCCCACGGCGCCGGTGGTGTGGTTGCTGATGGTGCTGTTCGTGGGTTCCGGCTGACGGCAGGGCCGGTCCGAAGAGCCACACCGAGGGGCCTCCGCCCTCTGCCGAGCGGGGGCTCCTCGGCCTTCCTCGGCCTTCGGCTCAGGTCCGCGATGGTGCCCAGGGGTCTCCGGTGGGACGATTCCGGTGTACGCCCGCACGGCACCGCAAAGGGGGTCGTCATGGCCATCATCCGAGAATTCATCGACGTCGACCGGCCACCCGGTGAGGTCTACGCGTATGTCACCGACCCGTCCCATCTGCCGGAGTGGCAGCTGAGCGCCGTCTCGGCCGAGCAGCTCGACGAAGGGCCGATCCAGACGGGCTCCCGGGTCCGGGTCACCCGGCGCGTCGGCAGCCGCGAGGTTCCGATGACTGTGCAGTTCGACGAGCTCGACCCGCCGCACAGTTGGGATCTGCACGGGGTCGACGGTCCCGTCAGGCCCCGTACCCACGGTGAGATCGAACCGCTCGACGACGGTCGCCGCTCCCGCGTGACGATCGACATCGACTTCGAAGGGCACGGTCTCGGCAAGGTCCTTGTGCCCCTCGTCGTCCGCCCGCAGGTCCGCAAGGAACTCCCGCGCGACGAGCAACTCCTCAAGGACAGGCTGGAGCGCTCGACCGATTAGCCGCACCGCACCGCCTACGACACGCAGACGTCCCTCGACCCCTCCGCCGCGGCGTCGACCCTGCCGGAACTCGGATCGGTGTCGGCGTTCAGGACGGCCCGGTCGCGGTCCTCGATCGCCTGGTTCGGGTCGTCGACCGCCCGGCCGACCTCGTCGTCGTCCGTCGAGACCTCGACCTCGTCGAGACGCTCGCCCTGCGCCGCGCCGGAGATCACGTCGGCCTGCCGGGGATCGCGGCGGCCGTCGCAAGTGCTGACCAGCCCGTTCACCCCTACGGAGAGCTGCTCCAGGAGGCGTGGCACCCCCGCATGGTGCGGCGCCCAGGTCACCCAAGTCGATCTGCGACACTGGTACAGCCATGCCTAAGCCCGGAGAACTCACTTTCGTCGCCCCGCGCGGAGCCAAGAAGCCGCCGCGGCATCTTGCCGATCTCACGCCCGGTGAGCGCAAGGACGCTGTCGCCGCGATCGGGGAGAAGCCGTTTCGTGCCAAGCAGCTGTCGCAGCACTACTTCGCGCGGTACGCGCATGATCCGCAGCAGTGGACCGACATCCCGGCCGGTTCGCGGGACAAGCTGCGGGAGGAGCTGTTTCCCGAGCTGATGACCGTCGTACGGCATCTGTCGACGGACCAGGGCGACACACGCAAGACGTTGTGGCGGCTGTTCGACGGGACGCTCGTCGAGTCGGTGCTGATGCGGTATCCGGACCGGGTGACGATGTGCATCAGTTCGCAGGCCGGGTGCGGGATGAACTGTCCGTTCTGCGCCACGGGGCAGGCGGGTCTTGACCGGAATCTGTCGACCGCCGAGATCGTGCATCAGATCGTGGACGGGATGCGGGCCCTGCGGGACGGGGAGGTTCCCGGCGGGTCTGCTCGGCTGTCCAACATCGTCTTCATGGGGATGGGCGAGCCGCTCGCCAACTACAACCGGGTCGTGGGCGCGATTCGGCGGCTCACCGATCCGGAGCCGGACGGGCTGGGGCTGTCCCAGCGCGGGATCACCGTCTCGACCGTCGGGCTCGTGCCGGCCATCCACCGGTTCGCCGACGAGGGCTTCAAGTGCCGGCTCGCGATCTCGCTGCACGCGCCCGACGACGAGCTGCGCGACACCCTCGTCCCCGTGAACACGCGGTGGAAGGTGCGTGAGGTGCTCGACGCCGGGTTCGAGTACGTCGGCAAGAGCGGGCGGCGGCTGTCGATCGAGTACGCCCTGATCCGGGACATCAACGACCAGGCCTGGCGTGGTGACCGGCTCGGGCGGCTGCTCAAGGGCAAACCGGTGCATGTGAACCTGATTCCGCTGAACCCGACGCCCGGGTCGAAGTGGACCGCCTCCCGGCCCGAGGACGAGAAGGCGTTCGTCGAGGCCATCGCCGCTCATGGTGTGCCGGTGACGATCCGGGACACCCGTGGTCAGGAGATCGACGGAGCATGTGGGCAGCTCGCCGCGACCGAGCGGTAGTCTGACCACCGTAAGGCTGTCGTAAGTACATCTTCATATTCCGACAGGGGAGCGCCACAGCGCTGAGAGTGCGGCAATCGGGCCGCAGACCCTCTGAACCTCGCCCAGGTCATTCTGGGTAGGAAGTTCGGTCACTACTCAAGCTGTTGCGCCCTGCCCGGGAGCCGATGAGAGGGCTCCCGGGCAGGGCCGCGTCTCTTCCTGGTCAACCCCAGGAGGAATCAAGTGAGCATCACCACGAAGGCCACGGTCTTCGCCGTGGGAATCGGTCTCGTCACGCTGTCCGCGTGCGGGTCGTCCGACTCGGGGAGCGACACCTCCGAGTCCAAGAGCAAGACCGTGACCCTCGTCAGTCACAACTCGTGGGCCGTCTCCAAGGACGTCATCGCCGCCTTCGAGAAGCAGTCCGGCTACAAGGTCAAGGTCCTGGAGGACGGCGACGCCGGGCAGGCCGTGAACAAGGCGATCCTGACCAAGGACAACCCGCAGGGCGACGTCTTCTTCGGCGTCGACAACACCCTGCTGTCCCGGGCGCTCGACAACGACCTGTTCCAGTCCTACGAGCCGAAGGGCGCCGACAAGATCGAGGCCCGGTACCGGGCCGACCAGGACCAGCACCGGGTCACCCCGATCGACACCGGCGACATCTGCGTCAACTACGACAAGGCCTACTTCAGCGAGCACAAGCTCGCCCCGCCGACGTCGTACGACGACCTGGTCAAGCCCGCCTACAAGAACCTCCTGGTCACCGAGAACGCCTCCACCTCCTCGCCCGGCCTCGGCTTCCTGCTCGGCACCGCCGCCAAGTACGGCGACGACGGCTGGGAGGGCTACTGGAAGAAGCTGAAGGCGAACGGTGTGAAGGTCGTCGACGGCTGGGAGCAGGCCTACAACGAGGAGTTCTCGGGCTCCGCGGGCGGCAAGAAGGCCAAGGCCGACCGGCCGCTCGTAGTGTCGTACGCCTCCTCGCCGCCCGCCGAGGTGATCTACGGCGACCCGAAGCCGACGACGGCTCCGACCGGGGTGGCCGAGGGCACCTGCTTCCGGCAGGTCGAGTACGCCGGCCTGCTGAGCAACGCCGAGAACGCCGCGGGCGGCAAGGCGCTCCTCGACTTCCTGCTCACCAGGACGTTCCAGGAGGACATGCCGCTCAACATGTTCGTCTACCCGGTGGTGGACGGCGCAGAGGTGCCCGAGGAGTTCACGAAGTACGGGCCGCAGGCCAAGAGCCCCGAGACCATGGACCCGGCGAAGATCGCCGACAACCGTGACGACTGGGTCAAGTCGTGGACCTCGCTCGTACTGAAGTAAAGGTCTCGCGGAAGAGGGGCGCGGCGGTGCGGCTCGGCCTCATCGCCGTGCCCGTCGCGTTCTTCGCGCTCTTCTTCGCCTACCCCGTCGCCGCGATCGTCGCGCGCGGTCTCCAGGTCGACGGGGTATGGCAGTTCGGGCGGCTCGCGGACGTCCTCGGGCAGTCCGACATCCGGCACGTCCTGTGGTTCACCACCTGGCAGGCGCTCGCCTCCACCGCGCTGACCCTGCTGATCGCGCTGCCCGGCGCCTACGTCTTCGCCCGCTTCGACTTCCCCGGCAAGCAGATCCTGCGTGCCGTCGTCACCGTCCCCTTCGTGCTGCCGACGGTCGTCGTCGGCACGGCGTTCCTCGCGCTCCTCGGCCGCGGCGGACTCCTCGACGAGCTGTGGGGCGTACGGCTCGACACGACCGTGTGGGCCATCCTGCTCGCGCACGTCTTCTTCAACTACGCCGTGGTCGTACGGACCGTCGGCGGTCTCTGGGCGCAACTCGACCCGCGGCAGGAGGAGGCCGCGCGGATGCTCGGGGCGTCCCGTCTCGCCGCTTGGCGGACCGTCACCCTGCCGGCCCTCGGGCCCGCCGTGGCAGCCGCCGCGCTCATGGTCTTCCTGTTCACCTTCACCTCCTTCGGTGTGGTGCAGATCCTCGGCGGCCCCACCTTCTCCACCCTCGAAGTCGAGATCTACCGGCAGACGTCCGAGATCTTCGACCTGTCCACCGCCGCCGTCCTGACGATCATCCAGTTCCTCGCGGTGGGTGCGATCCTCGCCGTGCACGCCTGGACGGTACGGCGGCGGGAGAGCGCCCTGCGTCTCGTGGACGCCTCGGTCACCGCGCGGCGGCCGCGTGGGGCGGGGCAGTGGGCGCTGCTGGCCGGTGTGCTGGCCGTCATCGTCGTACTCCTGCTGCTGCCGCTGGCCGTGCTCGTGCAGCGCTCGCTGGACGCGCCCGACTTCGGCTACTACCGGGCGCTGACCGACGCCGACGGCGGGGTCTTCCTGGTCGCGCCGATCGAGGCGATCGGCAACTCGCTCCAGTACGCCGTCGTAGCCACGCTGATCGCCGTGCTGATCGGCGGACTGGCGGCGGCCGCGCTGACCCGGCGGGACGCGGGACGGTTCGTCCGGGGCTTCGACGCGCTGCTGATGCTGCCGCTCGGCGTTTCCGCGGTGACGGTCGGGTTCGGGTTCCTGATCGCCCTGGACGAGCCGCCGCTGGACCTGCGCAGCACCTGGATCCTGGTGCCGCTGGCGCAGGCGCTGGTCGGGGTGCCCTTCGTCGTACGGACCATGCTGCCCGTGCTGCGGGCCGTGGACCAGCGGCTGCGCGAGGCGGCCTCCGTGCTGGGGGCGTCGCCCTGGCGGGTCTGGCGTGAGGTGGATCTGCCGATGGTGCGGCGGGCGCTGCTGATCGCGGCCGGGTTCGCCTTCGCGGTGTCGCTCGGCGAGTTCGGGGCGACCGTGTTCATCGCGCGGCCCGACAACCCGACGCTGCCGGTCGCCGTGGCCCGGCTGCTGGGGCGGGCAGGCGAGCTCAACTACGGGCAGGCGATGGCCCTTTCGACGGTACTGATGGTGGTGTGCGCGGTGGCGCTGCTGGTGTTGGAGCGGCTCCGTACGGATCGGACGGGGGAGTTCTAGATGCTGTTGAGTCTGGCGGGTGCGACCGTACGGTTCGACGGGCAGCCCGTGCTGGACCGCGTCGACCTCGATGTCGCCGAGCACGAGATCGTGTGTGTGCTCGGGCCGAGCGGCAGCGGCAAGTCGACGCTGCTGCGGGTGGTGGCGGGGCTGCAGGCGCTCGACGCCGGGCGGGTGTCGCTCGACGGGCGGGACCAGGCGGCCGTGCCCGCGCACAGGCGGGGAGTCGGGCTGATGTTCCAGGACCATCAGCTGTTCCCGCAGCGCGACGTCGGCGGCAACGTGGCCTTCGGGGCGCGGATGCACGGCGCCTCGAAGGGCGAACAGGCCGAGCGGGTACGGGAGTTGCTCGACCTGGTCGGGCTGCCGGGCGCCGCCCGACGTGCCGTGGCCTCCCTGTCCGGCGGGGAACAGCAGCGGGTGGCGTTGGCACGGGCGCTCGCGCCCCGGCCGCGGCTGCTGATGCTGGACGAGCCGCTGGGTCAGCTCGACCGCTCGCTGCGGGAGCGGCTCGTCGTCGAACTCCGGGAGCTGTTCGGACGGTTGGGCACCACCGTGCTGGCCGTGACGCACGACCAGGGCGAGGCCTTCGCGCTGGCCGACCGGGTCGTGGTGATGCGGGACGGGCGGATCGCCCAGAGCGGGACGCCGCTGGAGGTGTGGCAGCGGCCCGTGGACGAGTTCGTGGCGCGCTTCCTCGGGTTCGACAACGTGGTCGAGGGCATCGTCGCCGGGGAGGCAGCGGACACGCCCTGGGGCAAGCTGCCGGTGGCCGAGGGGGCCGCACAGGGGCCGCGGACGCTGCTCGTACGGCCGGCCGGCGTACGGCTCGTGGCCCCGGACGCGGGGCTGCGCTGCACGGTCACGGCCCGCACCTTCAAGGGCACGCACGTCGCCGTGCACGTCCAGCCGGAGGACGCGCCGCGCCTCGAAGCGGCGTGTGCGCTGCGCGAAGCGCCCGCGGTCGGGGACGAGGTCGGGGTGGAGTTCGACGCGGCGGAAATTGTCGTGCTGGGCTGATCGTCCGGCACATAGGGTGCGGGGCATGACGTCACTCCCGCATGATCGCTACTGTGCTGAAATCGCCCACCAGGTCGGCCTGTTGAGGGCCGTGGTGACCTCCGGCGCCGACCTGTCCGCCACCGTGCCGACCTGCCCGGACTGGTCGCTGGAACAACTCGTGCGGCATACCGGCGGCGCCCTGCGCTGGGTGGAGCTGATGGTGCGGACGCGGGCGCAGGAGGAGATCGAGGAGGAGCAGGTGCCGGGGGCCGCCGGCCCCGACGGTGAGGGCGACGCCGCCGCGCTCGACGCGTGGCTCGCGGAGACCGGCGAGATGATCGTCGCCGCGCTGCGGGAGGCCGGTCCGGACGCCAAGGTGTGGAGCTGGACCGGGGAGTTCAACGCCGGGTTCTGGGCTCGCCGCATGACCCACGAGATCACGATCCACCGCGCGGACGCGACGCTCGCCGCCGGGCTGCCGTACGAGGTCGCGCCGGACATCGCGGCCGACGCGATCGACGAGTGGCTGGAGATCGTGGAGTGGGCCCAGCGGACGCTGCCGGACGATCCGGCGCGGGAGCTACGGCGGCCGGGCTGCAGCATTCATCTGCACGCCACCGACGACACGGCTGACGTGAACGCGGAGTGGGTCATCGACCTCTCCGAGGAGGTCATCGGCTGGCGGCGCGGCCACGAGAAGGCGACCGTCGCGCTCCGCGGCAACCTCACCGCCGTACTCCTCGCCTTCTACCGTCGACTGCCGCTGGACAGCGCGGAGTTGGAGGTCCTCGGTGAGCGGGAGCTGCTGGAGTTCTGGCTGGAGCGGGCTACCTTCGGCTGACCGGCAGAGGCAGGCGAATGGCCCGCCCCCGGGAACGGGGACGGGCCACAAGGGTGTTGCCGTGTGCGGGCGGGTCAGCGGTCGCTGCTCGTCCCGCGACGGCGCAGGCCGAAGAAGACCGCGCCGCCACCGACGGCGACCAGGGCGACCGCGATGCCGGCGATCAGGCCGGTGTTGGAGTTCGCACCGGTCTCGGCGAGGTTGGAGTCGTCGTTCGCCGGGGACGGGGCGCTGCCGACCGTGTCCGCGGGGGCGGTGCTCTCGCTCTCCGAGGGGGTCGGGGCCGGGGAGTCGGTCTCCTCGGCAGGGGTGGACGCGGAGTCCGACGGGGTCGGGGTGTCCGACGGAGCCGGCGGCTTCTCCTCGTCCTTCTTGCAGGCCGTGGACGGCGTCGTCAGGTTCGGCTTGATGTCCTCGTCGACATAGCCGGCGGCCTTGACGTGGACGCGGTACTCCGCGTCCGGCTTCCAGTTCTCCTCGAAGGTGATGGTGACACCCTCGCGGGTGCCCTTGACCACCTGCTCGCCGACCTTCTTCAGGTCGGCGCCGTTGTTCTGCAGGAAGACGCTGACGGTCGCCGGGACACCGCTGGGGTCCACGTCGGTGACCGTGATGACACCCTTGTCGCCGTCGCACTTGGCTTCGGCGGAGAATTCACTGATGTCGCAAGCGAGCGCGTTGCCCGCGAGGCCGAGCGCGAGCGCGGCCGAGGCGGAGGCAACACCAAGAGCGCGCACGGAACGTGCGACGGTACGGCGGTTTATGGACACGTTTGTCCTTACGAGTTGCACACTGAGGGGGGTTGAACGAGGCGGCGGCGACGTGACATCACCGTCCCCAGGAGTCTCACAGGTTTATAAGCGTGGCATAAGCAGTGTCAACGCGTATGCGGTCCACAGCCGTTGGCTTTGCCCTCTTATTAATCGCTGAGACGTTTCAGCGCCGCCGGAGCCTCCTCGATCCGGTCGACCAGGGCGATACGGGACTCCATCGACCGCTCCCGGGCGAGGGCCTGGAGCAGCGGCCAGGTCGGCAACCTCTCCGTCCAGTGGGCCCTGTTCACCAGCACCATCGGGGTCGGCTCACCACGCGACTCGTAGTAGTTCGGCGTCGCGTTGTCGAAGATCTCCTGCACGGTGCCCGCGGCTCCCGGCAGGAAGACGACCCCGGCGTTCGAACGGGCGAGGAGCCCGTCCTCGCGGGTGGCGTTGGCGAAGTACTTGGCGATGTGGGAGGCGAACGGGTTCGGCGGCTCGTGGCCGTAGAACCAGGTCGGGATGCCGACGGAACGGCCGCCCTTCGGCCAGCGCGCACGGACCTCGAAGGCGGCCGTCGCCCACTCGGTGACCGACGGCGTGAACAAAGGCGCCTTCGCCAGCAGTCGGAGCGCGTCGGTGAGCATCTCGTCGTCGTAAGGGGCGGCGTACGCGCCGAGGTTGGCCGCCTCCATCGCGCCCGGCCCGCCGCCGGTGGCGACCGTCAGACCGGCACGGGCCAGCTCCCGGCCGAGCCGCGCGGCACCCTCGTACGCCTCCGTGCCGCGCCGCATCGCGTGGCCGCCCATGACGCCCACCACCCGGGCCCCGGCGAGGAGTTCGTCCAGCGCGTCCGACACGGAGTCGTCGTGGACCGCGCGGAGCATCGAGGCGTAGACGTCGCCGTCGGCCTTGGTCCGCTGGAACCAGGCGTACGCGGCAGCGTCGGGCGTGTTCTCGTAGCCGTCCGGGCCGTCCGCCAGGGAGGCGAAGAGTTCGTCGGGGGAGTAGACCAGGCCCCGGTACGGGTCGAAGGGCAGCCCCGGGACCGGTGGGAAGACGAGGGCGCCGTCCGTGCGGATCTTCGCCGCGGCCTCCTCGCGCATCGGACAACCGAGGAAGAGGGCGCCCGCGGCGCTGGTGGTGAGCAGCTCGCGCGTACGGTCCGTCAGATCGACGGCCTGGACACGGAATCCGGCGAGGGAGCCGCGCGCCGACACGGTCGCGTCGAACTCCTCGAGCGTCTCTATCTCACGGTCGTTGTGGTGGGCCGCATGGGCGGGCATCGTCTGCACCCGCCCATGCTAGGCACCGTGGATGGGGCGGCCCGCCTCAGCCCTCGATGGCCGACGGGTCCATCCAGACGACCTCCCAGGTGTGGCCGTCGAGGTCGTCGAAGGCGCGGCCGTACATGAAGCCGTGGTCCTGGGTCTCGCCGGTGACGGAACCGCCCGCGGCCAGCGCGTTGTCGACCAGCTCGTCGACCTTCTCGCGGCTCTCGGCGCTCAGCGCGATCAGCACCTCGCTGGTCTTCGTCGCGTCCGCGATCGGCTTCTTCGTGAACTGGGCGTACTTCTCATGGGTGTGCACCATCGCGACGATGGTTTCACTGATCACGACAGAGGCCGTCGTGTCGTCGCTGAACTGCTCGTTGATCGAGTAACCGAGCTCCGTGAAGAACTTCCTGGAGGCGGCGAGGTCGTTCACGGGCAGGTTCAGGAAGATCATCTGCTGGTACGCGGGGGCGGTCATCGTGGTCTCTCCCATCGGGGTGTGTGCTGTTCGGTGGGGTAGACCGGGGGGCCGAGCGGAACTCATCGCCGAGCGAAGATTTTTTTCGTACGAGTTTTTCTCGCGTCGGCCTCAGCGTGCCAGGGGCAGTGCGGCCAGCTCGGCCACGATCAGGGTGAGCGGGCCGAAGAAGGCGAGCAGGGCGCCGGCGCGCAGGGCCGCCGCGCTGCGCAGCAGCGTGGTGGGGGCGCCGAGGCGGAGCAGGGCGGCCGTGGTGTCGGCACGGGCCTGTCTGGCCTCAACGGCGGCCGTGAGGAGGGTGGCCACGGTGCAGCCGGTGACCACGGCGGCGCCGAGGGTGCTGATCGGGCCGACGGTCGCGGCGGCCGAGGGGGCCGAGAGCGAAGCCATGGCATACGCCGCCGAGGCCACGGCGCAGACGACGCCGAGTGGGCGCCCGATACGAGTGGCCTCCGACATGAGCACACGTCCCGCCAGCAGCCGTACGGCGCCGGGGCGTACGGCCTGGAGGAGGCGGCCGCAGAAGTGGGTGAGTCCGGGGGCGGCCAGGGCCAGTCCGACAGCGGTCAGCAGCCAGCCGGCCAGCACTCCGGCAGGACCGGTGGGAAGGGCGGAGGGCAGGGCGAGGGCGCCGCTCGCCGCACGGGCGGCGTAGGCCTCCACGGCCAGGCCCGCGGCGACGATGGCGATGCCCCAGGGGAGGCCGACGGGGGGTTTGGGGGGCACGGGGAGGCGGGTTGCGTGGTCCAGGGGCTCCTGGGCGTCCTCGGTGTCGGTCTCGGCCTCGACGGGTGCGGGGGCCGTCTCGCTCGCCTGCCCCGGTGGGGTGCCGCCCTCCTTGGGGCCACCTCGCCGTCGCGCCCCGAACCGCCCGTACGCCCCGAACGTCTCCCGTGCCGCCGCACTGCCGTGCGCCCCGAAGCGGCCGTACGACCTCCCCTCGGCGCCCCGTACCGCGGAGGACCCGGGTTCCTTCGGGCGCAGGGCGAGGGCCACCGTGGTCGACGCGGTCGCCGGGACCAGGGACAGCAGGGTCAGGGCGGCCGGCAGCGGGAGGGGCGCGTCGGCCGCCAGGAACTCCGCGGCGGCGCCGTCGAAGGGCATGCCGGTCAGGTCGCCGCGCAGATGGAGGAAGACCAGCAGGGCGAGCATCGAGCCGAGGGCGCAGGACAGGGCCGTGGTGGTGGCCGAGACCAGCATCAGGCGGGCCGGGCCGAGGCCGATCGCCGCGAGGCCGGGGCGGGGCCTGGTGCCCGGGTCGGTGCGGGCCACGGCCACCGCGAGGTGGATCGTCGCGGCGAGCGGCGGCAGGCACCAGGCCAGGCGCAGGGTCGACGCGCCGGGGTCGGCGTGGGACAGCGCGTGGCCGAGGGCGCTCAGCAGCAGGAAGCCCGTGCCCGCCGAGGCCGCCGCCACGAGCAGCCGGCGCAGCTGTACGGCGGGCTGGGCGCTTCGGGTCAGACGGAGAGCGAGCACGCCGCCCGGCCTTCCGTCGCGGTGACCGGCGGCAGGTGCACCGTGTTGACGCGCCGTCCGTCGAGAAGGGCGATGGCGCGGTCGGCGAAGGCCGCGTTCTCCACGTCGTAGGTGGTCAGGACGACGGTGATGCCGTGCGAGCGGGCCGCTGTCGTCAGGGTGCGCAGGATGTGGGCGCGGTCGGCGCGGTGCAGCGGGGCCGTCGGCTCGTCGGCGAACAGGACCGTGGGCGAGGGGGCGAGCGCCCGGGCGATGCAGACGCGCTGCCGTTCGGCCTGGACCAGCTGGTGCGGGCGCTTGCGGGCCGACTCGCCGACGTCCAGGCGGTTCAGCCACTCCAGCGCGGCTGTCTTGGCGCGCCGGCGGCTGGTGCCGCGCAGCATCAGGGGGAGGGCGGCGTTCTCCCAGACCTTCAGCTCGGGGACGAGCGTCGGGGTCGGGTCGATCCAGGTGAAGCGGTCGCGGCGGAGCCGTTCGCGGGCCAGTGCGCCCATGGTGTGCACCGGGACGCTGTTGAACCAGACCTCGCCGCGCACCGGCGGGACCAGGCCGGACAGACACCGCAGGAGAGCCGTCTTGCCGCTGCCCCGCGGGCCGGTGACGGCGAGGATCTCGCCGTCACGCACTCCGAGCGAGACCCCGCCGAGCGCGGGGGAGCCGTCGCGGTGCGTGAAGTGCAGCGCGCGTGCCCAGAGCACATCGTTGTCCGGCGGAGCCTCCATGGGCGTACACCTCGTCAGATCCGTAGTTCCCGTGCCGTTCCCCCGTGCGGGGGAACGAAGACAGGGCCGATCGGTTACCAGGCACGCTAAGGATCCGGGACCGGAACGAGGGACAGCACGCGGCGGGTGGTGCACCCTTCTCACTCCTACGGGTGCACCCCCGCCGTCGCGGCTAGAGCTTGGTCCACGCCTCCGACAGGGTCGCCCGCAGGATCTGCTCGATCTCGTCGAAGGTCTCCTGGTTGGAGATCAGCGGCGGCGCGAGCTGCACCACCGGGTCGCCGCGGTCGTCGGCACGGCAGTACAGGCCGTTGTCGTACAGGGCCTTGGAGAGGAAGCCGTAGAGGACCCGCTCGGTCTCCTCGTCGTTGAAGGACTCCTTCGTCGCCTTGTCCTTGACGAGTTCGATGCCGTAGAAGAACCCGTTGCCGCGGACGTCGCCGACGATCGGCAGGTCGTGGAGCTTCTCCAGGGTCGCGCGGAAGGCGCCCTCGTTGTCGAGGACGTGCTGGTTGAGGCCCTCGCGCTCGAACAGGTCGAGGTTGGCGAGGCCCACCGCGGCCGACACGGGGTGACCGCCGAAGGTGTAGCCGTGCAGGAAGGTGTTGTCGCCCTTGTAGAACGGCTCGGCGAGGCGGTCGGAGATGATGCAGGCGCCGATCGGGGAGTAGCCCGAGGTCATGCCCTTGGCGCAGGTGATCATGTCCGGGACGTAGCCGAACTTGTCGCAGGCGAACGTCGTGCCGAGGCGGCCGAAGGCGCAGATGACCTCGTCCGACACCAGCAGCACGTCGTACTGGTCGCAGATCTCGCGCACCCGCTGGAAGTAGCCGGGCGGGGGCGGGAAGCAGCCGCCCGCGTTCTGCACCGGCTCCAGGAAGACCGCGGCGACCGTGTCCGGGCCCTCGAAGAGGATCTGCTGCTCGATCTGGTCGGCGGCCCAGCGCCCGAAGGCCTCCGGGTCGTCGCCGTGGATGGGGGCGCGGTAGATGTTGGTGTTCGGGACCTTGTGCGCGCCCGGGACGAGCGGCTCGAAGGGGGCCTTCAGACCGGGCAGGCCCGTGATGGACAGGGCGCCCTGCGGGGTGCCGTGATACGCCACCGCGCGGGAGATCACCTTGTACTTGGTGGGCTTGCCGACCAGCTTGAAGTACTGCTTGGCGAGCTTCCAGGCGGTCTCCACCGCCTCACCGCCGCCCGTGGTGAAGAAGACCTTGTTGAGATCGCCCGGCGCCTCGTCGGCCAGCCGCTCCGCCAGCTCCACGGCCTTCGGGTGGGCGTAGGACCACACCGGGAAGAACGCCAGCTCCTGCGCCTGCTTGAACGCGGTCTCGGCCAGCTCGACCCGGCCGTGCCCGGCCTGTACCACGAACAGGCCGGCGAGCCCGTCGAGGTAGCGCTTGCCCTTGTCGTCGTAGATGTGGGTGCCCTCGCCCCGGACGATGGTCGGGACGGGGGCCTTCTCGTACGAGGACATGCGCGTGAAGTGCATCCACAAGTGGTCGTACGCGGTCCTGCTGAGGTCCTGAGGGCTGTTGCTGCTCACGGTTATCGGGTCCTCACGGTTATCGGGTTCCCCACATGTAGGTCTGCTTCTTGAGCTTGAGGTAGACGAAGCTCTCGGTGGAGCGCACTCCGGGGACGGCCCGGATGCGGCGGTTGATGACGTCCAGGAGGTGGTCGTCGTCCTCGCAGACGATCTCCACCATCAGGTCGAAGGACCCGGCGGTCATCACCACGTACTCGCATTCGGACATGGCGGTCAGTGCGTCGGCGACCGACTCCACGTCGCCCTCGACGTTGACACCGACCATCGCCTGCCTGCGGAAGCCCACGGTGAGCGGGTCCGTGACGGCGACGATCTGCATCACGCCCTGGTCGAGCAACTTCTGGACGCGCTGGCGCACGGCCGCCTCGGACAGGCCCACGGCCTTGCCGATGGCGGCGTACGGCCGGCGGCCGTCCTCCTGGAGTTGTTCGATGATGGCGAGGGAGACGGCGTCCAGCTGGGGACCGCCGCCGGTCCTGGACTCGCGGGAGTCCCTGTGCTCTGCGCTTCGACTGGCCACGACGTCACTGTGCACGACGTCTCGACAGTTCCGCAAGGCCGCAGCGATGAAATTCGTTGTTTACGAGACCGAGACTTGCGGATTTCGCAGCCTTGGCGCGATCGGGGGTGTTGAAAACGTGGCTCGGCCGACTAGGGTGGGTGTCTCAGTAACTGGACAACCAGGACTGACAGCCAGCATCAGTGAGACCTGACAGGAGGCCGGCAGTGAGCACCGAGCTGCGTCGTCTGCGCAACTACATCGACGGTGAGTTCCGGGACGCCGCCGACGGACGGACCACGGACGTGGTCAACCCCGCGACGGGCGAGGCGTACGCGACCGCGCCGCTGTCCGGGCAGGCGGACGTCGACGCCGCGATGGAGGCGGCCGCCAGGGCCTTCCCGGGCTGGCGCGACACGACCCCCGCCGAGCGGCAGAAGGCCCTGCTGAAGATCGCGGACGCGTTCGAGGACCGGGCCGAGGAGCTCATCGCGGCCGAGGTGGAGAACACGGGCAAGCCGATCGGGCTGACCCGCTCCGAGGAGATCCCGCCGATGGTGGACCAGATCCGCTTCTTCGCGGGCGCGGCGCGGATGCTGGAGGGCCGCTCGGCCGGTGAGTACATGGAGGGCCTCACCTCCATCGTCCGCCGTGAGCCGGTCGGCGTCTGCGCGCAGGTCGCGCCCTGGAACTACCCGATGATGATGGCCGTGTGGAAGTTCGCGCCGGCCATCGCGGCGGGCAACACCGTGGTGCTGAAGCCGTCGGACACCACTCCGGCCTCGACGGTTCTGATCGCCGAGATCATCGGGGCGATCCTGCCGAAGGGTGTCTTCAACGTCATCACGGGTGACCGTGACACCGGCCGCCTCATGGTCGAGCACCCCACCCCGGCGATGGCCTCCATCACCGGCTCCGTGCGCGCCGGCATGTCGGTCGCCGAGTCGGCCTCCAAGGACCTCAAGCGGGTCCACCTGGAGCTGGGCGGCAAGGCGCCGGTCGTCGTCTTCGACGACACCGACATCGCCAAGGCCGTCGAGGACATCTCCGTCGCGGGCTTCTTCAACGCCGGGCAGGACTGTACGGCCGCCACGCGCGTGCTCGTGCAGGAGGGCATCCACGACGAGTTCGTACAGGCCCTCGCGAAGGCCGCCGCCGACACCAAGACCGGCCGGCCGGACGACGAGGACGTACTGTTCGGCCCGCTCAACAACCCCAACCAGCTCAAGCAGGTCTCCGGGTTCATCGAGCGGCTGCCCGCCCATGCCAAGGTCGAGGCCGGTGGCCACCAGGTCGGTGACAAGGGGTACTTCTACGCGCCGACCGTGGTGTCCGGGCTGAAGCAGGACGACGAGATCATCCAGAAGGAGGTCTTCGGTCCGGTCATCACCGTCCAGTCCTTCTCGGACGAGGACCAGGCCGTCGAGTGGGCCAACGGCGTGGAGTACGCGCTGGCTTCGTCCGTGTGGACGAAGGACCACGGGCGTGCGATGCGGATGTCGAAGAAGCTGGACTTCGGGTGTGTGTGGATCAACACGCACATTCCGCTGGTCGCGGAGATGCCGCACGGCGGGTTCAAGAAGTCCGGGTACGGCAAGGACCTTTCGGCGTACGGCTTCGACGACTACACGCGGATCAAGCACGTCATGACTTCGTTGGACGCGTAAGGGGTCGTATTCCGGCTGCGGGGGCGTGGGGGCTGGTCGCGCCCCGCGGCGGAGCCGCATATCGGTACAGCCCCGCGCCCCTTGGGGCGTCGACAAGCGGCTCACCCGGGCCAACCGGCCGCTGCGCATCGACGCGGGCGCTGGTCAGGGCCGCCGGTGATGCACCGCCGTCCGCCCCACCGTCGCCGCCAGCTTCCGCAGTCGGCGCCAGTCCAGGCGGGGGACGGGCTGTGGGGTGCCGGGGCGTTTGCGGGGGACACGGACACGCAGGGCGCCGGGGGCGATGCGGCAGTGGACCGGGGTCGGCAGGACGAGGGCCTCGCCGTCGATGCCGGCCTCGATCTCCGGGCGGTCGGCCTCGACGACCACGTGGGGTGCGGTCAGGATGGTCAGGCCGCCCGGTGCCGGGTCGAGCAGCAGGCCGGCGGCCTCGGCCGCGTTGTCCACCCGGATGCCGAGGACGCCGAGGACCGCGGCGTCGAGCCGGTCACGGCGGCCGAGGCCGAAGGGGTCGTCCGTGCGGTAGGGGTTGTTGCTGACCAGCACGGCGTGCGGGGCGTCGAGGGTCCGGTCCGCCGCGCGGGCGGTGAGTCGCGCGCCCTGCTGCCGGGTGAGCAGGTCGGGCAGTAGTTCCAGACTGGTGCCGATCTTGTCGTCCCGGTAGCCGGGGCTCTGCACGATGGCCGCGTACGCCCCGAAGGACGCGTTGTTGACGAAGGGCCGGCCGCCCGCGTAACCGAGGTCGACGCGGAGTTCCACACCGTCGGTGAGCGCGTCGAGGCAGCTGGAGGGGTCCTCGCGGTCGAGGCCGAGGTCCATGGCGAAGTGGTTGCGGGTGCCGGCGCTGATCACCAGGAACGGGAGGTCGTACGCGGCGGCGACGGCCGCGACCAGCGCCTGGGTGCCGTCGCCGCCCGCGACGCCCAGCAGGTCCGCGCCCTCGTCCACGGCCTTGCGGGCCAGGGCGGTGACGTCCTGGTGCTCGTCGGGATCGAGCAGGATGACACGGGCGCCGAGGCGCTCGGCCTTCTCCTGAAGCGCGAAGCGGACCACCTTCCCGCCGCCCGAGCGCGGGTTCATGATCAGATACGGCCGCCGCGGCGGCGGCGTCTTGCGTTCCCGCATCACCCGCACCCGCGAGCTGCCCGTGCCCCGCAACGCGTACCGGCCGCTCCACACGGCCACCGCCCACAGCGCCACGGACGCCAGCAGAGCCCAGAACAGGGTGGCCGCGAACAGGGCGACGAGCGCGGCGGGGAGGGCCACGGCGACGACGGCGGCCGCCCAGCGCAGCGGGCCGCGCAGAGTCAGCGTCCACCACACCGCGACCGCGCTGAGGCCCAGCCCCGCCGCACCGGCCACCAGCAGCAGAACCCCGCCGACACCGCCGTACGCGAGCGGCACCAGCACCGCGAGCCCCGCGGCGGCCAACGCCGCCCGCGCCGCCCACCGCTGTGCGCGGTAGGCCCGCCCGCTCAAGTCCAGGGCCATGATTCCTCCGTTCACCGCGGACATCGTAGGTCCGGTCCGAGGGCGGAGGGTATTTTTGAACACGTTCAATCATGGGCGTAGGCTGACCCCATGAGCGACAGAGCCGCCCTGCTCAAGGGCATTCGCGTCTGGCTGGCCTTCTTCGTCGTCTGCCTGGTGCTCAGCGGCGCCACGGCCTTCCCCCTCGTCCACGAACTGCGCTGGACCGAGGACCTGTTGCGCGCCCTGTCCGTGCCGGAGCACCTCCCCGGCCTCATGGACTGGATCGAGCGGGTGCGGCGTGGTCTGGACACCGCCGATGCCGACTACCCCTTCCTGCTCTACGGCACGGACTGGCTGGCCTTCGCGCATCTCGTCATCGCTGTCGCCTTCTACGGCCCCTACCGCGACCCGGTCCGCAACATCTGGGTCGTCGAGTTCGGGATGATCGCCTGCGCCGGCATCGTCCCGCTGGCCCTGATCTGCGGGCCGATCCGCGGCATCCCCTTCTGGTGGTCGGTGATCGACATGTCCTTCGGCGTCTTCGGGGTGATCCCGCTGTACGTCGTACGGAAGAAGATCAAGCGGATGGAGGCACTGACGGCACCCGCGGTGCCGCCGGCCTCCGTCGCCGTCAGCGGTTGAACGCCGGGAAGGCGAAACGCTGGGCGATGGCCAGGCCGTCGCCCCTCGCGTCCGTCGAATTGACCGAGTAGACGACGGTCCGGGACAGGTCCCGGGTGGCCGCGACAACCGTGTGGTAGCCGGGGCGGGACCCCGTCTTGCCCCAGACGGTGCGACCGTTCACCTCGATGGGCGAGAACGGCGCGCCCATCGTGGCGCCGACCGCATGCGGCACCGCGAACATCTCCTTCAGCTGCGGCTGGGGCACGATCCGCCCGCTGAACACGCCCACCAGCAGCCGCTCCAGGTCCGCGGTCGTCGAGATCATGTCGCCGGCCGCCCAGCGGTCGGACATGTTCCACTCGGTCACGTCCGTCAACTTGCCGTCGATCCAGTCGTATCCGCGGTTGTGCGGCCCGTGGACGCGAGGGTCGGGGCCGTCGGGGAACGAGGTGTGCCGCATGCCGAGCGGCCGGAAGATCCGTACGGCGGCCTGGTGGGCGTACGAGTCGCCAGTGATCTTCTCGATCAGCATGGCGAGCACGGTGTAGTGGATGTTGCCGTAGTCCTGTCGCTCACCGGGCGCGTACTCGGGGTCCGGGCCCTTGGCCACGGACGCGGCGACGACCTCGGCGGGCGTCAGGGTCTCGAACCGGTGGGGGTACATGTCCTCGGTGCTGTCGCCGAGGGACGCGCCCGGCTGCAGACCGCTGGTGAAGTTCAGCAACTGCCGCACCGTGATGGGCCGGAACTCCTCGGTGAGCAGGCCCGGCAGATACTCCTGCACCGTGCCGTCCAGGGAGATCCGCTGCTCGGCGGCGAGTTGCAGCACGACCGCCGCGGTCACCACCTTCGTCGTCGAACCGGCCCGGAAGCGGGCGTTCTCCAGCGCCGGCGCCCCCGTTCTCATGTCCCGCACACCGGCCACCCCGTGCCAGCTCCCCTTGCCGCCCACACGGATCAGCGCGGCCGTCGCATCCTGGTCGGGGAGCCCGGCGAGCGCGGCGCACAGGGCCTTCACGTCCGGGCCGTCCGGGGTGGCGGCCTCGATCGCCCGCGCGGAGCACGACGACGGGGCCGGCGCGGGCCGCGCGGACGCCGCCCCGGCCAGCGGCAGCGCGGTCAGGGTCAGGGCGAGCGCGGAGGTGACGAGGGCGGGAAGCGGGCGTACGGGCATCTGCTGCTCCTGAGATCGGCGGGAAGTGCGTGATCATCGTCGGGGCGAGCCGGTTGCCGCCGAATCGTCGGCGAGGAGGTGCTCGACCCTGGGGGAGCCCTGGAGCAAGTTCCGTACGGAACAAGGGTGTTGTAGGGGATCGCCCTTACGGGCCGCCGACTGCCGAAAAAGTGTTATCCCCGCTGCCTTCACCGCGTCTCCACTCCGGAAGCGGAATGTGATCTCCGATATAGCCAACGGTGCTGGTCAGGCAGGAAGGTGCGTACGGGCAGCAGATGACCTGGGAGAGGACGCACGTGGACGAGGGAGCCCGCAGGCAGTGGCGCTCCACCATCGCGGCCGCGCAGGCCGGGGACCGGCAGGCGCTGGACGAGCTGGTCGAGGGGTGGCTGCCGCTGGTCTACAACGTGGTCGGGCGGGCCCTGAACGGCCATGCCGATGTCGACGACGTCGTCCAGGAGACCATGCTGCGCGCCGTCGGCAACCTCGGCTCGCTGCGGGACCCGGACAGCTTCCGCTCCTGGCTCGTCGCCATCGCCATGCGGCAGATCCGGGACCGGGCGCGCCGCAGGCAGACCGCGCAACTGGACGAGTCGGCGGCGCGCGAGGTCACCGACTTCGCCGAACTCACCGTGCTGCGGCTCCAGTTGGAGGGACAGCGCCGCGAGGTCGCCGAGGCGGTGCGCTGGCTGGACGACGAGGACCGGCAGCTGCTGTCGCTGTGGTGGCTGGAGGTCGCGGGCGAGCTGACCCGGCGCGAACTGGCCGCCGCGGCCGGGATCAGCCGGCAGCACGCCGCCGTCCGCGTCCAGCGGGTGAAGGAACGGCTGGAGACCGCGCGCGGCATCGTCCGGGCGCTGGACGGCGCCTGCCCCGGCCTGCGCGAGGTGACCGCCCGCTTCGGCGGCCGCCCCGACTCGGTCTGGCGCAAGCGGCTGGCCCGGCACATCAGGGGCTGCGGCTACTGCGGCGACACCCACGAGGCCGTCGTACCGGCGGAGCGCCTCCTCGTCGGCATCGCCCTCGTCCCGATCCCGGTCGGCTTCACCCTCTCCCTCGCCCTCGGCGGCAAGACGGCGGCCGCGGCGACGGCCACGGCGACCTCCGTCGGCTGGTCGGCGAAGGTGATGGCCGCGCTCACCCAGCCCGCCGTGGCGGTCACGGCCGGCGCGACGCTCGTGGCGGGCGGCGCCTACGTCGTCACCGAGACCCCGGGCGCCCCGCCCCCGCGCGCGGCCGCCCCCACGGCCGCGAGCACCGCCCGGCCGCCCTCGCTCCCACCGACCGTGGCCCCGTCGGCGACCCCGTCACCATCGCCGTCACCGACCCGGAAGGCCGAGCTGTACGGCACGGTCGTGGACGCCGTCGACCGGGCCCCCGACCCGAACGCCGAGCCCGCCGTCCTGCCGCACCGCCGCGAGTCCGGCATCACCAGCACCGGCGGCCACCACGCCGTGATGAACCACCGCGGCGACACCGTCACGCTGACCGGGCAGGGCTACGTTCTCGTCCGCTGGCAGATCTCACCGCAGTACCGGGCGGGCAGCCTCGTCATGCCGACCTGGACCGGCCTGAAGGGCGAGCTGTTCCACGTGGCCTCCGGCGGCGGCCGCCGCATGGACGACCCGGTCAGTGACACCGACACCTCCGCCACCGGCATGGGCAACACGACCACCGGCTACGCCGTCCTGCCCGCCGGCACCCAGCAGATGTGGCAGAACGAGTACTTCTACCTCGACGGCAGCGTCCGCCTCACCGTCAACGAGCGGGGCGCCGACTACGGCCTCAGCGTCTTCCCGTCGGACTGGGACGCCGCGAACAAGGACATCAACCAGGGGCCGCCCGACGGCGTGCTCCGCTACGGCCTCGTCCGCGACACCGGCAAGGACGACACACCCGTCCCGCAGTACCTCACGCGCGAGACCCCCGCGGACGCGGCGACCGTGCCGCAGAAGTCCCGCGTGTAGCGAGCAGGACGTCGATGCGGTTGGTCGTGATCGAGTCGGCGCCGAGATCGAGCAGACGGCGCATGGAGCGCCGGGTGTCCGGGGTCCAGACGGACAGGAGGTAGCCGGCGCGGTGGACGCGTTCGGCGACGGCGCGGTCGACCAGGCCGAAGCGGTAGTTGAGCCAGCGCGGGCGTACCGCTTCGAGCAGGCCGGCGCGCGGCGGGGCCAGCGTCGTCCAGGTCAGGGCGATCTCGGCGGCCGGGTCGGCGGCGCGCACGGCGAGCATGGCCGGCGCGCCCGCGCAGTAGTAGACGCGGTCCTGCGCCCCGCACGCGCGGACGACGTCCACGACCCGGCGCGCGGCCCGGACATCGGGTGTGCCCGGCAGGTCGAGCATCACCCGGCTGTCGCCGCACGCCGCCAGCGCCTCCTCCAGGGTCGGCACGCCGCCCGCCGTCAGCCCCCGCACCTCGGCCGACGACAGGGCGAGCAGCGGACGGTCCTGCTCCCACAGCCGCTTCAGGGTCTCGTCGTGCAGGAGCACCGGCACGCCGTCCTTGGTGAGACGTACGTCGATCTCCACCGCGTCCGCGCCCCGTCGCAGCGCGGAGCGCAGGGAGTCGAGGGTGTTCTCGCGGACGCGGTAGGGGTCGCCGCGGTGGGCGACGGCGGTCACGTTCTGCATGGGGCCATTGTGGTGGGGGCGGGGGCCCGCGGAGTCAGGGGGCGAGCCAGTCCGCGGTGTACGTGTCGATCTCGGCCGCGATCCGGGCCTTGCCGGGGTCGTCGAGGAAGGACGCTTCGACGGCGTTCTTGGCGAGGTCGGCCAGGCCGCGCTCGTCGAGGTCGAGGAGCCGGGCGGCGACGGCGTACTCGTTGTTGAGGTCGGTGCCGAACATCGGCGGGTCGTCGGAGTTGACGGTGACGACGACCCCGGCCTTCGCGAACTCCTTGATCGGGTGCTCGTCGATCGTGCGGACCGCGCGCGTGGCGATGTTGGAGGTCGGGCACACCTCCAGCGGGATCCGGTGCTCGGCGAGGTGCGCGAGCAGCTTCGGGTCCTGGGCGGAACTGGTGCCGTGTCCGATGCGCTCGGCGCGCAGGTGGGTCAGGGCGTCCCAGACGGTCTCCGGTCCGGTGGTCTCGCCGGCGTGCGGCACGGAGTGCAGCCCGGCGGCGATGGCCCGGTCGAAGTACGGCTTGAACTGGGGCCTCGGTACGCCGATCTCGGGCCCGCCGAGTCCGAACGACACCAGGCCCTCCGGGCGCAGCCGGTCGTCCGTGGCGAGCCGTACGGTCTCCTCCGCCGACTCCAGTCCGGCCTCGCCCGGGATGTCGAAGCACCAGCGCAGCACGGTCCCGAACTCGGCCTCGGCCGCCTTGCGGGCGTCCTCGATCGCCGCCATGAAGGCGCCGGCCTCGATGCCGCGGCGGGTGGAGGAGAACGGGGTGATGGTCAGCTCGGCGTAGCGGACCTGCTGGCGGGCCAGGTCGCGGGCCACCTCGTAGGTGAGCAGCCGTACGTCCTCCGGGGTGCGGATCAGATCCACGACGGACAGGTACACGTCGATGAAGTGGGCGAAGTCCGTGAACGTGAAGTAGTCGACCAGGGCCTCGGCATCCGTGGGGACCTTGGAGTCGGGGTGGCGGGCCGCCAGGGCCGAGACGATTCGGGGGGAGGCGGAGCCGACGTGGTGCACGTGCAGTTCGGCCTTGGGCAGTCCGGCGATGAAGGCGTGCAGATCGCGCGGGACGCTGGCGTCGACGAGATGGTCGGTCAAGGTTCCTCCCCGGGAACGGCGTCCCGTGGCCGGCTGTGTGAGCGGCGGGACGCGGGTGATCGGCTGATCGCATGCGGTGCCATCGTATGCAGCGGGGACGAGAGCGGGTGCCGACGGTCGGACACCGGCCGCCGGAAGGCGGGTGGGGGGCCGTAGCATGGCGGCACGAACCACCAGGGGGGACATGACATGACGGACGCAGCGCTGCCCGGCGGGGAGGCCGGGGGAGGCCACGACCCGTGGGCGCCGCCCGAGAGCCGGCCGTCGCTGGACAAGAACCCGGCGCCCGACGACGCGCCGCGGCCGCCGTCCGTCCACGACCAGGCCACGGTCACGTCGATGCCGTCCGACGGTTTCGCCGCGCCCGACGCCACGGCCCCGACCGGCCCCGCCCCCGGTTACGGCTACCCCCCGCCCGGTGCCGCCGTCCCGCCCCCGCCCATCGCGCCCACCGGCCCCGGCGCCCCGGGCGGCTACGGCTTCCCCGGCTACCCCCCGGGCTACGGCTGGCCCGGCATGCCGATGCCGCCGCAGAACGGCATGGGCGTCGCGGCCCTGGTGCTCGGCATCCTGTCCTGCTGCCTCTTCTGTCTGTACGGCGTGGTCTCCATCGTCCTCGGCATCCTCGCCGTGATCTTCGGTGTCCAGGGACGCCGCAAGGCCGAGCGTGGCGAGGCCGACAACCGCGGACAGGCGCAGGCCGGTCTGATCACGGGCATCATCGGCATCGTCCTCGGCGTCCTCATGATCGTCCTGGTCATCATCGGCATCACGGCCGCCGTCAACTCGGAGGACTACGACGACGACTACTACGGCGCCTCCCCGGTGTCGGCGCCGGTGTCCGTCGCGGCGGTCCGCTGAATCCCTGGCATGAACAGGGCGATTACGATGCCCTGACTGTCAACGAGGGGAGAGCAGTTCATGTCCGACGCCAATCCCGGACCCGGTGGCTTCGGGCCGCCGCCGTCGCAGCCGCCGCAGCAGCCCGCCGGGGGATACGCCTACCCGCCGTCGGCCCCGCAGCCCGGCCCGGGGTACGGCTATCCGCCCGCCAGCTATCCGCCCGCCGGCCCCTCCTACCCAGGGGCCTACCCGCAGGCGCCCGGCTATGCCATGCCGATGCAGCCGAGCAACGGCATGGGCACCACCGGACTGGTCCTGGGCATCATCGGCGTGGTGTGCAGCCTGACCTTCTTCCTGTGGTTCTTCGGCGTCATCCTCGGAATCCTCGGGATCATCTTCGGCGCGATCGGCCGGGGCAAGGCCAACCGGGGCGAGGCCACCAACAAGGGGGCGGCGACCGCCGGTCTTGTCTGCGGGATCGTGGCCACCGTGATCCTCCCGGTGCTGGGCTTCGCCATCTTCGCGAGTGTCATGGGCGTCCTGTGAGGTCCCGGACCCGGTGAGGTGCAGGGGCCGGCCGTAGCGTCGGCCCCTCAAGCGCCGGTCGGCTCACCCCGCAGCCGCTCCCGCGCCTCCATCAACGCGAACCCCAGCAGGTTCGGCCCCCGCCACCGCTCCGGATCCGCCGCCCCCTCGTCCCCCGCGGCCAGCCCGATGCCCCAGACCCGGTCCACCGGACTGGCCTCCACCAGCACCCGGTCCCCGGTCCCCAGCAGAAATCCCCGCAGCCCTGCATCCGCCGCGAACTTGTGGACCGACCCCTCGACGACGATCCGGAACCGCTCCCGCTCCCATGCCGCCTCGTCGAACCCCCGCACCAGCCGCCCGGCCTTCTTCGCCTCGGACGGATGCCCGGCCGCCAGCGCCCGCCGCTCCGCCTCCGCGTCCCCGAACAGCCGTGCCTTCTCGGCCATCATCCAGTGCTCGGCGGTCGCGTACGACACGCCGTCCACCGTGAACGGCGCGGCCCACCACTGGCTCAGGCAACTCGCGCTCAGCTGCCCGTCCGCTCGTGGTCGGTGCCCCCAGAAGTGCAGATACCTGACTCTCGTCCCCGCACGGACCTCCTGGATCAGGACATCCCAAGAATCGATCTTCGCCATGTCCCCGAGTCTGACAGGCACCACCGACAATCCGTCCCACGTTTTCCAGGCCAACTCGACACCTGGTCGACAGATTCCGTCGCGTAACCAAAAGGCAACAACGGAATCACTTGTTGGAGCCTTCCTGCTCTGCCAGGATCGGCACTCAAATCGAGCCTGAGCCACGCCGGCCCCATCTCGGGGCACGGAGGGAGCGACATGCACAACCCGGGCACCGCCACCCCGGAACGATTCCCGGCCCAGGACCGCTTCGCGGACGGCGCGCAGTACATCGCGGGCCGCCTCGTGAAGGGGACCTCGGGGCGCACCCACGCCGTCGTCGACCCTGCCACCGGCGAGGAGGTGTACACGTACGACCTGGCCGGCACCGAGGACGTCGACGCCGCGGTCGCCGCCGCGCGAGAGGCGTTCCCCGGCTGGGCCGGCGCCACCCCGGGCGAGCGCTCCGACGCGATGCACCGCTTCGCCGCCGTGCTCGCCGAGCGCGCCGAGGAATTCGCCCGGGCCGAGTCCCTGCAGTGCGGGAAGCCGCTGAAGCTGACGCGTGAGTTCGACGTTCCCGGGACCATCGACAACATCGCCTTCTTCGCGGGCGCCGCCCGGCATCTCCAGGGCCAGTCCGCGGGGGAGTACTCCGGCGACCACACCTCGTACGTGCGCCGCGAGCCCATCGGTGTCGTCGGTTCCATCGCCCCATGGAACTACCCCCTCCAGATGGCCGCCTGGAAGGTCCTCCCGGCCATCGCCGCGGGCAACACCATCGTGCTCAAGCCCGCCGAGCTCACCCCGCTCACCTCGCTTCTCTTCGCCCAGGCCGCCACCGACGCCGGCATCCCGGACGGGGTCGTCAACATCGTCACCGGGACCGGCAGGGAGGCCGGTGAGCACCTCGTCGGGCATCCCGACGTCGCCATGACCTCCTTCACCGGCTCCACCGCCGTCGGCAGGCGCGTCGCCGAGATCGCCACCGCCACCGTCAAGCGGATCCATCTGGAACTCGGCGGCAAGGCGCCCTTCGTCGTCTTCGACGACGCCGACCTGGAGGCCGCCGCCCACGGTGCCGTCGCGGGCGCGCTCATCAACACCGGGCAGGACTGCACGGCCGCCACGCGCGCGTATGTGCAGCGCCCCCTGTACGAGGCGTTCGTCGAGCGGACCGCCGCGCTCATGGAGAGCGTCCGGCTCGGTGATCCGTTCGCGCCGGGTACCGATCTCGGACCGCTGATCTCGCACGTCCAGCGCGACCGGGTCGCCGGATTCGTCGACCGTGCGCGGGCCTACGCGCGTGTGGTCACCGGCGGTGAGGCGCCGCAGGGCGAACTCAGGAACGGCGCGTACTACCGGCCCACCCTCGTCGCCGACGCGGCCCAGGACAGCGAGATCGTCCAGTCCGAGATCTTCGGGCCGGTCCTGGCCGTCCTGCCGTTCGACGGCGACGACGAGGGGATCCGGCTCGCCAACGACACGCCGTACGGGCTCGCGGCCTCCGCGTGGAGCCGCGACGTGTACCGGGCGAACCGCGCCACCCGCGAGATCAAGGCCGGGTGCGTGTGGGTCAACGACCACATCCCGATCATCAGCGAGATGCCGCACGGCGGCTACAAGGCGTCCGGCTTCGGCAAGGACATGTCGGCGTACTCGTTCGATGAGTACACCCAGATCAAGCACGTCATGTTCGACAACACCGCGGTCGCCAGGAAGGACTGGCACCGCACCGTCTTCGGGGACCGCTAGCCAGACCAGACGACAGAGGGAGGCCGCCCGCCCGACCAGCCGCCCGGCCTCCCCTCCCTCCCGATCTCCCGAAAGGTCACCACGCGCATGGAGCAGTACGAGCCCGACCGCCTCTCCCCGGCCCAAGTGGCCGCCATGCGGCGCAGCCTGCGAGGCGGCCGGGCCGCCATGACCCGCCGTTCCCTGCTGCGTGCCTCCACGGGCGGCGCGCTCGCGCTGGGCGGACTGGGCACGCTCAGCGCCTGCGGGATCCCCGCGGCCGGAAACACCCAGGGCGGTGTCTCCGCGGAGGACCACTCGGCGAAGGAGAAGGTCGTGAACTTCTCCAACTGGACCGAGTACATCGACGTGGACGACAGCGAGAAGCGCCATCCCACGCTCGACCAGTTCAAGAAGCGGACCGGTATCTCGGTCAAGTACACCGAGGACATCAACGACAACGTCGAGTTCTTCGGCAAGATCAAGCCGCAGCTCGCGGCGGGGCAGGACACCGGCCGGGACATCATCGTCCTCACCGACTGGCTCGCGGCCCGCCTGATCCGCCTCGGCTGGGTCCAGAAGCTGGACCCCTCCAACCTCCCGCACGCCTACGCCAACCTCTCGGCGCAGTTCCGCGACCCGGACTGGGACCCCGGCCGTGCCTACTCCTATGTCTGGCAGGGCATCTCGACCGTCATCGCCTACAACAAGAAGGCGCTGGACGGCGTCGAGGTGAAGTCGCTCTCCGACCTGCTCGACAACCCCAGGCTCAAGGGGCGCGTCGGCTTCCTGTCGGAGATGCGGGACAGCATCGGCATGACCCTGCTCGACATGGGCAAGGACCCGGCGGACTTCACCACCGACGACTTCGACGCGGCGGTCGCCCGCATCCAGAAGGCCGTCGACAAGGGCCAGATCCGCCGTTTCACCGGCAACGACTACACCTCCGACCTGACCAGCGGCGACTTCGCGGCCTGCATAGCCTGGGCCGGTGACGTGGTCCAGCTGAAGGCGGACAGCCCGGACATCGACTTCCTGATCCCGGACAGCGGGTACATCACGTCGACCGACAACCTGCTGATCCCCAACAAGGCCCGCCACAAGACGAACGCCGAGCGGCTCATCGACTTCTACTACGAGCCGAAGCCGGCCGCCGAACTCGCCGCGTACATCAACTACGTGACGCCCGTCGACGGCGTGAAGGCCGAGCTGGAGAAGATCGACCCGGATGCGGCGAACAACCCGCTGATCATCCCCGACAAGGCGATGGCCGAGAAGTCCCACCCCTTCCGCTCGCTGAGCTCGAAGGAAGAGACCGAGTTCGAACAGAAGTTCGCGAAGCTGACAGGGGCGTGATCACCGTGACGACGAACAAGACCGACCACGGCGGCGACGTCCGCCTCTCCGGCATAGCCAAGACCTACGGCTCCTTCACCGCCGTACACCCGCTCGACCTGACCGTCCCCCAGGGCTCCTTCTTCGCCCTGCTCGGCGCCTCCGGCTGCGGCAAGACCACCACGCTGCGCATGATCGCCGGCCTGGAGGAACCCTCCTCCGGCACCGTCCACCTCGGCGACCAGGACGTCACCGCCCTGCCGCCGTACAAGCGGCCCGTGAACACGGTCTTCCAGTCCTACGCCCTCTTCCCGCACCTCGACATCTTCGAGAACGTCGCCTTCGGTCTGCGCCGGCGCGGCATCAAGTCGGTGAAGAAGCAGGTCGGGGACATGCTCGACCTCGTGCAGCTCGGCGAGCAGGCCCGCAAGAAGCCGCATCAGCTGTCGGGCGGCCAGCAGCAGCGCGTCGCCGTCGCCCGCGCGCTGATCAACCACCCCAAGGTGCTCCTCCTCGACGAGCCCCTCGGCGCCCTCGACCTCAAGCTGCGCCGCCAGATGCAGCTGGAGCTCAAGCGCATCCAGACCGAGGTCGGCATCACCTTCGTCCATGTCACGCACGACCAGGAGGAGGCCATGACGATGGCCGACACGGTCGCCGTGATGAACGCGGGCCGCGTCGAGCAACTCGGTTCGCCCACCGACCTGTACGAGAACCCGCGCACGACCTTCGTCGCCAACTTCCTCGGCACCTCCAACCTCATCGAGGCCGAGGTCGACTCCAGGAGCGGCGACGACATCGTGCTGAAGGCGGGCGGCGGCAAGCTCGTCCTGCCCGAGTCGCGCTGCTCAGCGGCCACGACGACCGGCGGCAAGGTGCTGGTCGGGGTGCGCCCGGAGAAGATCTCCCTCACCCACGCCGACGACGCGGGTGAGATCCCCGAGGGCCGCAACCGCATCACCGGCAAGATCACCAACGGCAGTTTCATCGGCGTCTCCACGCAGTACGTCGTCGACAGCGCCGTCTGCCCGGACTTCGAGGTCTACGTCCAGAACGTCGACCGCGACACCCGCCTGGTCCCCGGCGCCGACGTCGTCCTGCACTGGAGCCCGGCCCACACCTTCGGCCTCGACGCCGCCCAGTCCCTGCTTGCTGGGACAACGGGCTCCGCCGGGGTCGAGGAAGGTGCGGCCGCCTGATGTCGACGCTCACCGAGGCGCCACCGCCTCTGACCCCGACGGCCCCCGAGAAGAAGCCCCCGCGGAGGCGCGGCAGTCTCGTCCCGTACTGGCTGCTGCTCCCCGGCATCCTCTGGCTGCTGGTGTTCTTCGCGCTGCCGATGATCTACCAGGCCTCCACGTCCGTGCAGACGGGCTCCCTGGAGGAGGGCTACAAGGTCACCTGGCACTTCGCGACGTACTGGGACGCGCTGTCCGAGTACTACCCCCAGTTCCTGCGCTCGGTGCTCTACGCCGGCTCGGCGACCGTCCTGTGCCTGGTCCTCGGCTACCCGCTCGCCTACCTCATCGCCTTCCGCGCGGGCCGCTGGAAGAACCTGATCATGATCCTGGTGATCGCGCCGTTCTTCACCAGCTTCCTGATCCGCACCCTCGCCTGGAAGACGATCCTCGCGGACGGCGGCCCCGTCGTCGGCGCCCTCAACACGCTGCACGTCCTGGACGTCACAAGCTGGCTCGGCATGACCGACGGCGACCGCGTGCTGGCCACGCCGCTCGCGGTGGTGTGCGGTCTGACGTACAACTTCCTGCCGTTCATGGTCCTGCCGCTCTACACCTCGCTGGAACGCATCGACCCCCGGCTGCACGAGGCGGCGAACGACCTGTACGCCAAGCCGATCACCACCTTCCGCAAGGTCACCTTCCCGCTGTCGATGCCCGGCGTCGTCTCCGGCACCCTGCTGACCTTCATCCCGGCGGCCGGTGACTACGTCAACGCCGACCTGCTCGGCTCCACGGACACCCGCATGGTCGGCAACGTCATCCAGACGCAGTTCCTGCGCATCCTGGACTATCCGACGGCCGCGGCGCTCTCCTTCATCCTCATGGCCGCCATCCTCGTCATGGTGACCGTCTACATCCGCAAGTCCGGCACGGAGGATCTGGTTTAAATGACCTTCGTCAACTGGCTCAAGCGCCATCTCGTCGTCATCGCGGGACTGCTGACTCTCGCTTATCTCCTGCTGCCGAACGTCGTCGTCACGGTTTTCTCCTTCAACAATCCGAAGGGGCGCTTCAACTACGAATGGCAGGAGTTCTCCACGGCGGCCTGGCAGGACCCGTGCGGCGTGGCCGGCCTGTGCGGATCGCTGTCCCTCAGCCTCCAGATCGCGTTCTGGGCGACGCTCGGCGCCACCGTCCTCGGCACGATGATCGCCTTCGCGCTGGTCCGCTACCGCTTCCGCGCGCGGGGCGCCGTGAACTCGCTGATCTTCCTGCCGATGGCGATGCCCGAGGTCGTCATGGCGGCCTCGCTGCTCACCCTGTTCCTCAACATGGGCGCCCAGCTCGGCTTCTGGACGATCCTCATCGCCCACATCATGTTCTGCCTGAGCTTCGTCGTGACGGCGGTGAAGGCGCGCGTGATGTCGATGGACCCGCGTCTTGAGCAGGCCGCGCAGGACCTGTACGCCGGCCCGGTCCAGACGTTCGTGCGGGTCACCCTGCCGATCGCGGCCCCCGGAATCGCGGCGGGCGCGCTGCTCGCCTTCGCGCTCTCCTTCGACGATTTCATCATCACCAATTTCAACGCGGGCTCCACCGTCACCTTCCCGATGTTCGTCTGGGGATCGGCCCAGCGCGGAACGCCCGTTCAGATCAATGTCATCGGTACGGCCATGTTCGTCGTCGCCGTACTGTTCGTCCTGGCCTCCATGGTCATCAGCAATCGCCGTACCAAGCAAAAGGCGTAAGACAAAGGCGTAAAGCCAAAGGGAAACCCCCGTAGGGAGTTGAAATCATGGCCCCGAGCGCCATGAGTCGTGGCAACAGCTGGACGAGATCCCTTTCCGACGCCCAGCCGGTCGTGTACTGGCTGGACGACCCCGGCAGGCCCCACCCCGAACCCGCCCTCACCAGCGCCGAGACCTGCGATCTGCTGGTCGTCGGCGGTGGCTACAGCGGACTGTGGAGCGCGCTCATCGCCAAGGAGCGCGACCCGCAGCGGGATGTCGTGCTGCTCGAAGGCCGCGAGGTGGGCTGGGCCGCCTCCGGCCGCAACGGCGGCTTCTGCGCCGCCTCCCTCACCCACGGCCTGCCCAACGGGCTCGCGCGCTGGCCGGGCGAGATCCACAAGCTTCAGGAGCTGGGCGCCCGCAACCTCGACGAGATCGAGAAGGCGGTCGCCCGCTACTCGCTGGACTGCGACTTCGAACGCACCGGCGAGATCGACGTCGCCACCGAGACGTACCAGGCGTGGGAACTGCGCGACTGGTACGAGGAGTTGCGGGACAAGGGCCTCGCCGACGGCGTCGAGTTCCTGGACGCCGACGCGGTCCGGGCCCAGGTCGACTCACCGACCTTCCAGGCCGGCCTCCACGACCGCCGGGGCGTCGCCATGGTCAACCCGGCCAAGCTGGCGTGGGGCCTGAAGCAGGCGTGCCTCGACCTGGGCGTCCGCATCTACGAGCACACCCCCGCGCTCACCCTGAAGCCGTACGGCGCCGGCATGGCCGTACGCACCCCCTACGGCCAGGTCCGCGCCCGCCAGGTCGCGCTCGGCACCAACATCTTCCCCAACCTGGTCAGGCGCGTCCGCGCCTACACCGTCCCGGTCTACGACTACGCCCTGATGACCGAGCCGCTCAGCGCGGAGCAGCTGTCCTCGATCGGCTGGAAGAACCGCCAGGGCCTCGGCGACTCGGCGAACCAGTTCCACTACTTCCGGCTCTCCGCCGACAACCGCATCCTGTGGGGCGGCTACGACGCGATCTACCCGTACGGCGGCCGGGTCCGCGCCGAGTACGACGACCGGCCGGAGACGTACGCCAAGCTCGCCGGGCACTTCTTCACCTGCTTCCCGCAGCTGGAGGGCGTCCGCTTCACCCACGCGTGGGGCGGCGCGATCGACACCTGCTCGCGTTTCTCGGCGTTCTTCGGCACGGCCCACCAGGGCAAGGTGGCGTACGCGGCCGGCTTCACGGGCCTCGGCGTGGGCGCCACGCGCTTCGGCGCCGACGTGATGCTGGACCTCCTGGCGGGGGAGCGCACGGAGCGCACCCAGCTGGAGATGGTCCGCAAGAAGCCGCTGCCCTTCCCTCCGGAACCGTTCGCCTGGACGGGCATCGCGCTCACCAAGTGGTCGCTGGCCCGCGCCGACGCGCACGGAGGGCGGCGCAATCTGTGGCTGAAGGCGATGGACCGGCTGGGCCTGGGTTTCGACAGCTGACCACGGCACGGCTCTGCATGTGACCCAGATCACCGCGAACTGGCGGCGAAAACCCGCGTAATGCATGCCGGGTGACCTCCCTCTCCCTCGTGACGCGATCGGCGTCCACGAAAGAAAAGGGAGGTCACCGTCATGACAGGGGCGAAGACGGCGGTCGAGTGGCTGGCATCCGCCGCACCGGATCCCGAGGCCTGTCGCTGGGAGTGGGAGCGCAACCCTCTAGGGGTGGCGCTGCTGCCGGCCGGCAAGGCCTGGGACGTACTCATCCTGCCGGGCGAGCTCGGCTATCCGACCCTCGACGTCCTCACCCGCATCCTCGACCAACCGGGCCCGGTCCTGGTCGACTTCGGCGACTCGCGCATGGGCTTCTTCGTGCCGCCCGGCACGGCTGCCCGCTGGCTCGGCACCGGCATCCGTACGGCAGGAGCCGGCACCTGGATCGTCGTCCCCTACCCGGGCCGCTCCATCGGCGCCGTCCGCTGGCTGGTCCCCCCGGACGGCACGGGCACCCTCACGGACCCGTCACTGCTCGAACTGGCCATGCACGAGGCGGCGGCCGAGCTGGCCGCGGGAGAGGAGCGCTAGCCCCGAGAACTCCTGTGGGCCCTGCCCCCCCGACCGGACCGGTACGGCGGCCGGGAGTCCCAGCGGACGTTCGACGGCTGCTTCGGCCGGCGGCCGGGCGGAATCCGGGTCGGCTACTCCGACGACGTCGCCTTCAACGCCAGCCACAGCTCCATCCGCACATCCGCGTCATCGAGCGACCGGCCCAGGATCTCCTCCACCCGCCGCATCCGGTACCGCAGCGTGTGCCGGTGCACGCCCAGGTCCGCGGCCGCCGCGTCCCACTGCCCGTGCCGTGACAGCCACGCCCGCAGGGAGGCCACCAGGTCTCCGCGGCCCGTCGCGTCATGCTCGTGCAGCGCGCGCAGCAGCCCGTCCGCGAACGCCTTCACCGCGTCGTCCGCGAGCAACGGCAGCACGGACCCTGCCGCCAACTGCTCGTGCTCCACGCACACCCGCCCGCGCCGCCGCGCCACCGACAGCGCCTGCTCGGCCTGCTTGGAGGCCGCCGCGGCGGCGATGGGCCCGGCCGGGGCCGACAGGCCGAGGCCCAGTTCCTCGTCGTCGGCACCCGGCTGCTCGGGTACGGCATCCGAACGCGCCGCCTCCAACGCCGCCGCGTACTGCGTGCACGCCGTCACCGCCGCGCCCCCGTCCGTCGCGAGCACCACCAGCCGCGCCGTCTCCCCCTCGCCCTCCGGTACGACCAGCACCGCCTCCCCGGCCCGGGCCGCCGCGGACTCCACGAGCTCGGTGAGCGCGCCCAGCGGATCGCCGTTCGTGCCGGTGGCGGCGACCAGCGCGGCGGCGGAGGTCGCGGCGGCCTTGGGGAGCGCCTCGCGCGCCGCGGTGTCGACGACCCGCGCCGCCGACACCGACGCCGCCTCGGTGACGATGACACGGAAGGGGGCGTCCAGGAGCCCGCCGTAGAGGTCTCCGGCCACGGCGCGTGCGTGATCCGGCTCGCCCGCGAGCAGCATGCGCAGCACCGCCGCGCCCACCCGCTGCTCGGCCGCCTGCAAGGACCGGGACCGCTCGGTGGTCAGGGTCAGCAGTGCGATGGCCGAGTGGACGGCGTACCGCTCCGCCGTGCCGAGTGCGGACGCCGTGCCCACGGCCAGCGCGGCGCGGGCGCGGCGGCCGGTGCCCAGGGTGTGCAGCTCGATCCGGTCCTCGTTCTCCGGGCCGCCGACCACGGACGACGCCGGCGCGGGCCGCTCCCGCAGCCGCTCCACGTCCGCCGTGAGCCGGGCCGCCCGCCGCCCCGCCCACTCCGGCGCCGTCGCGACCACGGCACCGGAGGCGTCGTACAGCGCCGCCCAGCCGTCCACCTGCGAGGCCAGCGCGGCCAGCAGCCCTTCCGGGCCGTCGGTCAGCGCCTGCTTGGTCAGCTCCCGTTGCGCCGCGAACCCGGCCGTCACCGCCCGGTACTGATCCGCCGCGATGGCCGCCGACACGGCCTTGCTGATCGCGAGGAACGGCGTACGCCGCGGCACCTCCAGCAGCGGCAGGCCCTCCGCGTCCGCCGCCTCGACCAGCGCCTTGGGGATCTCCTCGTAGTTGACGCCGACCGCGAAGCCGAGCCCGACCACCCCCGCCCCGGCCAGCCGCCGCACATAGCGCCGCATCGCGTCCGGGTTCTCCGCGTCCAGCTTGAGAGCGGTGATCAGCAGCAGCTCCCCGCCCTCCATGTAGGGGACCGGGTCGGCGAGCTCGCTGACATGCGCCCAGCGCACGGGCACGTCCAGGCGGTCCTCGCCCGCTCGCACGGTCAGCTTCAGCGCGGAGTGATGGACGAGCGAGGCGAGCGTGGGTGGCATGGGACCTTCAGGTCGGTGTGATCGTTGTGATCTTTTGGCCGCCATGTATGAACAGCCTGTGATGATTCTGCCTCACCGTACGGTCATGGGGTGACCTGAAGCCCGGACCTAACCCCGCAGATCCACCAGCAACGGCGGCGCGTGCTCACCGTCCACGCCGGTGAGCGAGAGCACCGCGTGCCCGGGCGGCACCGAGTGGGCCAACTCGGACGCCGACCAGCGCTCGCGCTCGACCTGTCGGACGGTGACGGCTTCCGTCGTCACCGCCTCGCCGGTCACCAGCTTGCGCAGGGCGTGCATGGCCCGGGTCATCGGCTGATCGGCGAACACGGTGTGCTGGGCGACGTCCCTGGCCTCCACCCACTCCGTGCCCCAGGCATCGGCGAAACGGCCGCCGTCCCAGGTCGTGACCCCGGCCAGGGCCATCCGGCAACCGACCGCCCCGTACAGCGGCCCGTGGAGCGCCTCCGGCACGTCGGAGACCGTGCGCAGCGCGAGCACGACACCTGCGTTCTGCGAACGCAGCCGCTGGATCCGCCGTACCGACGTGGGGGTGACGGTTCCAGTGGCGTCGTCCAGGACGAGGCTGACGAAGTGGTCGCGTGAGTTTTCCCGCACGACCCCCGTGAACTGGGCCAGTACCAGCCGGGCGATCAGGCGGGCGACCTGTTCCTGTCCGTGTTCGGGCAGGTCGATGCGGACGCGAAGGGGATGGTGGGTGACGGCGCGCAGCGAGAACGGGCGGATCGTGCCGCCACCCGAGCCGAAGAAGTCGGCGAAGACCGGCCGGTCCAACAGGGCGAGCCGGTCGGCGAGCGCCGGAGCGGGGTCACTGGGCGTACCGGCCTGCCGCAGACGGGCGTCGAGCTCGCGGCGCATCGCCGCGTGATGGTCGTCGGCCAGCCGCTCGCGCAGACCGGAGAGGGCCGTAGGGTCCCCTTCCAGCAACCCACGTAGCACCGGCAGGGCGGGGAAGCGGCCGTACGCGGCCCGGTAAGGGCCCAGGAGCTGGGCCAGGGCCGTGGCCGCGCGCTCGACCCCGACGGTCTGCAGGTCCCCGGCCAGCGCCTCGGCGAGGAACCCGGCCGCCTCGTCGGGGTCGGTGGCGTCCGCGTACGGGTCGAGGTCGTGCACGGAGGCGGGGTCGCCGATCCGCACCACCACGTCGTACGACGAGTCCGCCCCCACGGGCGTGCCCGCCCCGCACACCACGACGACGGCACAACTGCCGGTGAGGGACTGCAGCGCGAGGGACTCGGCCACCGGGGCGATCACATGCCGGGTCTTGCCCGCTCCCGACGGTCCGACGAGCAGCAGCGAGGTGCCGAGGACCGCCGGCCCGAGGGCCGCGCCCGCGCCGTCGTACGCCGACGGGGTGCGCTCTGCGGCGGCCCAACGTCCGATGCGTACCTGCCCGGTGAGCAAGTCGTGGCGGGCGGCCCTGCCGGGGAGGTCGCGGGCGCCGGAAGGATGCGTGAACGCGGCGGCACCCTGGCGCAGCACCGTGTCCGTGAAGGCGGCGAGTCGACCCTGGCGCCGGGCGCGGACCCAGCCGTTCTCGATGCGCGCGCAGTCCACGTCGTTCATCCGCCCGGCGAGCACCTCGGCGGCGAGCACGTCGGCGGCCTGGTGCTGCCCGGCGTCGCGGAGGGCCGGCCACTGGGCGGGCGGCACGAGAGCCGGCTGCGCGGATCCGTCCGCGCCCGCGGACCGGCGGCCGGCGAGCCGCTCCCTGGCGTAGGCCCGCCAGTCGCCCACCCGGGCGAAGGGCCAGAGCACGAGCAAGGTGATGACGGCGTACAGGCTGTAGACGAACAGCGGCGACGTGAGGAGTTCGTAGCCCTGGGAGAGGGCGACGGTCAGGTTGAGGAGGGGGTCGACGACCGGGACGGGGTCCCAGAAGGCACCCGGGAACGCGCTGGGGAACACGAGTGCCAGCGCCACGAGTGCCCACAGAGCGGTGAGCGCGGCACGCCGGGGCTGCGGTTTGCGGGCGAAGTAGTAGCGGAACGCCTTGCCCCAGCTGCCGAGACGGGCCATGGCCCAGACGAGCAGGGCGAGGGAGATGCCCCGGTAGGCGATGAAGGCCTGAATGCCCCACCCGCCGGGCTTGGCATTGATCTCGGTCGCGGTCTCCCACCAGTCGTCGGGCGTGACCAGCCGCAGGGGTGCCCACTGGTACGGAACCGCGCCACGCAGCCAGAGAGACCAGATGATCAGCCCGACGACTGCCGGGATCACCATGCCGACGATCGTCATCGGGCTGAGCCGCTGCTGTCGATCCGCGCCCTTGGGCGGCCGGTACCCCAGCCGCCAGATGCCGAGCCGGGTCTCGGGACGGGGCTCGTTCAGCCAGTCGGCGGTTCCCGATGGTGTCGGCCGGTCCGGAGCGTGCGCCGGCCGTGGCGGCAGTGGCGGCACCTCCGGTGGGCTCGCCGGACGCGGTACCGGGTTCGCATGCGTGCCTCGCGCCTCCTGCGCACCCTCGCTGTCCATCGCCCTCTTCCCCTGACCAGCCGGTCCATCCACCATCAGCGAGTCAATCTAACGCCCTCTCCTGGGGAGTTCACCGCTTACACGGCCGACGGAACGCCCGGAGATGCCCCGACCGGCACGGCCGCCGCCCGGAGTCGCTATGTCCACCACGGACAACCGCCGCTCCTGACAACGCCCACATGGCGCATGCCGACGCCCCGCTCCCCGCCCTAGCCTGCGAGAAAAGAGAAGACAAGAAGTCCGCAACAGCCCCATCAGCAGAACCCCAGGAGCCCCTCATGAGCGCACTTCCGCAGGAGCGCCGCGTCGTCACCGCCATCCCCGGCCCGAAGTCGCAGGAGCTGCAGGCCCGCCGTACCGCCGCGGTCGCGCGGGGCGTGGGCTCCGTGCTGCCCGTGTTCACCGCGCGCGCGGGCGGCGGGATCATCGAGGACGTCGACGGCAACCGGCTCATCGACTTCGGTTCCGGTATCGCCGTGACCAGCGTGGGCGCCTCCGCCGAGGCCGTCGTACGCCGGGCCTCCGCCCAGCTCGCCGACTTCACCCACACCTGTTTCATGGTCACCCCGTACGAGGGCTACGTGGAGGTCGCCGAGGCCCTCGCCGAGCTCACCCCGGGTGACCACGCCAAGAAGTCGGCGCTGTTCAACTCCGGCGCCGAGGCCGTCGAGAACGCCGTCAAGATCGCCC
>CBFGZZ010000023.1:0-42621 GCA_965653385.1 uncultured Streptomyces sp. | reverse complement strand
TCGCCCTACCCTGCCTTACCCCCACACCCGCGCGGCTGTGGCTTACTCCCCCCCCCCCCCCGCGGCCAGGTGCCACGCGCATCCGCCAACTGATTTCAGTCAAGGGCTGCATGTGACTTCCTCCTCCTTCGGAAAGTATTTCTTCGCCCGTTTCTGCGGACTTCCCGCGACTCTGCCGGATGAGTTGGCGGGCAGTCGATCCTGGCATCTGACCCAGGATATTTTGTCGCTCGACGATGAACTGGCCAAGGATGCGGAAGAACTGAGCGATCTGCTCTATACGGCGATCGGCGGGCTCGGTGATCTCTCCTTGAAGCCCAGGTTGGTTGCATTACGCCGCAGCATCCACGGCAAACGGCTCCCGGCGCGTATGGAATGGGATGAGGAACTGGCGTGGGCGCTGCCCGCACAGACCTCGGACCGCGTCGTGCGCTGGCTGGAGACAATGCGCAGACGACAGGAAGCGCGTCGCGAACTCTCGGCGACGGTCGATCAGGACCGCGCGGACGAGACGGCCAAGCTGTTCAAGACCGCCGCCGATCCGATGTTCCGGCACGCCCTGTCCCAGGCCAGTCCCACACTGCTGGACGAACTGACGCGCCGCCAGGCCCGGTTCAAGCCTCGTACCATCGTCGGACTGACGAAGTTCGTCTCTCGCGCCGCCACGAAGACCAGCCCGTACAGCACCTTCACGGCAACGGCAGCGGGCACCTGGTCCGACGACGGCCCGGCACTGTCCTCCTCGGGCGACGACACCATCGCCTGCGTCCTCGAACTGGACCGGATGGTCCTGGAACAGCTCACCGGCGCGCTGCTGTTGCGGGAGGAGGTCACCCGCGGCCTCCATGTGCGACCCAACCCCAGCCTGCGAGAGGTGAACGGCCGCTACACCTTCCTGGGCCATCGGCCGGCCGAGCCACTCATGTCGGTGCCGACGACACCCCGGATCGCCGCATGTCTGCGCATCGTGGGAGACCAGTGCTCGCTGGCCCACCTGCACGACACCCTCGCCTCCACGGCGTCCCAGAGCAAGGAGTCAGTGGCACGGTTCTGTGCTCGGCTGCTGGCCATCGGCGCGCTGGAGTACGTCGGTCCCGTGTCCGACCAGTCCGAGAACCCGCTGAACGACCTGATCGGACACCTCGTCGCCACGGCCCCCGGACTCAGCGACCTGACAGCCGATCTCACTGCCCTGCGCGACGAACTCACCGGGGAACTGCGCCCGACGGAAACCGACGGCTACCGCACGCGGCAGACCGCGATAGCGCAGCTGCTCACCGCGATCGGCCGACGGCTGGGGCTGAACTGGCCGCCGCCGGACGTGCTCGGCAAGATCGCCTTTCACGAGAACGCGGTCCTGCCCCACGGTTTGCTCACCGCCTCGAGGGCCGAGTGGCAGCCGGTTCTCGACGACCTGGACGTACTGCGCCGCTGGCTGTCCCTGCACGATCGCATGCTGCCCGTCCGGATGGCGCTCGGCGAGTACGTCGGACACCGATTCGGCGCGGGAGCCGCACCGGCGTTCTTGGACGTGCACACCGCGATCCAGTTCGACCTCGCCCGCGAGGACGCCGACTGCCCCGACTGGCTGCGCGCGCTGCGTCCCTTCCTGCAACTAAGCAAACCCGTCCCGGCCGAAGTGCTGGAGCACAGTACGGTGCCGGAACTGGCCCTGCTGCACCGGCTGCGTCAGAAGTCGCTGGAGACGGTGCTGTCCGGTGTACGCGACGGCACCGTGCTCAGGACCGACCCCGCCGTGCTGGCCGACCTGGCCGCGGGCTGGCCGAACTGGGTCCGCCCCCCCGGCTCCATCGCCTGCTACGTCCAGCCGGAGTTCGGCGGCGATCGGCTGACGGCTGTGGTCAACACCATCAGCGGCGGATACGGCAAGGGCAGTGGGCGCTGGGCCCGGCTGCTGCGCCAAGCAGGCGGACCGGAGTTCTCCACCGGCCGGACCGCGTCGGACGCGGAACACATCCCGGTACTCGCCGAACTGTCCGGGACCTTCGGGGTGTCGGTGAATCTGCGTGCGCCCACGGCCCCGTACGAGATCGACTATCCATACACCACGACCACCCGGCCCGCCCCCGAGCGCATCCCGCTGCGCGATCTCGTGGTCCGGCACGAACCCGGCAGCGGCACACTCGAGTTGGTGGCCCGGTCGACGGGCCGCCTCATTCAGCCCGCCCATCTGGGCATGCTGGCCGACCCGCTGCTGCCTCCCGCCGCGCGGCTGCTGCTCGCCGCCTTTGGACAGTCGTATCTCCTTCACCCGAGCCTGTCCCTGTTCAAACCCGCACCCGCCGACCGAACTCAGGACGTGGAGTTCCTGCCGCGGGTGGAAGTGGGGCGGCTCGTCGTACAACGGGCGGAGTGGCGGGCCCCGATCGACCAGGTCCCGGTGCGGCGTGCCGGAGAGACGGACGCGGATCACCTCCTGCGTCTGGCGGGCTGGCTGCGTGCCCACGGCATCCCGCGGCGGTCCTTCATACGGCTGCACACGGCCGGCGGGGACTGGGTGAGCAACGTGTTCGCCAAATCCCGCAAACCCATGTTCCTGGACTTGTCCAGCATGTCGATGCTCGCTGTCTTCCGCCACATGACCAAGTCGTTCACCGGGCATGTCGCCTTCGAGGAGGCACTGCCCGACCCCGCCCACGCCCGCCCGGTGGCGGGCTCGGAGCCCCGGGTGTCCGAAATCGTCTTCGAACTCAGCACGGACGGCTCGCCATGAGCGGTGGCGGATGGATCAGTGCGCATCTGTTCCACCACGGGGACCAGGACCAGTTGCTGACCGGACTGGTGGACCCGCTGGCCGGTGAACTGCGCGAGCGCGCATGGGCGGACCAATGCTTCTTCCTGCGGTACTGGGACGGCGGCCCGCACATCAGACTCCGTGTCCTGCCCAGCGACGACGCGCTGCGAGACGACGTGCGCAACCTGATCGAACACCGGGCCGCAGCTCACTTCGAGCGTTTCCCGGCTCCCGACGTACTGACCCAGGATGAGTACCTCGCCTCCGCCCGGCAGATCGGAGCGTGGGAGGGCGTCGTCCCTGTCGAGCACATGTACGCCAACAACTCGGTGCACTTCCTGCCGTACCACCGTGAACACCTCCGTTACGGCAGCGGCTCGACGATCGAGACCGTGGAAGGGCACTTCGCCGAGTCCAGCGCACTGGCGCTCGCCCAACTGCGTTCCGGAGCCACACGGCAGCGCCGTGAAACGGCCGTACTCTGCTGTCTCTTCCTCGCCTGGACACTCGGCAGCGAGGACGTACCGGACCTCGCCAGGCGCCAACTCGCGAAGGCCGGCTCACGAAGCGATGGCCAGGAGGCCCTGTACGAGCAGCAGCGGAACCGACTGCTCGCCCTGGCGGCCGACATGGGCAGAGCTGCGCGGGAATGGCGTCGGATGCCCGACGGCGGCGGCACTCTGCGTCAGTGGACGGCGTCGCTGGCGAAGGTGGTGGACGTGCTGGACGCGGACGCCACCGCCCCGTCCGCCGAGTCCGTGTCAGATCTGTGCGCGCACCTGTTCGCCAACCGGGTCGGTGTACGTGTCGACGCCGAAGGGGTGCTGCGCTATCTGGCCGCACGCGCGGTCAGCGACCCGGACGGACCCAAGGGGGAATGATGTGGCGGACTTTCCGTGTCACCTATTACGACGAGGACCGCGGCGGACTGCTGCTGGAGGCCGTGAAGCCTCTTGTGGAGAGGATCTCGCCGCATGTGTCCTCGGTCCACTACCTGCCGCACTGGCTCCGCGGCCCGCATGTGCGCATCAACGTCAACGCCCGGCCGGAGGTGTTCGAGGACGTCGTCCGTCCCGCGATCGACGAGTTGGTCAAGGCCTACCTGACCGCGCACCCGTCAACTGCGGCGGTCGACGCCGCGGAGATGACCCGTCGGCATGAGCGACTCGCCGAACTCGAGCATGAGCCCGGACCGCTGAGCCCGCTGCTGCCCGACAACTCCGTGCAGGAAATCCCGTACGACCGACGGCTGCATGTCCTCGGCAGCGACCGGGCCGCCGATCTGCTCGCCGACTTCTACGCGGCGACGACACCGCTCGCGTTCGACACGGTCGCTCATCTGCGCACCGGCGGCCGGCTCACCGAGCTCGCCTTCGACACCATGATTGCCTCGGCTCACGGGCTGTCCGGCACGGGACTTCGACAGGGATTCGTCTCGTTCCGCTCCCATGCCGAGGCGTTCCTGTCCTGGTGGCCGGAGGCCGAGGGACTCCGCGAAGCATGGGACCGGCATTACGCTGTCCACCGCGACCAGCTCGTGCGGCGGCTGGAGGTGCTGCTGGCCGCCATCGACTCGGAGGCGGCAGAGCCTTCCTTCGTCCGCGGCTGGCTGGATGCCGCGGGTGACACGGTGCGACAAGGTGCGGACCTGATCGCGGCCGGTGACATGAGCATGGACCCGCCGTGGGCGCACCGCTCGGCCGAGAACGATGAACTGGCCAGGTCCATGCTGCGGAAGAGCCCTTTTCACAACCGTCCCCGCCCGTCCGTCGAAGTGGACAGGGTCTGGTTCGACGGGTATCGGCTCGCCCTCAACTACACGTATCTGCATCTCACCCGGCTCGGACTGGCTCCCGTCGAGCGGTTCCTGCTGTGCCATCTGGCGGCGAACGCCGCCGAGGATCTGTTCCAGGTGTCCGCCACCGACGTACTGCTGCCCACTCCCGGCCGGTCGCCCAGGGCCGGTTCCACGCGGCTGCGGGAGTCGTCGTGACCGCGCTGCGCAGGCTGTACCGGCTCACGGACGGCGTGCGTTGCCTCACCTCCGGCTCGGGCGCCACCGCTCTCCTCCGCTGGCCCCACGCCGAGGAGTTCGGCCGGCTGACCGCTCCGGAGCACGCCGTGCTGCGCGAGCTCGTCGACGACCGGTCGGTCGAGGAACTCGTCGCTCTCTGCCCGGCCGAAAGCACCGCAGCCCTGGTGGCGGCGCTGACCCGAGGCGGTTGGGCGGTGACCACCGTCGTCTGCGGCGAGCGGACGCTGTACAGCACCCACACCCGGTGGCCGCCACGCCGTCCTCCCGTGTCGGACCGCCCGTATCGGCTCTCCCGCTTCGCGTCGGTCAGGCGGGACGGCGACGGAGTACTGGTGGCGTCGCCGACCGCTGCACGGAGCGTGCGGATAACCGACACCCGGCTCCTGGAGACCGTCGTCACGGCGGGTGCGGCCCAGGATCCGAGCGGCCTGCCGGCCGAGGCGGCACGGTGGCTTCTGACCGACCTGGAGGATGCGGGGCTCCTGGCTGCCGCCGAGGAGACCGACGAACTGCGGGGAGCCCAGTGGAGCCCGCACGAGCTCGCCTTCCACCACGACAGCAGGCTGCGACGCGATCACCGGATGGGCGAGGACTTCGGCGGCAACTACTGGGCGAAGGGGCGCTTCGACCCGCCGCCCGCCCGGCACCCCACGTGGGGCTCCTCGGATATCGCCCTCCCCCGCCCGGATCTCGAACGGCTGCACGCGCAGGATCCACCCCTGTCGGCGGTGATGGAGGGGCGCCGGTCGATCCGCTCGTACGACGAGGACGATCCACTGACCGTCGAGGAGGTGGGTGAATTCCTGTTCCGGACCGCACGAGTGCGCGCGACCGGCCAGGACACCGGCCTGGACGTGTCGGACCGGCCGTGGCCGGCGGGCGGCGCCGCCCACGAACTGGAGGTCTATCCATTGGTGCACAAGGTGCGCGGCCTTCCCTCCGGCCTGTACCACTACGACCCGCACCAGCACGGGCTGAGCCAGGTCCCGGCCACCGCGACCGCCCTGCGCTGGCTGATGATGTCGTCCGCGGCCGGGATGAACGGGGGTGCCACACCCCAGGTGCTGTTCGTGATCGCGACCAGGTACGGCCGGCTGTCCTGGAAGTACCGGGCGATGGCCTACGCGCTGACCCTCAAGCATGTGGGCGTGCTCCAGCAGACCATGTATCTGGCCGCGACAGCGATGGGGCTGGCGCCATGCGCCCTGGGGGTCGGGGACGCGGAAGCCTTCGCCGCCGCCACCGGGCTCGACGCCCTGGAGGAGACCGGTGTCGGGGAGTTCGCCCTCGGGCGACCCGCCTCCTCGAACGAAGGGGAAGACGGATGCGAAGCATGAGGCCCCGACTCCGTGACGACGCCTTCTTCGCACCGGTGGCACACGGTGTGGTCTGGCTGAGCAGTGCCGGTGAGATCACCCTCAACGGGACGTCGATCGCGGCTGTCACACAGAGGCTGGCCCCCCACCTGGACGGTCGCAGGACCGTGGACGAACTCACCGCGAACCTGTCGGACCGGCACCGTTCCCTGGTCATCGAGCTGATCGACGTACTGCTTGCGAAGGACCTGGTTCGGGACGCCGCCGCGGAGCGGGCCACGCCTACGGGGAGTGACGCCGGGCGGGCGTTCGCCACATACTTCACCGGAGACGGGGGCGCCGCCCACGAGCGCTTCGTGCGGGGCAGCGCGTTGGTGGCCGGACCCGGACCGCTGGTCGCCGCATGCGTACGGGCGCTCTCCCGTGGCGGGGTACGAAAAGTGACGGCCCTGCTCGACAACCCCGTCGAGGTCGGCGATGACCTGTGCGACGGGGACATTCCGGACGACGACGTCCTTGAGGGCATCGACTTCGCACTCCACTTGTTCGACTCGGACGGCATCGCTCCGGCCCGGCGCCTCGCCGCACGCTGCGCGCGGCGTGGCATCCCCCTGGTGCAGGCGCTCCTCTCGGCGGCCGAGGTCGTCATCGGACCGAGCCCGGGACTGGACTGGGAGACGGTGTGGCGGCGGTTCGCGCCTGGAGACAGAGAGGCCTTCCGGACCGCCCGTACGCCTCCGGCATCGGGCGCGTCTCCGTCCGTACTGGCCAACCATCTCGCCTTCCGGCTCTACCGCGACGTCACCGGAACATCGGTCGCCGCCGACTCCCGTCTACAGGTGTTCGACACCGGCACGCTGGAGCGGTCCTCGCACCGCGTGCTGCCTCTCCCTCCTCCGGCAGGAACGGTGACGGGATCACGCGAGCGGTTCGAGGCTTCGGTACGACGGCTGCGCGCCGGGGAGAGGTTGACCGAGGAGGAGTTCTCGACCCGTGTGATGGCCGCAGTCGACGAGCGGTTCGGGCCGATCAGGGACCTGGACGAGGCCGAACTGCCCCAGATGCCACTGCGGCAGATGTGTGCGGTCGTCGCGGACCCGTTCTCTTTGGACCGTGTGGAGGTGACGGCGTGCGGACCGGACTTCGCCTCGGCCAGGCAGCGGGCCGCCCTGAAGGCCGTCGGCGTGTACGGGGTGCTGGCCTCGGGCCTGCATGCGCCGCATCCCGCTGAGCGGCGACCGCGCTGGGGGCTGCGCCTGGGCGACGAGGCAGTCCTGCGCGTCGACGCCGATACCGCTCGCGGCGCTGCGCAGCCGGACGTGCCGGACCTGGAAGTCGGTGTCGGGACCGGTCTGGACTGGGCGCAGATGGTGACCGCCGCCGTCCTCGCCCGCTACCGGGCCGACCTGTTCACAGGCTCCGACGGCCCGTCCTCCCTGCTCGACCGGTCCGGTACGCCGATCGATGAGAAGGCGTTCGCCTCGTACCCCGCCCTTCGCAAGTATCACCGGCTGCTCGGCGCACTCGGCCATGACGTCCAGCTGTACGACCTGACGGGCGTCGCCGGCATACCGACCGTGGGGTGCGCGGTGGAGGGGGCCGTGCGTCATGTGGAGGCCGCGCTGAGTTGGACCGAGGCCGCGCACCACGGTCTCGAACTCCTGCTGGCGGCAGCACAGTCGGGAGCGCTTCCCGGCGCCGTCCTGGACGAGCCGAGCGCCTGCGACCGTTCGTGGACGCCACCCGCGGAGGTCACCCCGGCCGAGGTGATCGACGCGATCCGGCGCACCGGCCGGGAGCCGGTCCTCACGCTTCTCGACGACGATCCGGCGATGGCCCGGGTCCTGCCCTGCACAGGAAGGGTAGTGCTGCTCGATGCATGACATGACACCGGTCGTGAGCCTGCTGGGGAACGGCCTCCTGCGGGAGGCCGTGGCAGCCTCCCTGGCCGGGAAGGTCCGGTTGCACGACCCGGCGGAACTCCGACCGGCCGCGCACGAGGGACTCGTGGCCCTCGTGCCTGTCTCGGACGGATGGGCGGACGCCCCACTCGGCGCGGTGCCCGCCATCCCGGTCCCGGTCCTTCCGGTGACCGCCGAACTGGGCCATGTCGTTGTGGGACCACTGACAACTCCCGGCGCATCCGGCTGCTGGACCTGCGCCGATCTGCGGCGCCGCCGAAACCAGCCCGGCCGCTACGCCGTGCTGGACCGGAACCGTGACAGCCTGGCCGGCAGCCCGGCGCCGTGGCTGACCAGCTTCGCCTCCGACGGCATCGCGGAGCTGGTCGCCGACGAGATCACGGCACTGGCCTCCGGCACCACCCCCCGGTCCGCGTCGGCCCTCCTCCGCGTCTCCTTGGCGGACCTGACCGTGCGCACCCACCGGATACTGCCCGAACCTCTCTGTCCCGTCTGCGGAGAGCCGCCGGAAGACACCGCCGAACGCGCCCGGCTCACTCTGCGCCCCCGGCTCAAGCCCCGGCCCGGGGCATTCCGGACCCGCAACGCGACCGATGAACGCCAGATGCTGGTACGCACCTTCGTCGACAGTGAGACGGGCCTGATCAGAGATGTCGGCACGGGAGACGAGGGCGGCCTTCCCGTCGCCAGGGCAACGCTGCCGATACGCGGACACACGTCGGAGGAATCGGGGTGGGGCCGCAGTGACAACTATCGAGCCAGTTGTGCGACCGCCGTGCTGGAGGCTGTCGAGCGGTGGGGAGGACTGCAGGCGGGCGGCAAACGGACGACCGTCCGCGCCTCGTACCGCGACGTCCGGGAGACGGCTGTCGATCCGCGCTCGCTCGGGCTCTACACACCAGAGCGTCACGGAGTACCCGGCTTCCCCTTCACCCCCTTCCACGAAGACCTGTCGATGCACTGGGTGTGGGCCTACTCGTTCGCCCGGCGCCGGCCCATGCTGCTGCCCGAGACGTACGCGTACTACGGTGCCCACCTGCTGCGTCCGGACGAACCACGACTGGCCTACGAGATCTCCAATGGCTGTGCCCTGGGCGGCTGCCTGGAAGAGGCCATCCTCTACGGTCTCCTCGAAGTCGCGGAGCGCGACGCCTTCCTGATCGCCTGGTACGCGCGCCGTCCACTGCCCAGGATCGACCTGGGTTCGGCCCGTGACCCTCGGGTCCGTCTGCTCGCCGCGCATCTTGAGGAAGAGACGTCGAGAACCATCACGGTGCTGGACACCACGGTCGAACAGGGACTGCCGTGTGTGTGGGCCATCGCCGTCGACCACACGGACCGCACCGGCCGGGCCAAGGCCGTGTGCGCGGGCGGCTCCCATCTCGTCCCCGAGCGTGCGGTCCTCAACGCGCTGTGCGAGCTGGGCCCGATCCTGGCCAGCGTGGACCGCTCTTACGCGGAGCATCGTGGGCGGGTGACGGCGATGGCCGCAGACTCCTCGCTCGTACGGAACATGAGCGATCACTCGCTGCTGTACGCCGACCCCTCGGTCTTCTCCCGGCTGGAGTTCCTGTTCTCCTCTCCCGAGCGGCGGTCCCTGGAGGAGATGACAGCCAGGAGCATCCCCATAAGCACCGATGATCTGACCCAGGACGTCGAGCACGCCATCGACCGGTACCTGCGGACGGGACTGGATGTGCTGGTCGTGGACCAGACGACCTCGGAGCAGCGAGCCGGCGGGCTGGCCTGCGTCAAGGTCGTGGTTCCGGGGGCCGCACCGATGACTTTCGGGCACGGCATGCGCAGAGTGGACGGCCTGCCCCGGCTTCTCGACGTGCCGCGTCTCCTCGGCGACCCGACTCCGCCCTCGACCGTGGCCGGACTCAACCCCTTTCCCCATCCCTTTCCCTGAGGCGCGCACTACGGATCGAGCAGCCGTCGTAGCCGGGGTCGCCGCCTCCCAGCAGCAGAACTTGCCTCCGACAAACCTCTTGTACTCATTCAAAGTCTTGCGCCGGCCGCTGCCGTACGTCCCCGAGAACGACGACGAGTCCCCGGCGAACCAGCACGGTGCCGCGGTGGACGACGCGTGGAGGCACCGCACGGCCTTCATCCAGAGACTGGGGGCCGCGGCGGGACCACAGCCAGGATCACGATCCGCTCCTCGCCGCTCTTGAGGACCTCGTCGTGATCAAAAGGCCGCCGATGAGCAGATCCGGCTGCTCCGGCTGCTCCTGGCCTACGGCCGGGTCTACGTCACCCCACGCCCGCACACACCGGAGACCCTCGGCCAGGCCGCCGGTCATCACCGCGCGGCTCACGGAGCCCGCCATGGCCTGCCGAGGGTGCCATTCCGGCCGTACCGTCGTGCCGTATGAAGAGGTGGTCGGTCCGGCTGGTGCTGGGCGTGGTCGTCGTGGCGGTCGTCGTGATCGGGCTCGTCCAGAAGGGCGGGGACCGGGACGGGGGGCGCGACAGTGGTCAAGAGGGTGTCGGAGGGGAGCCGTTCACCGTCGCCGTCGTCACGCGGCAGGCCGCAGAGGACCGGGCCGGGGCCGCGCGCATCGCCCTCGACGAGCTGCGGGCGCTGCTGCGGGCCAACAAGGCGCAGGGCGATCTGCCGCTGGAGTTCGTCGCGGTGCGGGCGCGGCGCGGACTGACGTATGAGGAGTTGAGGTCCGCGTACCCGCGGATCGTCGCGGTGATAGCCGACGCCCCGTCCCGCGAACTGAGCAGGGCGCCAGTGCCGGCCATAGGGACCTGTCGGGTGGAGAATCCGCCCGGGCTCCACTACGGGTACGCGCATCATGTGGCACCTGAAGTGCCGGAAGTCGCCTGGCAGTTGAGAGCTTATCTCGCCAAGAAGCATCACACGCGGACCATGACCGTGCTCGGTGCGTGGGGCAGCGCGAAGGGGATCGCGGATCAGTTGGGCGAGGGCGGACCGGGGCCCGAGGTCGATGTCGCGAAGTTGAACCTGCCCGGCGTGCCCGTCTTCACCGAGCGCCCCTCTCTGATGTCGCGCGGCGAGTTGCGCGCATCGCTGTCCGACGGGAGCGGGCAGGCCGTGTATCTCGTGGGGACGCTCGACCTCGACAAGGACCTGCGAGCGCTGGCCCGCGCCGGGTTCCAAGGTCCGGTGCTGTACTCCACCAGCGTTGAGAACAACTGCGGCGAGCCCTGGGACGACCCGCCCGAGCGGGTGCCGGACGGCATCACCCTGTACCGCGTCGACACCGTGGCCCCAGGCGCCGTACGGGCGAAGGACTGCCGCACGGGTAACACCGAGCGGTGCCCGTGGCTGGTGCGGCTGCCCGACCGGGCCGGTGCGGTCGAGGAGTACGAGGCGGCGCAGGCCCTGATCCGCGTGTACCGCACAGTGTGGGTGAACGGGCGCGGCACCGTGCCCACCGACCCCGAGGCACTCGCCGACGCGCTGGGCGAGCAGGTCGACGGGCAGATCGTTCGGGGCCTGTCGGGCTGGTTCGAGGTCGGCGGCCCCGAGGGCGAGGGGCACACGCTCGGCTTCGGGCACGACGTGTGGCTGCACCGGTGGTCCGGGCCCGGACGGTGGACGAACCTGGGTCCGGTCTCGGCCGCCTACTGACGGTCGTCCCGCTCAAGAGCCGGCGCGGGACGCCACGCCGTCGAGGATCACAGACCACAGGCCGCACTGGCGGACGTGCCCCACCTCGCAGGTCAGCGGGAGTCCGGCGCCGGGCACAGGTCCGCGGTGCGCTTGCCGCCGCCCTAGGGGGTGTTTTGGTCGGCCGTGCTCGGCGACGAGGACGAACTGACCGCCATCGCGCTCCATGGCCTGTGCCCGGAAGCCGGTGACCACGCTCGCGTGGCCGGCCTCGACGGTCGCCTCGGCCCGCGGACCCAGCGCGCCACGGGCAGGCAGGCCGTCGGCGCCCAGCACAGGACTCCGGCAGCCCCGGCCCCGATCGCGCCTCCGTCCGGACCCGCCTCAGCGCCCGTGACCGCTCGGGCGGCAGACCTGTTGATGAAGCCGAGACCAAATGTCCCGTCAGCCGCCGGGAGCGGTGGTCAGCGCGTCGATCAACTGCCGGGCGCGGGTCTCCTCCCTCAGCAGCATCTCGACCAGGGGACCAGTGCCCGGATCGGACGCGGTTGCGCTGCCGGAGTCGGCCGACCTCACCGCGCTCGGCCCCGCGGCCTCATCGAGGTACTGCTCGACGGGCCGGGCGTCGGCCGCCAGACGGACCCGGTCACCGGTCAGAGCTCCGTGAACCAAGGCGTAGTCGATGCCCAGGCCGGCCAGCCGCTCACCGCCCGCGTACCGGGTGCCGCCAGTGGGGGCGCTCTCCGCCGCGAGATGCGGGTACCGGAGCGCGACCTCGTGGGTGGCCAGGATCGCCAGCAGGACATGCTCGGTGCCCACCACGCCGTGGCCGAGACGACGTGCCTGTTCGTACGTCTCCATTCGGACCCACCAGGCCGGTGTGGACGCCCAGTTGACCCCGCCGAGCTTGAGCAGCCACCGCTGCCAGAAGGGCATCCGGCGATAGTGGCCACGGCCGAGGAGAACGTCGCGGGTCGTATGCAGCAGGGGAGAAAGGCCGTCCTCCTGGCCCCCGGTGCCGCCGTCGAGGCGGACGCGTACGGCCTGTGGTGAGACGCCGCACGCGCCCAGCAGTTCCACCGCGCGGTTGTCCTCCTCCAGCAAGCTCCGCAGCAGATGAGCCGCGCCGAACTTCGCCGCGCCTTCCCGCTGCGCCTGTTCCATCGCCGCGGTCAGCGCCCTGGCAGCGGCGCCCGTGAAGCGGCCGCCTCGGTCACCGTCGTCCCCCAGCACGTCCTTCGCGGCAACGCTTGCCTCGACGTCGTCGGCACCGCTCCACGCACCGTCCCGGTCCATCCGGTCTCGCAGTACCGCCAACAGTGCGGTCCTGGTCGCCCCTTCGTCCGCGAGTGCCTCGCGCGCGGCACCCTTGGCAGTGGTAATGCCAGCCAGTAGATGCTCGGAACCGATGGCTCCGCCCTTGTCGGCCCCCTGGGCGCCACGGGCGGCCCCCAGGATTCCCACGACGCTCCAGTCGGGCTCCTTGATCGCTTCCATGCGGCCTTCCCCTGCTCGCTGATCCTGGCGTGCAGCCTCCCCTCCCGGAGGCGAACGCCGCATCGCCCCAGAGACGGATCTCCTTGCGGCCCCTTGGACGTACGTGACTCAACTGAGGCTGTGTTCCTGGGGACAGCGCAGTTGCGGGACCTCGGTCCGCGGAACCGAGGGGACGTTTACGGCGTGTACGAGGAACCACCCGGGCGACGACGTGAGGATGGTTCGACGCGCCTCTCGCCGGTCAGCGGTCAAGTGGCCGTGATCGGCAGCACGTCCGGCGACAACACCGCTGCCCGCGCCGTGGCGCTCGTCATCCGCCGGCGGTGATGACGTCGGCAGAGCACCTCGTACCCGACCTCCGCCGCCGACTGGGCCACGTCGCCCACGACGACCTGCTCCCCCTCGACGACCATCTCCCCACCCACGGTGCGTGCATTGTGCGTGGCCCGAGCACCGCACCAGCACATCGCCTCGACCTGCAAGGTCTCCAGGCGATCGGCAAGCTCGATCAGACGCTGGGAGCCAGGGAAGAGCCTCGTCCGGAAGTCGGTGGTGATGCCGAACGCGAAGACGTCCAGTTCCAAGTCGTCCACGATCCGGGCCAGTTGGTCGATCTGCCCGGACGGCAGGAACTGGGCCTCGTCCACGATCACATAGTCGACCCGGCCACCCCGAGACAGCTCCTCCACCACATATCCGTACAGATCCAGCCCCGGCCCGGCCTCCACCGCGTCGGTCACCAGCCCCAGACGCGACGACAACTTGCCCTCACCCGCACGGTCATCACGCGTGAAGATCAGTCCCTGCAGACCACGCGCCGATCGATTGTGTTCGATTTGTAGCGCCAGAGTCGACTTCCCGCAGTCCATGGTTCCGGAGAAGAACACCAGCTCGGGCATGTTGAGTTGAGCACCTTTCGGCAACGAGGAGAACGGCGGGAGTCGTCAGGAGCGTACTTCGAGCAGGGGGACCAGTTGCTCGGCGGGGGTCATCGAACCGTGGTTGCCGACCATCGCCGACTCCTTCGGCTCGCGTTCGGACGCGATGATCAGCACGTCGTCCCGGGCGGCCGCGATCACGTCGCCGATCCGGTCGTACACCCGCTCGTCGATCCGCGGCCCGAACCAGCCCGCCTCGATCGCCTCGTCCCGGGAGGCCACCCAGAACTGCTCGCCGAGCACCTCGCGCCAGCAGGTCAGCACGTCGTTCGCGGCGCCCGGTACCGCGTAGACGTGCCGGGCCCGGCCCTCGCCGCCCAGCAGGGCGACGCCGGCGCGCAGCTCCCAGTCCTCGTCGAAGTCGATGCGGTGCTCCTCGTCGAAGGCCACGTCGATCATGCCGTGGTCGGCGGTGACGTAGAGCGCGCTGCGCGGTGGCAGCTGTTCGGCGAGGCGCTGGACGAGCCGGTCGACGTACATCAGCTGGCCGCGCCAGGTGTCGGAGTCGACGCCGTAGCGGTGGCCGGCTCCGTCGAGTTCGGCGTAGTACGTGTAGACCAGGGAGCGGTCACCGGCGGCCAGTTGCCCGGCGGCGAGGTCCATGCGGTCCTCGCCGGTCAGCCGCCCGAGGAACGTTCCGCCACTGAGCGCGACCTTGGTGAGCGGGGTGTTCTGGAAAGTGGGCGAGGACACCTGGGCGGCGTGCACGCCCGCCTGCTGTGCCAGCTGGAAGACGGTGGGGTACGGCTGCCAGACGCGCGGCGAGGTCCACGGGTTCCAGCGCAGCTGGTTCATCAGCTCGCCGGTCTCGGGGTTGCGCACGGTGTAGCCGGGCAGGCCGTGTGCGCCGGGCGGCAGGCCGGTGCCGACGGAGGCGAGGGACGTCGCGGTGGTCGCCGGGTAGCCGGCGGTGATCGGACGTCCGGTGCCGCCGCGCGAGCTGCTCAGGAGTGAGGTCATGAACGGCGCGTCCTCGGGGTGCGCCTTGAGCTGCTCCCAGCCGAGTCCGTCGATCAGGAACACGCAGTTGCGGTCGGCTGCGGTCAGCTCGGGGATCGCGGCGGTCATCTCCGGTACGGCCATGCCCGCGGCCAGCGTGGGCAGCAGGTCGGCGAGCGAGCCGCCGCCGTACTCGGGGACGGGCGCGGAGTGGACGGCGAGGGGTTCCGGGTGGGCGTCCCAGGCGGTGGGCTGCACCATCAGCGAGTGAGGTCCGCGGTCGCCTCGGACAGCGACTGGGCGAAGGCAAGGGCCTGGCGGACGGTCTCGGGGCCGTCGCCGGCCTCGCTGACCCGGAGGCTGAGGTCGTCGGCCGTCGAGCTGCCGGTGTAGCCGTGGTCGGCCTCGCAGTTGGGGTCGCCGCAGGCGGCGGGCTCCAGGTCGATACGGGAGACGGCGCCCCACCCGATGGTCAGCACGACCTCGCGGGGCAGCGTGCCCGGCTTGTACTTCTCCGGGTTGGCGACGACACGGCTGACGACGACCGAGGAGATCCGGCCGATCTTCACCGACTCGGTGGAGGTGGTGGCGTACGGCGTCGGGGAGGTGCTGTCCGCGGCCTGCTCGTCGGTGTGGCTGACGATGAAACGGTTGCCGGTGAGGACGAGGACGGTCACATGCCGCCGCACCTCGTTCTGGTCGAACGTCGTCTCCTGGTGGACCAGGTACGACCGGATGGGCTCGCCGCCCACGGCGGCCTCCACCGCCTCGGCCACGAGGGCCGGGTAGTAGCCGCTGCGCTCGATCGCCGCACGCAGCCCCTGGGTCGTCGTACTGGTCTTGGCCATGACGCCCATCCTACGGGGGCGCACTGACTGCGAGGCACCGCTCAGGGCGGTCTCAGTACGTGGGCAGCGTCCTCGGTCCGAGGTCGTCGCGGGCCGGCGGCGGGGCGAGGCGTACGGAGGCGCCGAGCACGCTCAGGCCGTGGGTGGCGACGACGACCGGCTCCAGGGTGACCGCGACGACCTCGGGGTGGTCGTCGACCAGCCGCGACACCCTCAGCAGCAGTTCCTCCAGCGCAGGGGTGTCCACGGGCTCGGAGCCGCGCCAGCCGAACAGGAGCGGTGCCGTCCGGATCGAGCGGATGATCGAGGTGGCCTCGCGGTCGGTGACCGGGATGAGCCGGTGCGCCATGTCGCCGAGCAGCTGTGAGGCGGCCCCGGCGAGCCCGAAGGACAGCACGGCGCCGGCGGCCGGGTCGATCACGGCCCGTACGACGGTGTCGACGCCGCGCGGCGCCATGCTCTGCACGACCGGCCTCAGCTCCTCCGGCTTGCCGAACAGGTCGGTCAACTCCGCGTACGCCCGCCGCAGTTGCTCCTCGTCGGCGAGATCGAGCCGTACGCCACCGAGGTCGGCGCGGTGCCGCAGATGGGGGGCGGTGGCCTTGAGGGCGACGGGGTAGCCGAGGGTGTGGGCTGCGTCGGCGGCGGCGTCCGGAGTGGGGGCGTGCAGGGCGCGGTGGACCTGGATGCCGTACTTGCCGAGCAGGTCGGCGGTCTCGTCCGTGCCGAGCGTGAGGCCCTGCCCGCGCGCGAGGAGCCCGCCGATCAGCCGGGCGGCGCCCTTCTCGTCGATGTCGTCGTACTCGGGCACCCGGCCGGGGTCGGCCGCGTCGCGCCGCCACTGGGAGTACTTGACGGCTTCGGCGAGGGCGCGGACGGCTCGCTCGGCGGCGGGGTAGGCGGGGATGAGCCGGGGGGCGTCGTCGGCCGTGTCGGACGGGGCGGGCGGGGGGTCGGCCGGGAAGTCGAGAGGGCGGAACGGGTGGGCGCGGTTCGCGATGCCGGGCGCCGTGGTGACCGCCTGCGGTGCGGTGCTCGCCGCGGCCGACAGGGCCTCCGCGAGCCCGCCGAGCTCCACGTGCACGACCAGCACGGGCTTTCCCGGTACCCGCTCGGCCGCCGAGCGCAGGGCCTCCGCCAGCTCCGCGTCGCCGGTCGAGGCGCCTCCGATCGCCGGGATGGCGGTGACGACGATCGCGTCGCACGTCTCGTCGGCCAACGCGTGCGACAGCGCCTCGTGGAAGTCGGCCGCCGAGGCCCCGGTCGTCAGATCCAGCGGCGGCAACGGCCGCAGCCCTTCGGAGAGGCAGGCGTCGTAGGTCAGCAGGCCCAACGACTCGGAGTTCCCGAGGATCGCCACGCGCGGGCCGGCCGGCAGCGGCTGGCGGGCGAGCAGCAGCCCCGCGTCCACGAGTTCGGTGATCGTGTCCACCCGGATCACGCCGGCCTGCCGCAGCAGCGCGGACACCGTGGCGTGCGGCAGCCGGGTGGCCCGTACGGCGTGCCCCTGGGGCGCCGCGCCGCCGTGCCGTGCGCCCTGGACCACGACCAGCGGCTTCGCCGCCGCCGTGCGCCGGGCGAGGCGGGTGAACTTGCGGGGGTTGCCGATGGACTCCAGGTACATCAGCACGACGTCGGTGTCCGGGTCGTCGTACCAGTACTGGAGGACGTCGTTGCCGGACACGTCGGCCCGGTTGCCAGACGAGACCAGGGTCGACACGCCTGTGACTCCGGTCACGCCACCGCCCCTGCGGTGCAGCCGGGACAGCAGGGCGATGCCGATCGCGCCGGACTGGGCGAACAGGCCGATCCGGCCGGGGCGGGGCATCTCGGGTGCCAGGGAGGCGTTGAGGCGTACGTCGGCGGAGGTGTTGATGATCCCGAACGCGTTCGGCCCGATGATGCGCATGCCGTACGCGCGCGCGTGCCGGACGAGTTCACGCTGCCGCTCCCGGCCGTCGGGCCCGCTCTCGGCGTACCCGGCGGAGAGCACGACCAGCCCCTGCACACCGTGCTCGCCGCACTCGGTGACCACGTCGGGGACGTACTCGGCGGGCACGGCGACCACCGCGAGGTCGACCTGCTCGTCGATGTCCCGCATCGAGCGGTGCGCGGGGACTCCGTCGACTTCCTTGAGGTCCGCCGGGAACGCCCTGTTCACCGCGTAGAGCCGTCCTGTGAAATCGGCGTCCCTGATGTTGCCGAGGACACTGCGGCCCACGCCGCCGGGGGCGCGGCCGACGCCGATGACGGCGACCGAACCGGGCACCAGCAGTCGGCGTACGGACCGGGCCTCGGCGCGCTGCTCGCGCGCGTACTGCACGGCGAGCGAGCGGTCCGTCGGCTCCAGGTCGAACTCCAGACGCACGACGCCGTCCTCGAAGCTGCGCTTCTGGGTGTACCCGGCGTCCGTGAACACCTTGATCATCTTGGTGTTGGCGGGCAGCACCTCGGCGGCGAAGCGCCGGATGCCGCGCTCGCGGGCGACGGCGCCGATGTGTTCGAGCAGCGCTGAGGCGACGCCGCGCCCCTGGTGGGCGTCCTGGACGAGGAAGGCGACCTCGGCCTCGTCGGCGGGTGCGGACGCGGGCATTCCGTCGGCGCCGATCCGGTCGTAGCGTACGGTGGCGATGAACTCGCCGCCCACCGTGGCCGCGAGTCCCACCCGGTCCACAAAGTCGTGGTGCGTGAAGCGGTGGACGTCCTTCGCGGACAGTCGCGGGTAGGGCGCGAAGAAGCGGTAGTACTTCGACTCGTCCGACACCTGCTCGTAGAAGCTGACCAGACGCTCGGCGTCATCAACGGTGATGGGGCGGACGCGTGCGGTGCCGCCGTCGCGCAGCACCACGTCGGCTTCCCAGTGGGCGGGGTACTCGTGCCGGTCCGAGGCGCTCTGCATGGGGCCCAGAGTACGGCTCGCGTACGACAACGGCGCGAGGCAGTCTGTGGAGGACGTATGTCGGGTCGAGGCCGCGACCCGACGGTCACCTCGGGAGGGACGTTTTGTCCCTCCCGGCGGGCTTCACGGGTGTGGGAAACTGGTCTAGACAACCCTGAACACCGAAGGGCAGCATCACATGGCTGAGCGCCGCGTCAACGTCGGCTGGGCCGAGGGCCTTCACGCCCGCCCCGCTTCCATCTTCGTCCGGGCCGCCACGGCCGCAGGTATCCCGGTGACGATCGCCAAGGCCGACGGCAACCCCGTCAACGCGGCCTCCATGCTGGCCGTGCTGGGCCTGGGCGCCCAGGGCGGCGAGGAGATCGTCCTCGCCTCCGACGCCGAGGGTGCGGACGCCGCCCTCGACCGGCTGGCGAAGCTGGTCTCCGAGGGCCTCGAGGAGCTGCCCGAGACGGTCTGAAGGACCTGAGCGGGACTCCGTGGCAAACGGTGAAGCCGCGTCCGCCTTTTCGGCGGGCGCGGCTTCGCTGTTTCGGCGGACGCGGCTTCGCCGTTTCGAGCAGAGCAGGCCGCGGCTTTTCCGGGGGGCGGGTGACCGAAATGGCTCACGGCACGCCTGAAAAGGGCAGCGGAAATACACTGCCGCCGAATATCCCCTCTTTGTATACGGCGCCCGTGTTAATGCCGCAGGCTCGGCATGTTTACGGGATGTTGCGAATTCCTCACACGCTCGGCGCGATCACCGGAGCCGAACCGCAGCCGGTGCGCGCCCATCGCGCGCTCGGCATGCAGGGCCGTGACGCCCCGGGCGCGCTCCCCGTCGCCGCGCGCCACCGCGTCCACGATCGCGCCGTGCTCGGTCCAGGACTCCACCGGGTCGACCGGCGCCTCCACGGCGTACATCCAGGCGATCTTGTGGCGCAGCTGGGTCAGCATCGAGGCCAGCGCGGGGCTTCCGGAGGCCTGGGCCAGCGTCTCGTGGAACCAGCCGCCGAGCGAGCGCAGGTCCTCGCTGTTGCCCCGCCTGGCCCGTTCCTGGCCCAGCCTGACCAGGCCACGCAGGACCTTCAGATGCGCCTCGGTGCGCCGCTGGGCGGCCCGGGCGGCGCCGAGCGGCTCCAGCAGCGTGCGCATCTCCAGCAGGTCGGCGGCCTCCTGCTCGGTCGGTTCGGCGACGCACGCGCCCGCGTGCCGCCGGGTCACCACGAAGCCCTCCGCCTCCAGGGTCCGCAGGGCCTCGCGCACGGGGACGCGGGAGACGCCATAGCGGCGGGCGAGGAGTTCCTCGGTGAGCCGGCCGCCGCGCTCGTAGACGCCGGCGACGATGTCGTCCCGGATCGCGGTGCATACCGAGTGCGCCGGAATACGCATGACCGACCTCCGCCTTAATCCCCGTGAAACGTCGACGAATGACGTGTGTTCAGTGACTCTATTGCAACCGGCCGGAATTTCCGACGGCGGGCCGGAATCCATGGATATTTTTTGGTCAGCCGATCGTCCGGGAAACGCCGAAAGCCCCGGCTCGGGAGCCGGGGCTTCGGGGAGGCTCAGCTGCGGGAAGCGGAGCTTCCGGTGGGGCGCGGGAGGCGTCAGACGTTCACGCCGTGCGAGCGGAGGTAGGCGACGGGGTCGATGTCGGAGCCGTACTCGGCGGTCGTGCGGGCCTCGAAGTGCAGGTGCGGTCCGGTGACGTTGCCGGTGGCGCCGGACAGGCCGATCTGCTGGCCCGGCGTGACGGTCTGGCCGACGGAGACGCCTATGGACGACAGGTGGCCGTACTGGGTGTACGTACCGTCGTTCATCTTGATCACGATGTTGTTGCCGTAGGCCCCGCCCCAGCCGGCCTCCACGACGGTGCCGGAGCCGACGGCGTGGACGGAGGTGCCGCTGGCGGCGTGGAAGTCGACGCCGGTGTGGCTGCCGGACGACCAGACGGCGCCGCCGGCCTTGTAACCCGTGGAGACGTACGAGCCGGAGATCGGGGCGACGTAGGACAGCAGGCGCTTGCGCTCGGCCTCTCGGGCGGCGCGCTCCTTGGCCTCGCGCTCCTGCTTGGCCTTCTCGGCCGCCTTCTTGCGCGCGGCCTCCTCGGCGGCCTGCTTGAGGGCCGCGGCCTCCTGGGCGGCCTGCTTCTGGGCGGCGGCCTGGGCATCGATCTGGTCGGCGAGCGTGTCGTCGACGGTGATGACGGGGATGAGGCCGGTCTGCTCGGCGGCGGGTTCGGCGGCGAGCGCCGGGGCGGCCAGGGTGCCTATGACGCCGGTGGCGGTGAGCGCGGCGACGCCCGCCGCGCGGGCGGTGGTGCGCTCGAACCGGCCAGGGCGACGGTGCTTCCCGGAGGCGCGGTTCTTCCCGGTGGCGCAGGTGAACGCCATGTAGTGGCTGATCCTTTCCTTCCCTCTCGCCTACCGGGTTAGCTGACGGGTTCGGAGCAGGAAGGTCTCCTACGGACCCCCTCGCGGCTGCGCGGGCGTCCGATTCACCCCAGGGGACTGCGATGGGTCCCCGGCTCCCCTGGCTCGCGCCGTACGGGGACTCGGCGATGGCTGTCCGGTGCCGCGGGCGCGGCGCACTGCCTGACGGACAGCCCGGAAGACGCTAAGCGGGGCGACTTTCAATCCCCAAACGGATCGCGGCTTTTGTAGCGCATCCCACAGGTCAGACAGGCAACCTCTCCCCTAATTCGGGCATAAAGGGGCCCTGGTGACTTGGAAGTCACCAGGGCCCCTCACGCGCGCGTGCCGTCGCCCGGCGCGGCTGTCCGACCTCTGCTCGGTCCGCTACGGGACCTCCGAGGTCCTCTACTCGGCCGCCACGACGCTGACTTCGCCGATGCCGAGGGCCTCGACGGGCTCGCGGATCGCGGCCGCGTCGCCGACCAGGATCGTCACCAGTCGGTCCACCGGGAAGGCGCTCACGGCCGCGGCCGTGGCCTCGACGGTGCCGGTCGCGGCAAGCTGCTGGTACAGCTTCGCCTGGTAGTCGTCGGGCAGGTGCTGCTCGACCTGGTCGGCCAGCGTGTTCGCCACGGAGGCGGCCGTCTCGTACTTCAGCGGCGCCACCCCGACGAGGTTCTGCACGGCGAAGTCCCGCTCGGCGTCGGTGAGCCCCTCGGCGGCGACCCCGCGCAGGACCTTCCAGAGGTCGTCCAGCGCCGGACCGGTGTTCGGGGTGTCGACGGAGCCGCTGATGGCGAGCATCGCCGCGCCCGTGCCGTCCGGCGCGGAGCGCAGGACCTGGCCGAACGCACGCACACCGTAGGTGTAGCCCTTCTCCTCGCGCAGGACCTTGTCCAGGCGGGACGTGAGGGTGCCACCGAGGCAGTACGTGCCGAGCACCTGCGCGGGCCACACACGATCGTGCCGGTCCGGGCCGACACGGCCGATCAGCAGCTGCGTCTGCACGGCACCCGGGCGGTCCACGATGACGACGCGCCCGTTGTCGTCCGCGGTCACCGGCGGGACCGGGCGGGGCTGGGCCGGGGAGCCGGTCCAGGCGCCCAGGGTGTCGCCCAGCAGCACGTCGAGGTCGACACCGGTGAGGTCGCCGACGACCACGACGGTGGAGGTGGCGGGGCGTACGTGCCGCTCGTAGAAGGCGCGTACGGCCGCGGAGTCGATGCCGGCGACGGTGTCCTCGGTGCCCTGGCGCGGGCGGGACATGCGCGAGGTCGCCGGGAACAGCTGCTTGGAGAGCTCCTTCGCGGCGCGGCGCGAGGGGTTGGCCAGCTCGTGCGGGATCTCGTCGAGGCGGTTGCGCACCAGGCGCTCGACCTCGGCGTCGTCGAACGCGGGTGCCCTGAGCGCGTCGGCGAGCAGCCCCAGCGCCTTCGGCAGCCGGGAGACGGGCACCTCGAGGCTGACGCGGATGCCGGGGTGGTCGGCGTACGCGTCGAGCGTGGCGCCGCAGCGCTCAAGCTCGGCGGCGAACTCCTCGGCGGTGTGCTTGTCGGTGCCCTCGGAGAACGCGCGCGCCATGATCGTCGCAATGCCGTCCAGGCCCTTCGGTTCGGCGTCCAGGGGCGTGTCCAGGAGCACCTCGACGGCGATGACCTGCTGGCCGGGGCGGTGGCAGCGCAGGACCGTCAGGCCGTTGTCCAGCTCGCCGCGCTCGGGCGCCGGGAACGCCCAGGGCCGGGCCTGGCCGGCCTGGGGCTGCGGGTGGAACTCCATGCTGGCGAGCTCGGTCACTGCGCCGACTCCTCGTTCTCGTCGGTGGGGGCTTGCGCGTCCTCGGCCTCGTCGGCGACCGGCTCGTACACGAGCACCGCGCGGTTGTCGGGACGCAGCCGGGCCTTGGCGACCGCCTGGACCTCCTCGGCGGTGACGGCGAGGACGCGCTGTACGGCGGTGAAGGCGAGCTGCGGGTCGCCGAACAGGACGGCGTAGCGGCACAGTTCGTCGGCGCGGCCCGCGACGGTGCCGAGCCGGTCCAGCCACTCGCGCTCCAGCTGGGCCTGCGCGCGCTCCATCTCCTCGGCGGTGGGGCCGTCCGCCGCGAACCGGGCGAGCTCCTCGTCGACGGCCGCCTCGATGACGGGCACCTCGACATCGCCGGAGGTCTTCACGTCCAGCCAGCCCAGGGAGGGCGCGCCGGCCAGCCGCAGCAGGCCGAAGCCGGCCGCCACGGCCGTACGGTCGCGGCGGACCAGTCGGTTGTAGAGGCGGGAGGATTCGCCGCCGCCGAGGACGGTCAGCGCCAGGTCGACCGCGTCGCACTCGCGCGTGCCGTCCTGCGGGAGCCGGTAGGCGGCCATCATCGCGCGCGCGGGAACGTTCTCCTCCACGACTTCGCGCAGCTGCTCGCCGATGATGTCCGGCAGCGATCCGTCGCGCGGCTCGGGCTTGCCGTCGTGTCCCGGGATGGAGCCGAAGTACTTCTCGACCCAGGCGAGCGTCTGCTCCGGGTCGATGTCGCCGACGATCGACAGCACGGCGTTGTTGGGCGCGTAGTAGGTGCGGAAGAACGCGCGGGCGTCCTCCAGGCTGGCCGCGTCCAGGTCGGCCATCGAGCCGATCGGCGTGTGGTGGTAGGGGTGGCCGTCGGGGTACGACAGGGCCGTCAGCTTCTCGAACGCCGTGCCGTAGGGGACGTTGTCGTAGCGCTGGCGGCGCTCGTTCTTGACGACGTCGCGCTGGTTCTCCAGGCCCTCCTCGTCGAGGGCCACCAGGAGGCTGCCCATGCGGTCGGCCTCCAGCCACAGCGCGAGCTCCAGCTGGTGGGCGGGCATGGTCTCGAAGTAATTGGTGCGCTCGAAGCTGGTGGTGCCGTTCGGCGAGCCGCCCGCGCCCTGGACGAGCTCGAAGTGGCCCGTGCCCTTCACACTGTTCGATCCCTGGAACATCAGGTGCTCGAAGAGGTGGGCGAGTCCGGTACGGCCCTTGACCTCGTGGCGGGAGCCGACGTCGTACCAGAGACAGACCGCGGCGACCGGCGTGAGGTGGTCCTCGGAGAGCACCACGCGCAGGCCGTTGGCCAGGCGGTGCTCCGTCGCGGTGAGGCCGCCGGATTGTGCCTCCGGTGTGGCCGTGTGACCCATGGGCAAGGTGTCCTTCCGGTCGCGTGCACTGCGTTGTGCCGAGTAGTTCGGCTTCAGTTCCTGCCACTGTATGCAGCGTCCGAAGGGTCGGCGAAGTTCCCGGTCAGAACGCCGTGCCCGGACGGCGGTGAAGGCGAGCCGGGGACGCCGTGCGCGACGGCCGTCGGGGCTCGGTCCGCCGCGCGCCGACCTGCATCATGCCGAGGGCTACCGCCACCCCCGTCAGCCCGTCCTTCGAGCGGTTGCCCGCCGGCTCGGGGAAGGCGTCGGAGCAGCGGCTCAGCAGCTCGGCGGCGGGGGCGAGATCGACGGCGAGCGCCGCTGTACGGGTCTGTTCTCCTCTCTCCTCGGCCGCCACCCGGCACGGCGGCCGACGCATCGTCCTCACCCTCACGTGCCGTGTCCCCGTCGAGCGGAGCGGGCCACCCGCGCTCCGGCCGTGCTCGCGGCACCGATCCGGGCTCGTCCTGCCCACGACCTGGGAGTGTGCCCGGCGATCACTCCGCCGAGTGAACGGTCTCGCGGCGCGCGCTTGCCTTCGGTGCCGCCGCTCGCAAGCGCGGCCACGGCCCGGGCGGTTCGCACTCCGTCCGCCCCCTGTGTCGCGGGGGAGGCCGTACGTCGGCGACACTTCTCCGACGGCGGGCCGGAGCCCAACATCGGGTCCTGGTCCGTGGTTGTCAGTGCCGCGGTCCACAATGGTCCGCGTCAGATACCGCAAAACGCTCGAGCGACCAGAAACCTAAGGAGCCGGCAGCGATGGCCCGCCGCAGCACGAAGAACCCGCCGCCCGACGACTCGTACGAGGAGAAGATCCTCGACATCGACGTCGTCGACGAGATGCAGGGCTCCTTCCTCGAGTACGCGTACTCGGTCATCTACTCCCGCGCCCTGCCGGACGCCCGCGACGGCCTCAAGCCGGTGCACCGCCGCATCGTCTATCAGATGAACGAGATGGGTCTGCGCCCCGACCGCGGCTATGTGAAGTGCGCCCGCGTCGTCGGCGAGGTCATGGGTAAGTTGCATCCGCACGGCGACGCGTCGATCTACGACGCCCTGGTGCGCATGGCCCAGCCCTTCTCCATGCGCGTCCCCCTGGTCGACGGCCACGGCAACTTCGGTTCGCTGGGCAACGACGACCCGCCGGCCGCCATGCGGTACACCGAGTGCCGGCAGGCCGCGGCGACCAGCCTGATGACGGAGTCGATCGACGAGGACACGGTCGACTTCACCCCCAACTACGACGGCCAGGAGCAGGAGCCGGTGGCGCTGCCCGCCGCCTTCCCGAACCTCCTCGTCAACGGCGCCTCCGGTATCGCCGTCGGCATGGCCACGAACATGCCGCCGCACAACCTCTCCGAGGTCATCGCGGCCGCCCGCCACCTGATCCGCTACCCGAGCGCGGATCTGGACGCGCTGATGAAGCACGTCCCGGGCCCCGACCTGCCCACCGGCGGCCGGGTCGTCGGCCTCTCCGGCATCCGGGACGCGTACGAGACGGGCCGCGGCACCTTCAAGATCCGCGCGACCGTGTCCGTGGAGACGGTGACCGCCCGCCGCAAGGGCATCGTCATCACCGAACTGCCCTTCACGGTCGGTCCGGAGAAGGTGATCGCCAAGATCAAGGACCTCGTCGGGTCGAAGAAGCTCCAGGGCATCGCCGACGTCAAGGACCTCACCGACCGCGAGCACGGCCTGCGCCTGGTCATCGAGATCAAGAACGGCTTCGTGCCGGAGGCCGTCCTGGAGCAGCTGTACAAGCTGACGCCGATGGAGGAGTCCTTCGGCATCAACAACGTGGCGCTGGTCGACGGACAGCCCCTCACCCTGGGCCTCAAGGAGCTCCTGGAGGTCTACCTCGACCACCGCTTCGAGGTCGTGCGGCGGCGCAGCGAGTTCCGCCGCACCAAGCGTCGCGACCGGCTGCACCTGGTCGAGGGCCTGCTCACGGCGCTGGTGGACATCGACGAGGTCATCCGGCTGATCCGGTCCAGCGAGAATTCCGCGCAGGCGAAGGAGCGCCTGATGGAGCGCTTCTCGCTGAGCGAGGTCCAGACGCAGTACATCCTCGACACGCCGCTGCGCCGGCTCACCAAGTACGACCGCATCGAGCTGGAGGCGGAGAAGGACCGGCTCAACGAGGAGATCGCCGAGCTGACGCGGATCCTGGAGTCGGACGCGGAACTGCGCAAGCTGGTCTCCGCCGAACTGGCCTCGGTGGCCAAGAAGTTCGGCACCGAGCGCCGTACGGTCCTGCTGGAGTCGGCGGGGGCGCCACTGCCCACCGCGTCGCTGCAGGTGGCGGACGACCCGTGCCGGGTGCTGCTGTCCTCGACGGGACTGCTGGCCCGTACGGCGAACGGCGACCCGTTCGCGGAGGACGGCGAGGCCAAGCGCTCCAAGCACGACGTGATCGTCTCGGCGGTGCCGGCCACGGCCCGCGGTGAGGTGGGCGCGGTGACGTCCACGGGCCGACTGCTGCGGATCAACGTCATCGATCTGCCGCAGCTGCCGGAGACGGCGTCGAGACCGAACCTCTCGGGCGGTGCGCCGCTGTCTGAGTTCGTCTCCCTGGAGGGCGCAGAGACCCTGGTCTGTCTGACCACGCTCGACGAGTCGTCGCCGGGCCTGGCGATCGGAACCGAGCAGGGTGTCGTCAAGCGTGTGGTGCCCGACTATCCGTCCAACAAGGACGAGTTGGAGGTCATCACTCTGAAGGAGGGCGACCGGATCGTCGGCGCGGTCGAGCTGCGCACCGGTGAGGAGGACCTGGTCTTCATCACGGACGACGCCCAGCTGCTGCGCTATCAGGCCTCGCAGGTCCGCCCGCAGGGCCGCGCGGCCGGCGGTATGGCGGGCATCAAGCTGACGGAGGGCGCGAAGGTGATCTCCTTCACGGCGGTGGACCCGGCGGCCGACGCGGTGGTCTTCACGGTGGCGGGCTCGCGCGGCACGCTGGACGACTCGGTACAGACGACGGCCAAGATGACCCCGTTCGACCAGTACCCCCGCAAGGGTCGCGCGACCGGTGGTGTGCGCTGCCAGCGGTTCCTGAAGGGCGAGGACTGTCTGTCCCTGGCCTGGGCGGGCGCCGTCCCGGCACGGGCCGCGCAGAAGAACGGCACCCCGGCCGACCTCCCGGACATCGATCCGCGCCGCGACGGCTCGGGCGTGTCACTCGGGAAGACGGTGTCGGTGGTGGCCGGTCCGGTCTAGGACCTGTCGGGCGGGGATCAAGCCCTAGTCCGCCAAGTCCTCCTGGGAGGCGGGTGCCTCTTCCGCCGCCTCCGGTACGTACCGCAGCACGCCCCACATGCCGTGTTCGTCGGCGTGTGGGGCATCGCTCTTGCAGGCCTCCAGCTCCTTGCCGAGCGCGGAGGCGTCGATGCCGGAGCCGATGAGGACCAGCTGGGTGAGACGCGCGTCGGCGGCGTTCCACCGCTCCGGGTAGAAGCGCAGGAAGCGGCCGACGGCGTGGAGGACATAGCGGTTGGCGGTGTCGTGCGGGCCGAAGTCGACGTACCCCTTGATCCGGTACAGCCCTTCGGGCCTGCTGTCCAGAAACCCCATCAAGCGGCGTGGATCAAGGGGGACTTCGGAGACGAAGGACAGGCTGTCGTAGCCGGTGTGCAGGTGCCCGTGATGGTCGCCGCCGTCCGAGTCGTCACCGGAGCCACCGGTGTGGTCATGCAGGTCATGCAAGTCATCGAAGGACAGCTGCCCGATGCGCTCCTCGCTGGGCCGGCAGTCGAAGAGGAACTCGGGGTCGATACAGCCGTAGGTGGCGGGGACGACGGCGGCCCGGTCGGTGAGCCCGCGGACCAGGCCGAGCACGCGGGCCCCGTCCGGCGCCCGGTCGAGCTTGTTGACCACGACGAGGTCGGCGAGGGCGAGGTGCCGGTCGATCTCGGGGTGCTTCGCGCGGGTGCCGTCGAACTCGGCGGCGTCGACCACCTCGACCAGACCGCCGTACACGATGCCCGGATGCTCACTGGCGAGCACCATGCGAACGAGCTCCTGCGGCTCGGCGAGCCCGCTGGCCTCGATGACGATGACGTCGATGCCGGTGGACGGGCGGGCGAGCCGCTCCAGGTAGACGTCGAGCTCACTGGCGTCGACGGCGCAGCACAGGCAGCCGTTCCCGAGGGAGAGGGTGGAGTCGCCGAGCGCGCCGGCGACGGCCATGGCATCGATCTCGATGGCGCCGAAGTCGTTGACGATGGCGCCGATGCGGGTGCCTCGGCTGCGGTGGAGGAGGTGGTTGAGCAGCGTCGTCTTACCGGAACCGAGGAATCCGGCGAGAACGACGACCGGGATCTGCTGCGGACCGGGGCTCGGCTGGCTCAACGTGCGACCTCTCTCACGCCGACGGGTGCACCGGCTCGCGGGTCGGCGCACATACGAAGGTTGAATGCCGCCCCAGGATACGAGCCGGAATAATCACCGCGAAGTGAACGATTGTTAGCAGCACTTGCCGGGCAGACGTTGGGCATGGCGCCGGAGTGTGCGACCCTCGCTTCCCTCCGTGCGCCTCCTCTCCGCCTCCCCGCCGATCAGAGCCGCTCGGCACTCTGGGAGACGGCAAGCGCCGCCCACCGCTCGCCGGTCCCCTCCAGTCGACCCGCACCCCGACGACCGGCGGACGGCCGCCTGATCGGGGGTAATTGACATGGCCACACGGAAATTCTCTGCGGGGAGGTTGGCCACCACCGCACTGGCTCTCCTCGCTGCCACCGCGAGCGCAGCGTTCACAGCGCGTCAACGGCGGGTGGAGGAGGCACGACTGCAGGAGAGGCAGCTGGAGCTCGAGGAACTGGCGATCCGCCGCAAGGCCCTGGCACATCAGCAGCGCATGCAGTGGGAGCTGCTGGCCAGGGCTATCGACGATCCCTCCCTCGCCGCGGTGATCGACACCTACGACAAGAGCATCCCTGCGGAGAGGCGCCGCCAGTTCTTCTACGCCAACGCCTGGTACGTCCATCTGTTCCACCTCTACCGGGCGGGAATCCTGGACCGGGAGGAGCTGTACCGGCATCTGCGGGAGTTCTTCCAGAGCCCGATCTTCCGTGAGTACTGGGAGGCGTCACAGCACATGCGCGCCTCCCTGAACGAGACATCCGAAGAAGCCCAGCTGGGGCACATGGTTGACGGTCTCGTCAGCGACCTCGACGAAGCCGACACGGACGAGTGGTGGGTCGTCGGCGATCCGCCCAACGACTGACCGGGTGACATTTTCGCCATCCAGCCACGGCGGAAACAGAATCACCAGTAACGTTCTCCCGACTACAATGCCCAGCCCTCGTAAGGACCAGTACCTTTGAAGATCGTGCGCCGCATCGGTGTGCCTCCAAGCGCCCGTGGCAGTAACTCAGGAGCTACCTGCCCGGACGTGTTCGAACTCAGCGACGGCAACTTCGCCGTCATCGGCACCGAGGCCACCGAGGCGCTTGACCCGGAACTGCCCGCCGATGCCGCCCGCGCCGACTACGAGCGCATCGTCATCGTCAGCCGGGAGACTCTCATCCGCGCCAAGGCAGATATCCCCGACGCCTGACACCACCGCACGAGCACGCGTCCACCCCAGACCCGTACCGTTGAGGCTCCCCGGCCGCGCGCAACCGTTGAGCGAGCCGGGCCACCGACCCGGCGAGCAGCCGGCACCCCGTGACTGCTCGATCCCCACCACCCGATGAGGCCTGGCGCCAGAACGGCACCAGGCCACACGTATGCCGGGCCCGATGTCAGGCAGCCGTCGGAACCCTCACCGGCGCCCCGGGCCCCACATACCGCGCCACCGGCCTGATGATCTTCGAGTCCTGTGCCTGCTCCAGGATGTTGGCACTCCAGCCCACGACCCGCGCGGCGGCGAACGTCGGTGTGAACATCTCGCGCGGCAGACCACAGAGTTCCATGACCACACCGGCGTAGAACTCGACGTTCGTGTGCAGCTCACGACCGGGTTTCAGCTCGGCGAGGATCGCCTCGACGCGACGTTCGACCTCCACCGCGAACTCGACGCGCGGGCCGCCGAAGCTCTGGGCGATCTCGCGCAGCATCCGGGACCGGGGGTCCTCGGTGCGGTAGACCGGGTGGCCGAAGCCCATGATGCGGTCGCCGGCGAGGACCCGTTCGCGGATCCAGGAGTCGATGCGGTCGGGTGTGCCGATCGCGTCCAGGGTGTCCAGCGCCCGGCTGGGCGCACCGCCGTGCAAGGGCCCCGACAGCGCGCCCACGGCGCCGACGAGGCACGCCGCGACATCCGCCCCCGTGGAGGTGATGACCCGAGCCGTGAAGGTTGACGCATTGAATCCGTGGTCAATGGTGGAGATCAAGTATTGCTCGACAGCCCTGGTCTGCCGTGGATCCGGCTCCGCCCCCGTCAACATGTACAGATAGTTCGCCGCGTACGACAGATCCTCGCGCGGCTGGACAGGATCAAGTCCCGCACCCAGCCGGTGCAGCGCGGTGAGCAGAGTCGGTACGGCCCCGGCCGCGACGAGGGTGTCCCGGCGGCGCGCATCGGCGTCGATGTCGTAGACCGGCCTAAAGCCCTGGGCCGCGCCGAGCAGGGAGAGCGCTGTGCGCAGGCCGGCCAACGGTCCGGACCCTCCGCCCGCCGCCGCGATGGCGGGGAGCGCGGCCCACACCTGGTCGGGCAGCCGCCGCAGCGCGGCGGTCTCGGCGGCGAAGGCGGCGGAGCGTCCGGCGTCCGGCAGCTCGCCGTGGACCAGGAGATGCCAGACGTCCTCGAAGGGGCGGGTCTGCGCAAGCTCCACGGCCGAGTACTGGCGGTAGTGGTAGAAGCCCTCGAGCCCTCGGACGTCGCCCACCTCGGTGTCGGTGACGATGACACCCGCCAGCCCGCGAGGTACCTCGACGAGCGCGGTTGTTGACCTGTTGACGGACATGATTCCTCCCTGGACTTGATTCGACTGTCCATGATTGACTGATTTTCTGTCAATATTGATCCGATCAACATTCGACATTCAAATCATTCTGCACATCAACCTCCGAAATCGATGTCCGACTTCCTGGATACGGTGACCCCATGCGCGATCAAGAGCCCGGCCCCGTCCCAACAGGGCGGCGACTGACCACCCAGGAAGCCGCCGAACGGCTCGGTGTGAAGCCCGAAACCGTGTACGCGTACGTGAGCCGTGGACACCTGAGCAGCCGCCGCGCGCCCGGCGGCCGGGGCAGCACCTTCGACGCCGAGGAAGTGGAGACGCTCGCCCGGCGCAACAGGCGGGAGAGCGCGGCCGGTTCGGGGGCGGCGGGCGAGTTGTCCGTCCGGACCCGCCTCACGTTGATCGACACGGACCGCTACTACTTCCGCGGCGTGGACGCGACCGAGCTGGCCGCCCGACACTCCTACGAGGAGGTGGCCGAGTGGCTGTGGACGGGTGAGTTGCACGCCGGTGTCACCTTCACCGCCCCCGAAATCTCCGTCACCGCCGCCCGTCGCGCGGTCGACGCCCTGTCCGAACACGTCGGCCCCACCGACCGGCTGCGGGTGGCGACCATCGCCGCCGCGACCGCTGACCCACTGCGCTTCGACCTGTCCGAGGAGGCCGTGCTCGGCACCGCGCGCGTCCTCATCCCGACCCTCGTCGCCTCCCTCAGGCCCGCGCGGTACACGCACGGCGACGAGGGCTCCATCGCTCAGCGCCTGTGGCGACAGCTGAGCGGACGGTCCGCCGACGAGGCCGCACTGCGCGTTCTGGACACCGCCCTCGCCCTGCTCGTCGATCATGACCTGGCCGCCTCGACCCTCGCCGTCCGGGTCGCCGCATCGGCCCGCGCCCACGCCTACGCCGCCGTCTCCGCCGGACTGGGTGTGATCGAGGGACCCCTGCACGGGGCGGCGAGCGGCCTCGCCCACAAACTGATCATGGAGGTGCTCGACCGGGGCGACGCGGGGCCCGTCATCGCCGAGGAGCTGCGGGCCGGCCGGAGCATCCCGGGGCTCGGTCACCGGCTCTACTCCGGCGAGGACCCACGCGCGCGTGTCCTGTTCGAGCTCCTGGAGGAGATCCCCCACTCCGCACCCGCCCTCGCCGCGGCCCGCGACATCGCCGCCACGGCGGCCCGCCACACCCCGCTGCACGCGAACATCGACCTGGCCCTGGGTGTGTTCACGGCGTCCTGCGGCATGTCCTACACGGCGGGCGAGACGATCTTCGCCGTGGCCCGCACGGCGGGCTGGATCGCCCACGCCCTGGAGGAGTACGGCGAGCGACCGCTGCGGATGCGACCGAGCGGGCACTACACGGGCCCGAAGCCGCCCCAACCACTACCGGAGCCCCAGCCGCTTCCGGCGGAGTAGGACGGGCGCGCCTCCGGCCCCGAGGGGGCGCACCCCGGAGCGGGAGAGGGGCGCACTACAGGCGCAGGACAGGTCTGGGCAGTCCCACCGGCCAGTCCCCGGACCTGACCCTCGACCCTCCACCGCCATCCAAGTCAGGTTAGGCTCACCTCTGTGAGTACGTGCTCAACCGTCTCGCAGGACCTCGCCGAGCCCATCGCGGGGACCGCGGCGACAGCGACGACCTGGCTGCTGGTGGAGCAGCCCGGCCCGTGGGGTGCCAAGGCACTCACGCAGAGCCACCTGGACCCGGTGCTGGGCCGAGCCCTGGAGACGGCCGCGAAGGGCACGGGCGTACGCGTCGCGCTGATCCGCCGCCCCGGCCGGCACGCCGACTGCGGCACCGCCGCCGAGCGACAGGTCTACGCGGCCCACACCGTGCCCGGGAACGTATGGCTGCGCGCCGCTACGATCACCGATCCCGAGCAGCTGCTGGAGCTGGACTTCGCCGCCCTTGGCATGGGTGACCACCACACCTTCGACTCGGCCCTCCAAGGGCGCCCCCACACAGGTGACCCCCTCGCCCTCGTCTGCACCAACGGCAAGCGGGACCGCTGCTGCGCACTCCTCGGGCGCCCCCTCGCGGCCGAGCTCGCCGCCTCCGGTGTGGAGGGCGTCTGGGAGGTCACTCATCTGGGTGGACACCGGTTCTCACCGACGCTGCTCGTGCTGCCGTACGGCTACGCGTACGGCCGGGCGCAGGCCCATGCGGTCAAGGAAGTCCTGCACGGCGTCCAGGAGGGCCGGATCGTCGTCGAGGGGTGTCGTGGGAACTCGGCCTGGGAGCGGCCCGCCCAGGCGGCCGAGCTGGCCGTGCGCAGGGCCATCGGCGAGGACGCCGCGCAGGCGCTGAGCGTCGTTCGGACAAGCGGCGCGGCCCCGCACTGGGAAGTGACGGTCGCCCACCGGGACGGACGCCACTGGCGGGTCGGCGTGGCACAGGGCACCTCCTTGCCGCCGCGCCCCGAGAGCTGCGGGTCCGTACTCGGCTCACCCGCGCGGATGGACGTGGTGACGGTGCGCGAACTCACGATGACGACGGCACTCGCAAGTTGATCAGGCGCACCGGATCCTTGATCCGGATGTTGATCATGACCGTCGACATTGATCAAGAGATCCACGCCACACCCCTCTACGGGACTTCCCGCACGTCCACGTACCGTCATGGGTATGAGCCCCACTCCCCCCGCCCGTCGCCTGCGCCTCGGTCTGCCCCGGCGGATGTTCGCGCAGGTGCTGCTGATGCAGGTGGCCATCGCCGCGGGAGTGGCGGTGCTCGCGACCGGGTTGTTCCTCGCTCCGCTCAGCGACCAGTTGGACGACCAGGCGATGCGCCGCGCGCTGTCGATCGCGCAGACCACCGCGGCCCAGCCGCAGATCGCCGCGGATCTCGCGCGCACTCCCGCGACGGTCGGCGGACCGGTCCAACGGGAGGCGGAACGTATCCGTAACGCCACCAAGGCCGAGTACATCGTGGTGATGGACCGGCGCGGGGTCCGCTGGTCCCACCCCACCCCCGGCGAGGTCGGCCGGACCGTCTCCACCGACCCGGGCCAGGCCCTCGCCGGGCACGAGGTCATGCAGATCGACAGCGGCACCCTGGGCCGCACCGCGCGCGGCAAGGTGCCCCTGCGCGACGCCGACGGCGACATCGTGGGCGCGGTCTCGGTCGGCATCGCCTACGACAGCGTGCGGGCCCGGTTGCTGCACACGATCCCCGAGCTCTTCGCGTACGCGGGCGGCGCCCTCGCGGTCGGCGCGCTGGCCGCCTGGCTGATCTCGCGCCGGGTCCATCGGCAGACCCGCGACCTGGCCTTCTCCGACATCTCGGCGTTGCTCGCGGAGCGCGAGGCGATGTTGCACGGCATCCGGGAGGGTGTCGTCGCGCTGGACCACATCGGCCGCATCCGCCTGCTCAACGACGAGGCGGCGCGGCTGCTCGGCATCGGCGACGAGGCCGTCGGCCGGTCCCTCGACGAGGCGCTCGGCGAGGGCCGTACGACCGATGTCCTGGCCGGTCGGGTCACCGGCACCGATCTGCTCACCGTCCGCGGTCAGCGTGTCCTGGTCACCAACCGCATGCCCACCGACGACGGCGGCGCCGTCGCCACTCTGCGTGACCGTACCGAACTGGAGCAGTTGGGCCGGGAGCTCGACTCGACGCGCGGCCTGATCGACGCCCTGCGCGCCCAGGACCACGAGCACGCCAACCGTATGCACACGCTGCTCGGGCTGCTGGAACTGGAGATGTACGACGACGCCGTGGAGTTCGTCGGCGAGGTGGTCGGCGACCATCGGGACACGGCGGAACAGGTCGCCGAGAAGATCCAGGACCCGCTGCTCGCCGCCCTGCTCGTCGGCAAGGCGACCGTGGCCGCCGAGCGCGGTGTCGTATTGCGCCTCGCGGACCGCACCGGGCTCCCGGACCGGCTGATCGACCCCAGGGGCCTCGTCACGATCGTCGGCAACCTGGTGGACAACGCCCTCGACGCCGCCGCGGGCACCGCGCACGCGCGCGTGGAGGTCGAACTGCGTGCGGAGGGGCGTACGGCGATCCTCAGGGTGCGCGACACGGGCCCGGGAATCCCCGAGGAGCAGCGCGAGTTGATCTTCACCGAGGGGTGGTCCACCAAGAAGCCGCCGGCGCACCGTGAACGCGGCATAGGGCTCTCCCTGGTGCGCAGGCTCGCCGAACGGCAGGGTGGCAGCGCGGCGGTGGGCGAGGCGGCCGGCGGAGGAGCGGAGTTCACCGTCGTCCTGCCCGAGGCACTGGCCGAGCCGGACCTGGAACCGGCCCTCGCCGTGCCGTCAGATGCGCAGACCGTCGCCGAGGAGGAGTCGCGATGATCGAGGTCCTGGTCGTGGACGACGACACGCGCGTGGCGCGCGTCAACTGCGCCTACGTCGAGAAGGTGCCGGGCTTCCACGTGGCCGGCGAGGCCCACAGCGCGGCCGAGGCGCTGCGCCAGGTGGAGGAGCTGCCCCGCGTGGATCTGGTCCTGATGGACCACTACCTGCCCGACGAGACGGGTCTGTCGGTCGTCCAGGAGATGCGTCGGCGCGGCCACCAGACCGACGTGATCATGGTGACGGCGGCGCGCGACGTGACCACGGTCCAGGCGGCCATGCGGCACGGCGCGCTTCAGTACCTGGTCAAGCCGTTCGCCTTCGCGGGGTTGCGGGCCAAGCTGGAGGCGTACGCGGAGCTGCGCCGCACCCTGGACGGCGGCGGCGAGGCCGAGCAGGCCGAGGTGGACCGCATCTTCGGCGCGCTGTCCGCGTCCTCGGAGCCCGACCTGCCCAAGGGCCACTCCCCCACCACCGCGGAACTCGTACGCCGCTCCCTGATGAACGCCGAAGGCCCCCTGTCGGCCCAGGAGATCGCCGAGCGCACCGGGGTGAGCCGCCAGACCGCCCAGCGCTACCTCAAGCTCCTGGAACGCACGGGACGGGCCCGGCTCACCCTCAAGTACGGGGACGCGGGCCGCCCGGAACACCGTTACGTGTGGGCGACCCGCGCCTGAGGCACGGTCCGTGGGGGCGGGGGAAGGGAACCGTGCCCTCCCTTTGATACGGACGCCGGGCGCCGAAATGTCAGCCGACCGCTCGACAGCGCACAGTGGCCTCCGCCATACGGCGACGAGGGCGGGACGGGGACGGCGACGGGCGTACGACGACGATGGCACCGCCCCTAGACAGCCCCGGCCCCCGTCAGCGAACGCACCTCGGTCTCCGCGTGCTTGGCCTCGTCCGGAACCTCGGCCGAGGTGACGGTGCCGAGCCAGCCCGCGACGAAACCCAGCGGGATGGAGACGAGACCCGGGTTCTGGAGGGGGAAGTACTGGAAGTCGACGCCGGGGAGCAGTGACTCGGGGCTCCCCGACACCACCGGCGACAACAGCACCAGCACCACGGCCGGGATGAGGCCGCCGTACACGGCCCAAACGGCGCCCCGCGTGGTGAAGTCCCGCCAGAACAGCGAGTAGAGCAGCACCGGCACATTGGCGGACGCGGCGACGGCGAAGGCGAGGCCCACGAGGAAGGCGACATTGAGGTCGCGGGCCAGCAGTCCGAGGGCGATCGCGACGACGCCGATGCCGACCGCGGCTGCGCGCGCTACGGCCACCTCCCTGCGGGGCCGGGCGCGCCTGCGCCGCAGCGAGGCATACAGGTCGTGGGCCACGGAGGCCGAGGAGGAGAGCGTGATTCCGGCGACCACGGCGAGGATCGTGGCGAAGGCGACGGCGGCCACGACGGCGAACAGAACCGTTCCTCCGGTGGAGGCCGCGCCGCCGCCCAGGTCGAGTGCGAGCAGCGGGACGGCCGTGTTCCCGGCCGCGTTCGACCCGCGTACGGCCTCGGGTCCGACGATCGCGGCGGCGCCGAACCCCAGCACGATCGTCATCAGGTAGAACCCGCCGATGAGCCCGATCGCCCAGACCACCGAGCGCCGGGCCGCGCGGGCGGTGGGCACGGTGTAGAAGCGGGACAGGATGTGCGGCAGCCCTGCGGTGCCCAGGAGCAGCGCGAGCCCCAGGCTGATGAAGTCGAACCGGGACGTCCAGTCACCCCCGTACTTCAGTCCCGGCGCGAGGAACGCCTCACCGTGACCACTGCGCTCGGCCGCCGTGAGCAGCAGCCGGTCCAAGTCGCCGTGGAAGCGCACCAGGACGAGCGCGGTCAACGCGACGGTGCCGCCGAGCAGCAGTACCGACTTGACGATCTGGATCCAGGTGGTGGCCCGCATCCCTCCCCACGACACATAGATCACCATGAGCGCGCCGACGCCGATGACGGTCCACGCCCGCGCCGCCTCGCCCTCGCCCCCGAGCAGCAGCGCGACCAGGGTGCCCGCGCCCACCATCTGCGCCACCAGATACAGAACGGAGACGGTGACCGAGGAAGTTCCCAGCGCGATCCGCACGGGGCGTTCCCTCATCCGCGCGGCGACGACGTCGGCGAGGGTGAACCGCCCGCAGTTGCGTACCAGTTCGGCGACGAGGAACAGCACCACCAGCCAGGCCACGAGGAAGCCCACCGAGTACAGCATTCCGTCGTAGCCGAAGAGGGCGATGAGCCCGGAGATACCGAGGAAGGAGGCGGCCGACATGTAGTCGCCCGCGATGGCAAAACCATTCTCCATGGGCGTGAAGAGCCGACCGCCCGCGTAGAACTCCTCCGCCGAACCCTGCCGGTCGCGGCTCACCCATGTCGTGATCGCCAGCGTGATCGCGACGAACACGCTGAACAGAAGCAGCGCCAGGGTCTGATGGTCGTCCGTCACGAGGCACCGCCTCTGGTGACGCGCGTCAACTCCTGGGTGTCCCACCTGATTTCGAGCGCGGCGCGGTCCCGGCGCAGTCGCGCGTGGCGGGCGTAGGCCCAGGTGAGCAGGAAGGTGGTGAGGAACTGTCCGAGCCCCGCCACCATGGCCACGTTCACGGCACCCACCACGGGTCGGGCCATCAACTCCGGCGCGGTCGTGGCGGCCACCACGTACGCCACGTACCACGAGAGAAACCCCACGACCGCCGGCACCACGAACCTCCGGTACCGGCTGCGCACCTCCTTGAAGGCCGCACTGCGCTGTACCTCGAGGTACACGTCACCCGCGCGGGGCGGCGCGGCGTCGGGAGCGTCGGTGGCGTCCGCCTCCCCCCATCCGGAGGCGAGGGCGTCGTACCAGGGATCGTCTGAGTACATGCCCAAGCATGGACAGAACGGAAAGATCCCCGACCGGACTTCCCTCCGGGCTTCACCCCATCAGGTGAAGACCACCGCAGGCCGCCAACGGCGCATACGCTCCACCGGGGCCACCCGCACCCGACGACGAGAGCCGCACGGCGGTGCGGGTGGGTACCCGGATCAAGTGCCGAAGGCGAAGCCGAGGCCGAAAACACGGCCCAAGCCCAGCGCAGCGGCTACGCGTCGATACGCGACCGGTCCAACGTCGCCGCCGAGCTGGAGATGAACTCCTTGCGGGGCGCCACGTCGTTGCCCATCAGCAGGTCGAAGACCCGCTCGGCGGCCTCCAGGTCGGTGAGGCTGATCCGGCGCAGGGTCCGGTGCCGCGGATCCATCGTCGTCTCGGCCAGTTGGTCGGCGTCCATCTCACCGAGGCCCTTGTAGCGCTGGATGGAATCCTTGTAACGGATGCCCTTGCTCTGGAACTCCATGAGCTTGTCGCGCAGTTCACGGTCCGAGTACGTGTAGACGTACTTGTCCTGCCCCTTCTTGGGCTGGATCAGCTCGATGCGGTGCAGCGGCGGCACCGCGGCGAACACCCGGCCGGCCTCGATCATCGGCCGCATGTAGCGCTGGAACAGCGTCAGCAGCAGCGTCCGGATGTGGGAGCCGTCCACATCGGCGTCGGTCATCATGATGATCTTGCCGTAGCGCGCCGCGTCGATGTCGAAGGTCCGGCCGGAGCCCGCTCCTATGACCTGGATGATCGCGCCGCACTCGGCGTTCTTGAGCATGTCGGTGACGGACGACTTCTGGACGTTGAGGATCTTGCCGCGGATCGGCAGCAGCGCCTGGAACTCGGAGTTCCGGGCGAGCTTGGCGGTGCCGAGCGCGGAGTCTCCCTCGACGATGAACAGCTCACTGCGGTCGACGTCGTCGCTGCGGCAGTCGGCGAGCTTGGCGGGCAGCGACGAGGACTCCAGGGCGGTCTTCCGGCGCTGGGCGTCCTTGTGCTGGCGGGCCGCGATGCGCGTACGAGCGGCCGCGACGGCCTTCTCCATGACGACCCTGGCCTGGGCCGCGGCGTCCCGCTTCGTGGACGTCAGGAACGCCTTGAGCTCCCGGGAGATCACGGTGTTCACGATGCGCCGGGCCGCCGAGGTGCCCAGGACCTCCTTGGTCTGGCCCTCGAACTGCGGCTCGGCGAGGCGGACCGTGACGACCGCGGTGAGGCCCTCCAGGGCGTCGTCCTTGACGACGTCGTCCTCGGCGACGCGCAGCAGCTTCTTGGCGCGCAGCACCTCGTTCATCGTGCTGGTCACGGCCGTCTCGAAGCCCGCGACGTGGGTGCCGCCCTTGGGGGTGGCGATGATGTTCACGAACGACTTCAGAGTCGTGTCGTACCCCGTGCCCCATCGCATCGCGACATCGACGTCGAGTTCACGGGTGACCTGGGTGGGCGTCATCTGACCGTGCTCGTCCAGGACCGGGACGGTCTCCTTGAAGGTGCCCTGGCCGCCGAAGCGGAGGACGTCGCAGACCGGCTTGTCGGTGGCCAGGTACTCGCAGAACTCGCTGATGCCGCCGTCGAAGCGGAAGGACTCCTCGCCCTTGCTGCCGCCCTCGCCGAGACCGAACTCGTCGCGGACGACGATGGTCAGGCCGGGCACCAGGAACGCGGTCTGGCGGGCGCGCTGGTGGAGGTTCTCCAGGGAGAGCTTGGCGTCCTTGAGGAAGATCTGGCGGTCGGCCCAGTACCGCACGCGCGTGCCGTTGCGGGTCTTGGGGATCTTCTTGACCTTGCGCAGGCCGCTCTTGGCCTCGAACTTGGCGTTCGCCCCGTCGGCGGCGAAGGCTCCGGGCACGCCCCGCCGGAAGCTGATGGCGTGGGTGTGGCCGCCGCGGTCCACCTCGACGTCCAGCCGCGCGGACAGGGCGTTCACCACGGAGGCACCCACGCCGTGCAGACCGCCGGAGGCGGCGTACGAGCCGCCGCCGAACTTGCCGCCGGCGTGCAGCTTGGTCATGACGACCTCAACGCCGGACAGTCCGGTCTTGGGCTCGACGTCGACCGGGATGCCCCGGCCGTTGTCCCGGACCTCCACGGACCCGTCGTCGTGGAGGATCACCTCGATGTGGTCGCAGTACCCGCCGAGGGCCTCGTCGACGGAGTTGTCGATGATCTCCCACAGGCAGTGCATCAGACCGCGGCTGTCGGTCGACCCGATGTACATGCCCGGGCGCTTGCGTACGGCCTCGAGCCCCTCGAGGACGAGCAGGTGCCGCGCGGTGTAGTTGGAACCGTCCCGGTCTGCTCCTGCCAGCAGCGCTGTGGACGGCACGGACGTCTCGGCGGTCACGCGGTTCGCTCCTCGCTGAATTTCAGGTGGCGCCCTGTTGGGTAAGGGCTCGGCTTCGGTCGCCGTCAAGAGGGTACCGAGGCCTGGTAGAGCCGTTGTAACGCCACCCTCGTGCGGAACACAGACTAGTCCAGAGTCGCATGCATGTTCGATCCCTCGATGGGGTGAAGTACATATCACGTTCCCTTCCAGGCATGAACCATTTAGGCTCCGGGCACGTCCTCATGAACAAACCGGCAAGCCAGCCGGGAGGACCGACCTTGACCAACAGCGCGAAACCGTAAGCAAGACACCGACGCAATACGGCACATTCGCCGCCAAACCGGCAGCAGTCGGCCGCCCCCGAAAAAAATTTCTCTCTGGGTGAAGCCACGAGCGGGAACGTTTTGGGGCTGGTTGGATGTTGACCCTGGTACGACAGCTCGTCGAGCTAGAGAAGAGGCGACGTGACTACTGTTCTGACCCCCGCGAGCCCGCTGACGGCCGCTGACCGCTGCGACCGTTGCGGCGCCCAGGCGTACGTGCGCGTCGTCCTGCTGAGCGGCGGAGAACTGCTCTTCTGCGCCCACCACGGTCGCAAGTTCGAGCCGGAACTCAAGAAGATCGCCGCTGAGATACAGGACGAGACGGAGCGGCTGACGTCCGCTCCCGCATCGGCGTCCGAAGAAGAGCGCTGACACCTCGCACTAACGACGAGCCAGCTTCCGGCACAGGCCGGTCGACGGGCGGCCGCCCCTGAGAGCAGGGGCAGCCGCCCGCGCTCATACCCCGCGGGCCTTCAGCCTCCGTCAGCGGTCTGCACGGTGCCCACGCACCGCGGCCCGCCACCCCATGGTCCTGAGGATCTCGGACACCCGCGTGTAGACGCCGGGACTGCCCGCGCGCCCGCAGCCGGTGCCCCAGGACACAAGGCCGATCAGTCTCCCCCGAGCGACCAGGGGACCTCCGCTGTCGCCCTGACAGGCGTCCCGGCCTCCCTCCTGTTCCCCGGCGCAGACCATGCTGGCCGGCATGTACCTGCCTTCACCACCACCCGGATATGCCTGCCTGCACAGCGCGTCGGGCAGTACGTGCACGCGTGCCGCCCGCAGGCTGCGCGGGTAGTCACCGGCCCCCGTGACGTCCCCCCAGCCGTAGACCAGGGCGGGAGTGCCGGGCAGATAGGCGGGATCGCCGGCCCGCGCCATCGCGATGACCGCGCTCGCGGGAAGCGGCTGGGCGAGGGAGAGCACAGCGAAGTCCCCCGCGTTGGTGACACCGTCGTAGGCCGGGTTCACCCAGCTGCCGCGGACCCGGATCTCCTGGCCCCGGCCGGACAGCAGGTCCGTACGGCCCGTGATGACGCTGAGGTCGCGCACCTGTTGCGGCGCCGCCCCGAGGACCTCCTTGCTCAGGCAGTGGGCCGCGGTGAGCACCGTGGACCGGCTGACCGCCACACCGACGCAGAACTGACCGGCCCGCATACCCCCGAACCGGTCACGGCTGGCCAGTGCCACGGTCCATGGGCTGTCCGACACATCGACCGGGAACCCGCCGACGACGACGCTGTCGGCAGCCACCGGGGCGGCCGACGCCAACGGTATGGCAGCCGCCGCTGCCGCCAGGACCAGCGGCCGGGCCAGGGCCCGGACAAAAGGACGACGCATGCACGCTCCTCACTCTGGAGTGGTCATGGGACACCCAGAGTGATTCAGCCCACCGCGCCCCGCACCCGCGCGACAGCACGAAGGCCCGGTCCCCACTCGGGATACCGGGCCCTGTGTGTCGTACGGGTGCGACCTAGTCGAGGTAGTCGCGCAGCACCTGGGACCGCGACGGGTGGCGCAGCTTCGACATGGTCTTGGACTCGATCTGGCGGATGCGCTCACGCGTCACGCCGTACACCTTGCCGATCTCGTCGAGGGTCTTCGGCTGACCGTCGGTGAGACCGAAGCGCA
>CBFGZZ010000022.1:0-43014 GCA_965653385.1 uncultured Streptomyces sp. | reverse complement strand
CGTCAATCGCCAAAGCCATCCTCACCCTGGAGCGGCAACGCTGAAGAAGCTCACTCTGTGCTGCTACAAGTGACTGGGCAGCCTAACCACATAGGACACCGTCTTAGACTGCAGCCTCTCGGGCAGCCTGTATCGCATCGTCTGCCGCCATGCCGCAGTGGGCCCACGCAATGCCGAAGCTGGCACCAACCTTCAGGGCACGCTCCTGGGCCACGTACGGCTGGAGGACTTCATTGCGCAGTCGTACGGCGAGGTCCTGGGCAACAGCGCGGTCGAGTCCGTCGGCGAGGACCACGAACTCGTCGCCTCCGAACCGGGCGACTGTGTCACCGTCGCGCACTCCTTGGGACAGCCGTCGGGCGACCTCAATGAGGACCGCGTCGCCCGTCTTATGCCCGAACCGATCATTGACCGACTTGAAACCGTTGAGGCTGCAGAAGAGGATCGCGAGCCCCTTGGTGCAGTAGTCCTGGTCGCCCTCGGGAGCTACAGCGTGCACGTGGTAGTCATAGCCGTCGGAGTCGCGATACGCCGCCAGCTCCATGGACTGAATCACGCCGGGGTAGGCCACGTTCTCGCAGAGACGGGCCGAGAGGCGGGAGAGCAACTCGGCGGAGTTCGGCAAGCCTGTCAGAAAGTCGTGCGAGGCGCGGTGCGCGAGTTCGAACTCACGGCGCTTGCGCTCCTCGATGTCCTCGACGTGGGTGAGTAGAAATCGGGGACCGTCGGCGGCATCGGCGACGACGCTGTTACGCAGGCTGACCCACACGTAGGTGCCGTCACGGCGGCCCAAGCGCAGTTCAGCACGTCCGCCCTCGGCGGACGTTCTCAACAGAGTGCCGATGTCCTCGGGGTGGACGAGATCGGAGAAGGAATAGCGACGCATCGCGGAGGCGGGCCGGCCCAGGAGACGGCACAGGGCGTCGTTGGCACGCAGGATCCGCCCATGCTGCTCCCCACCCATCTCAGCGATGACCATGCCAGCGGGGGCGTACTCGAACGCCCGCCGAAAGCTCTCCTCACTGGCTCGCAAGGCCTGCTGGTCGCGTTCGAGGCGGACCAGCGCACGCTGCATGTTGGCGCGCAGACGCGCACTACTGATCGCGATCGCGGCCTGGAACGCGTAGGACTGCAAGGCTGCACGCTGCGCCGGGCCAGGGCGGCGGCCCGTGCGTGGCTTGTCTACGGAGATGACGCCGAGCAGTTCTTGTTGGGTGCCATCAGGTACGTACATTGGTGCGAATAGGCGGTCTGCGGGATGCCACCCGTCCTCGGACCGGGGTGCGGGTCCGTCCATGTACCACTGTGGTATGTCGTCTCCTTCAAGGGTTTGTCCCTCGGTGTGGGGGATGAAGCGAAGGTTTCCCCACGCCTCGCCCATCGACAGGCGGCGATCCCAGGAGGCGCGGACGCCGACACGTCCGGTGATGCGAGCCTCAGCCTCTGCATTGCCGGAGAAGGACGCAACAACCAAATCCCCGTCTGGGCGTACAAGGTTCACACACGCCAACTCGAAGCCCAATCCGGCCACGACACCGTCCGAGACGGCTTGCAGCGTGTCGGCCAGACTGCGGGCGACATGGATGTCTTCAATGGCGGTCTGGAGGTCGTATCGGACGTCGTGGGCCTGGTCCGGCACGTAGGCGGGGTTTCTGACGAAGGCTGTGCGACCAACCTGATTGCGGCCCAGGCATTGCGGATCGGGTCGTGCTTGACGCCGCAGGATCGACTGGACCCCTTGGAAGACTGTGTCGAGGTCGAGGAACTCCGGGGCATCTGCCACACCGTCGGCCAACACCCGTACCAAGGCGCCGGTGAATGCCGTGAATGTCTCCTCGGGTGGCGCCAAGGCGATTGCGCGCTCGTCGGCGGCCGCCAGTACATACGTACCTTCCGCCTCAGCTAGCGCCGCAATGCTTGAAGCAGGCGACTGCACTCCCATCGCACGCGCACTGAAACAGCAGTCAAGGATGACAATGCAACGTGCTGCACCGCTGTCAGCCAGCCGCATGCGCACCCAGTCGTAAGGAAACGCGGTCGAATGGACCGAGCCCTTGTCGCTGTCGGGCATCGCCAGGTGAAGACGCCCTTGGCGGTCGAGTAGCCCATGCCCCGCGTAGTAGAGCAGCAAGGTGTCCGTTGCAGCCTCGGCGGCACGGAGGATCGCTTCGTCTACTTCACGTGTCGAAGTGGGATTGAGTAACTGGGCACAGTGTGATGAGCCCAATTGCCACACATCACCAGCAAACAGTTCGAGCAGCGTCGACACATTCCGACGAACCGCTGGCAAAGGCTCAAGACTGTTGAACTTGTCTACACCGATGAACAGTGCCCTAGATTTTTCCGGGTCAGGAAGCCTGCTCACGCCACAGCGCCTACTGCTGCTCACCGAGCAACTGCTCTATCAGGCGCTGTGCCTCTTCGCGGGATGTGCCTGTGATCGTCACCTTGCTGCCGTCGGCGCGCTCGACGGTGATGGTCGGTTCCTGGGGACGGGTGGCCCGCCACGAAGCGATCGACACCCCGAGCGACGCCGCGCTGATTCCACTGCCCAGCACCAGCGACACCAGATCCAGCACCGCGCCTTGCTGTCCTGGGACCGGCGCGGATGACGACGCCATCTCCACATGTGCCTCGCGTCGAACCGTGCGGTCCAAGAGCAGCCACTCATACAAGGACCGGACGTCGTCCTCGGCCGAGTCGCCAGCGATCCGCAACGCCAACTGCACTTCCCACCCCCGCTACGCGCTGTCCTGCCGACCGCCAGCATAGAAGGTCGAACATGGTCGCATCATCGGTCGTTCACCCGGGCCGCCGTCGACCTGTACAAGGTGCGATTCGTCCGCCGCACCACATAGGAAACCGTCTAAAGCCACAAGGGCACATCCAGGGCACATGAGCCCGGGAAACGGCGTTGACCCGTGAGAACTACGGGGAAGAGTTACCCCAGGTCAACGCACATTCCCCTCCAAAACCCCAGGTCAGCACCCCGCCCCTCCCAGTTGCTGCACGAGTGGCAGGACTTCAGCCATCGGTTGCATGAGGCGGGGCATCAGCCGTACTGCCTTGTGTGGCCCTGATCTGGGGTTTCGGTAGTTTGGGCAGGGTTTCCGACCCCGCCCTCGCCATGTGCTGAGACGCTGCGGTTGTGGGCCCCGCGGGGTGACGTCGACCGGCGGGAACTCCTTCATGTGCGCCGCGTCACAGTCCATGCCTTCCGCCAGCCCGCCCGGCGCCGTCTGATGTCGCGGTCGCCCATCCTCCGCAACGGATCTCACCGAACCGGCGGTGCCGCCGCTACGGCCGACAGCTCTGAACCAAACCCGGGAATCAGGCCGCGACGAGCTCCTGCTCATGGGCCGGCGTTTTGACCTTGGGCTTCTTGTTCGGCAGCGAGAGCCGGAAGACCTTGCGCCACGCGGAGAACACCTGCTTGGGCAGCGGCCCGGTGACGTAGTCCAGCTCGTACTTCTCGAACAACGCGCGCACCTTCACCGCGACCTCGGCGTACCGGTTGCTCGGCAGGTCCGGGAACAGGTGGTGCTCGATCTGGTGCGACAGGTTGCCGGTCATGAAGTGCATGGCCTTGCTGCCGCTGATGTTCGCCGAGCCCATCATCTGGCGCAGGTACCACTGGCCGCGCGTCTCGCCCTTGATCGACCGGCGCTCGAAGACCTGTACGCCCTCGGGGAAGTGCCCGCACATGATGACCGAGTGGGACCAGAGGTTGCGGACCAGGTTCGCGGTGAACGTGGCGGCGAGCGTGGGGAGGAACGACGGGCCCGACAGCAGCGGGTGGATCACGTAGTCCTTGAGCACCTGCCCCCGGATCTTGCGGCCCACGGCCTTGGCCCGCGCGCGGAACTCCGGGTTCTTGCGGCGGCGCTTGTGCAGGTTCTTGCCGAGCTCCAGGTCGTACGCGGCGATGCCGTACTCGAAGAAGCAGGCGTTGATGAAGTTCCACAGCGGCTGGCCGAGGTGGAAGGGGTGCCACTTCTGGTCCTCGTCGACGCGCATGATGCCGTAGCCGAGGTCGTTGTCCTTGCCGATCACGTTGGTGTACGTGTGGTGCAGCTCGTTGTGCGAGTGCTTCCACTGGTCGGCCGGCGAGACGTGATCCCACTCCCAGGTGGTGGAGTGGATCTTCGGGTCCCGCATCCAGTCCCACTGGCCGTGCAGGATGTTGTGGCCGATCTCCATGTTGTCCATGATCTTCGCCACGGACAGCCCGGCGGTGCCGATCAGCCACGCGGGCGGGAAGATCGAGAACAGCAGCACGCCCCTGCTGACCAGCTCGAGCTTGCGCTGCGCCGAGATGACCTTGCGGATGTAGGCGGCGTCCTTCTCGCCGCGGTCGGCGATCACCTCGTCGCGGATCGCGTCCAGCTCACGGCCGAGCTCCTCGATCTGCTCCGCGGTCAGGTGGGCGGTGGGGTCGATGGCGGTCAACGTGTTCCTACCGTTCGATGTCGCAGGGGCCCGCCGCGGCGGACACGCAGGTCTGGATGAGGACGCCCGGTTCGGCCTCAGTGATCTCGCCGGTGCGCAGGTCACGGACGGCGCCCGCCTTGAGCGGCGTGACGCAGCCGAAGCAGATGCCCATGCGGCACCCGGAGGGCATGAGCACGCCGGCCTCCTCGCCGACGTCCAGCAACGGCGTGGCGCCGTCCGCGTCGACGGTCTTGCCGGTTGCGCTGAAGGTGACCTCGCCGCCGTCACCGGCTACGACGATGCCGGGGCGGAAGCGTTCGGTGTGCAGGCGCTCCGGTACGCCGTGTTCGCTCCAGTGCTTTTCGGCGGCGTCGAGCAGGCCCGCGGGCCCGCAGGCCCAGGTCTCGCGCTCGGCCCAGTCGGGCACGAGTTCGTCGAGACGGGCGATGTCGAGCATGCCGTCGGTGTCGGTGTGCACCTCGGTGAGCCGCAGCTTCTTGTCCGCGACCAGGTCGTGCAGTTCGTCGCGGAAGATCACGTCCTGCGGCTGTGGCGCGCAGTGGACCATGACGACGTCGTCGAACGCGGTGTCGCGCAGCATGCCCATCACGGGCGTGATGCCGCTGCCGGCCGTCAGGTAGAGCACCTTGGCGGGCTTGGCCTGCGGCAGCACGAAGTCACCGGTCGCCTGGTCGAGCTGGATCAGCGTGCCCGGTTTCGCCCTGCGGACCAGGTGGTTGCTGACCTTGCCGTCCGGGATCGCCTTCACGGTGATCGTGACGCGACCGTCCCGGCGGTCTGTCGGTGAGGTGAGCGAGTAGGCGCGCCACAGGCGCACCCCGTCGACGTCGACGCCGATCCGCACGTACTGACCGGCCGTATGGCCGCGCCAGCCGCGTCCCGGCCTGATCACGATGGTCGCGGCGTCACCCGTCTCGGGGTGCACGGCCTCGATGCGCCCACGCAGGTCGGCGCCCGCACGCAGCGGGCTGACCAGGTCGAGGTAATCCGACGGCAGCAGCGGTGTCGTGACCATCTCCAGCAGTTTCCACGCCCTACTGCGGAGGGCTGCACTCGTCATGACTCCAGCTTGCTGCGCCTCAGGGCGTAAAGTCCTGACCGCAGGATGTGAATCTGCTCGGCCGAATTGTTCGCGGGGAACAAAACATGAGCCATGCCCGCCAGAGGGCCAGCGAACTGGCCCTGGATGAGACGACGGTCACCGCACTGCGGGCCGCGCTGAGGACCACCGCCGACGAGGTCGTCCAGGCGATCATCGACGAGGTCCCTCCCTACGCAGGCGCCCTTTCGGGCCGCATGGGCGGCACCATCCGCCGAGCCGTGCGCACCGCCCTGGGGCACTACCTGGACCTCGCGAGCGGGAACGCCACGGGCGGCGACGCCGGTGACGCGGCCTACGAGCTGGGCCGCGGCGAGGTCCGGGACGGCCGTTCGATGGACGCCCTGCTCAGCGCCTACCGCGTCGGCGCCCGCGTGGCCTGGCGATGCCTGGCAGCGGGTGCCGTACCGGCGGGTCTGCCCGCCGCCGAGGTCGCCAAGTTCGCCGAGCTGACCTTCGCCTACATCGACGAGCTCTCCGCCGCGAGCGCCGCGGGCCACGCCGACGAACTGGCCGCCCAGGGCCGGGCCCACGAGCGCCACCTGGAGCAGTTGGCGCGCGACCTCCTCGCCGACGCGAGCCCCGACGTACTGCTCCTCTCCGCTCAACGGGCCGGATGGCAGCCTCCGGTCACGCTGACCGCGGTCCTGCTGCCCGCCGCCCAGGCCCGGCCCGCCTACCGCGCGCTCGACTCGAGCACCCTCGTCCTCGACGATCTGCCGGACGCCTTCGGCGTGCTGCTCGTCCCTGATGCCGACCGATCACATCTGTTGCGGCAGCTGACCGACCGCACCGCCGTGGTCGGCCCGGCCCGGCCATGGACTCGTGCGTCCGCCTCGTACGCACGAGCCGTCCGCGCGCGCTCCCTCTCCTCCGATATCCGCGACACCGAGGACCACCTGCCCGAGCTGGTGCTGAGCGCCGACGCGGACGCGTTCGCAGACCTGCGTGCCCGAGCCCTCGCACCGTTGCGGACCTTGCCTGTCGCCACCGCGCGGCGGCTGGAGGAGACGCTGCGGGCGTGGCTGCTGCACCAGGGCAGGCGGGATGAGGTGGCGGCGGCGTTGTTCGTCCATCCCCAGACCGTCCGGTACCGGATGTCGCAGCTGCGGGAGCTGTTTCCGGATCTCGCATCGCCGCACCGGGTCCTTGAACTGACGCTGGCGGTCGGCCTTCGGGCCGGCTGACACGTTCTTCGACCGTCCAGGACCGCGCAGGCGAGCGGTCCAGGAATCGTGCCTCGTCCTCGGTGCCGCCACGCTGTTACTACCTTGAGGCAGGAGTTGGCGGGGTCTTCAGGCCCCGCCTGTGTCATGTGGTGGAGCGGGCGTCGGGAGGCATGTGGGCGGTTCCGTGCGGGAACCGCGTTGCCCCGTCGGGCTTCTCGGCGTTTCCCTGGCGTAGTCCTCTATCCAAGGAAGTCCGGTCATGCCCCGTCCCGCACATATCGCCATGGTCGGTACGTCTGCGGTCAGCCATGTGCTGCCCAGCCTGGAGATCGTCCGTGAGCTGGTGGCCCGCGGCCATCGGGTGACGTACGCCGTCTCCGGTCGCGTCGCCGAGCTGATCTCCCCCACCGGCGCCGAGTTGGTCGGCATCGCGTCGACCCTTCCGGTCGCCGACGGTGACTGGCCGCAGGATCCCATCGGCGCCGCCTCTCTCTTCCTCGAAGAGGCGATGGCCGTGCTGCCGCAGTTGCACGCCGCGTACGACGACGCTCCCGCCGACCTCTATCTCTATGACGTCGGCGCGTACGCGGGCCGGGCGCTGGCCGAGGCGCAGGGCCGTGGTCTCGTCCAGCTGTCCGCCGCGCAGGTGGGCTGGGAGGGTGCCCGGGAGCAGCTCGGCGCGTCGTTCGCGGGGCTGCCCGGGGGTCCCGCGTACCGGGCGCGGTTCGAGGCCTGGCTGAGCCGGTGCGGTGCGGTGACCACGGACGTGGAGGAGTTCATCGGGCGTCCGCGTCGGGTGCTCGCCATGATCCCGCGCGCCCTGCAGCCGTATGCGGACCGTGTCGACCCCGAGGCTGCGACGTTCGTCGGCCCGTGCTTCGGCGCCGGCCAGGAGCGGGACGGGTGGAAGCGGCCGGCCGGTGCGGAGAAGGTGCTGCTGGTGTCGCTGACCGGCTCGGCGTGCCACGGGCCTCAGGAGATCTACCACCAGTGCCTGGCGGCGTTCGCGGATCTCCCCGGGTGGCATGTGGTGTTGCAGACCGGCGGCAGTGGCGGTGGCGGCGGTCCCCTCAGTCCGGGGAACCGGATTCCCGCCAACTTCGAAGTACGGCCGTGGGAGCCGCCGTTGACGATCCTGGAGCATGCGGACGTGTGGGTCACGCACACCGGCATGGGCAGCAGCGGCGAGGGCCTGTACGCCGGGGTGCCGATGATCGCGGTACCGCACGGGGCCGATCAGCAACTGCACGCCGGCCGGCTCGTCGAGCTGGGCGTCGCCCGCCGCATCGATGCCGCGGACGTCACGGCGGCGACGCTGCGGACCGCGCTGATGGAGCTCATCGGCGATCCGCGGGTCGCCGCCCGCTCGGCCTGGCTGTGGTCCGAGGCGCGCGCCGAGGGCGGCACCCGCCGGGCCGCGGATCTGGTGGAGGAGCAGCTGATGGAGGAGCAGTTGGTGGGGGACGGGGTGGGCTGAACAGCTCGGGCCGCACGTCACCGTCACCCCACCCCCCTTCGGTTCCTACAGGCTGCGCGCGGTGATGTCGCCGTACGCGGTGGTCGCGTTGATGGTGAGGCCTGCGGCGGCGCCGTCCGCGTTCTTGAGGGTGTTGTGGATCCGCCCGTAGCCGGTGCCGGCGTCGAGGGCGGCGGAGACTCCGCGGGCGGCGCCGACCGAGATCCCGCCGTGCTCGGTGCGCAGGGTGAGGGTGCCGTGCTGGGCCTCGGTGATGCGCAGCTCGCCCTTCTGGGTGCTGATCTGTGCGGGACCGGCCAGGCGGCCGACCGTGACGTCGCCGGCCAGCAGGGTCAGCCGGGCGCTCGCGGCCTCGTCGAGCTTGACCGAGCCGTGGGCACCGTCGAAGACGACGTCACCGAGCCGTCCTACGCCCCGGAACTCACCGCTGGCCGTCTTCGCCTCGACGTGGGAGCCGGTCGGGAACTGGACGGTGACCTCTACGGCTCCGGAGGGGCCGAAGTACTGGTTCTTCGCCTCGGGTGCCTCGATCCGCAGGACGCCGTCGCCGTAGGTGACCTGGATCTGCTCGGCCGCCTTCACGTCCCGGCTCTTGGTGGCGTCCGCGGGCAGGATCTCGACCGTGGTGTCGGCCCGGTCGGCGGCGATGAACCGGACGTGGCCCGCGGGGATGTCCAGGACAGCGGAGACGGGGGCGGGGGTGTCGAACTTCTGCATGATGCTCTCCTGTACTCGCCTTCGATGTTTCTGACATTCGAAACGCTACGTTGCGTTCGATGATCCGGCAATCACGTCGTTGCGCTGAATCGGCAGCTCCGCAGTTCACAGCCGCTAAATCATTGCAACGACTCTGAATGCAATGCAACGATCCCTCGACTCGGTCGTTGCAATGAATGCTGATGAACGCTATGCTGGCGACATCAGAGGCCGAGAGAGACCCCCGAAGGGAGCCCCTGATGCCGGGAGGCAGGCTCACCCAGCAGGAACGGCAGCGGATCGCGCTGGGGCTGGCCGACGGCCTCGCCTACGCGGAGATCGCCAGACGTCTCGAACGCCCCACCTCGACCGTCACGCGGGAGGTGATGCGCAACGGCGGTCCCACCGCCTACCGCGCCGACCTCGCCCACCGGGCCACCGAACGCCGCGCCCACCGGCGCCGGCAGGCCGCGCCCCGGGGCGGCGAGGCGCCCGCGCAGGCCTACGGGCGGGACGCCGAGGCCGTGCGGGAGTACGAGGAGACGTTCACGACCGTCCTGATACAGACGGGCACGCCCAAGATGATGGCCCGGGTGCTGACCTGCCTCTACACCAGCGACGCGGGCAGTCTCACCGCCGCCGAGCTCGTCCGGCGCCTCCAGGTCAGCCCGGCGTCCATCTCCAAGGCCATCGCGTTCCTCGAAGGCCAGGGCCTGGTCCGCCGGGAGCGCGACGAACGCCGGCGCGAGCGCTACGTCGCCGACAACGACGTCTGGTACCAGTCCATGATCGCCAGCGCCCGCGGCACCACCCAGCTCGCCGAGACCGCACGCGAGGGCGTGCACGTCCTCGGCCGTGACACCCCGGCCGCGATCCGTCTGGAGAACATCGCCCGCTTCCTCGACTTCGTCTCCGAGAGCATCGCCCGCGCCGCGGACCAGGCCCGCGACATCCTCCACACCCAGCCCGGGACGACGTCGGACGACAGCAGCACCACCTGAGCGAAGCAGGCTTACGCCCGTGTCACCCCCGGTCCGCCCGCCCGCCCGCCTCCTGCTCGTCCGGAGCGCGGGGCGCCGGGGCCGTAGTGGCCCGGGGGATCACATGCGTCGGCAGGACCACGTGTCGTTCGCGTTCCGCATGGGCGTCTTCCACCTGGGAGTCCTCGATGAGCCGCAGGGCCAGTTCGCCGGCCTCACGGCCGATGTCCGAGGGTGACTGGGCCACCGTGGACAGGTCGAACCAGTCGGCGAGCGGCTGGTCGTCGAAGCCGAGGACGGAGATGCGCTCCGGAACGGCGATCTGCGTCCGGCGCAGGGTCCGGACGACCGCGACCGCGACCTCGTCCTGTTCCGCGAAGATCGCGGTGGGCGGCTCGCGCAGGCTGAGCAGCCGGCCGAGCGCCTCGGCGGTGCCGCGCTTGTCGCCGACCGTCGTCGCGGCGACCAGGTCCTCGTCGAGGGGGACGCCCGCCTCGGTGAGCGCCTGCCGGTAGCCGAGCAGCCGTTCGTTGGAGCTGAACGAGAAGCCGCTGGCGCCCACGGTCTCCAGGAAGGCGATCCGGCGGTGGCCGAGGTTGAGCAGGTGCCTGGTGCCGTGCAGGGCGCCGGCCACGTCGTCGACGTAGACGCTCGGCCGGCCCTCGACATGCTGGCTGACGTAGATGACGGGCATGCCGAGGCTGTCCAGGCGCGCGGTCTCGGCGTCAGTGAGGTCGAAGGAGAACACCAGCAGCGCGTCGGCGTTGCGCCGGGCCGGCAGGCGTTCGAAGAACGAGGTGCGCTCGGTCATGTCGGGGATGACATAGACGCTGAGTTCCATGCCCGCCGACCGCAGCAGCGGGGCCAGGCTGGACAGTGCGGCCCCCATGAACCAGGCGTCGAGTGTGGGCACGAGCACCGCCACGTTGCCGGTCCGGCCCGTGACAAGGCTTGCAGCCTGCCGGGACACGGCGAAGTTCAGCTCGCGCGCGGCCTCCTCGACGCGGGCGCGTACCTCCGGCGACACGGTGGAAAGCCCGCGCAGGGTACGGGAGACGGTGGATGTGGAGACCCCGGCCCGGTCGGCTACGTCAGCCATCGTGGGGTGCCGCTGAGCTGGTGGCATGAGCGGACGGTAGCACAGGCGGCACCGCGTTCACCGGCCTTTGCGACAGCGCTTTCATTGCAGTCCGCGCACCATTACCGCGAAGTAGCGCATTGACTTCCGGATAGCCCGCCCCTAGCTTGCAAACGTTGTCCTGACGGCGTCGAATTGTCGTCGAATCACCCCGACCCCTGCCAGGTACAGGGCTTTGACCTGCTGCTTCCATCCGAGCAGGTCGTGACAACGCAGTCTCATGAGGTTTCCGCACGCCAGGAGAGACAGTGACGACCCAGACCTCGACATCCTTGACATCCTCCGGAGCCAGAGCCGCCGTACTCGCCGCCTCCGGCCTCCTCCTCGCCGCCTGTGCCTCCCCCGGCGGCGGTGACTCCGGGCAGGCCGGGGCCGCGGGGTCGTTCGAGGGGCGCGGCCCCATCACGTACGTCGCCGGCAAGGACACCTCCGGCACCGTCCAGCCGACGATCGACCGTTGGAACAAGCTGCACCCGAAGGAGAAGGTCACCTTCATCCAGCTGCCGACGGACCCGGACGCGCAGCGCCAGCAGATGATCCAGAACGCGGAGACGAAGTCCGACGCCTACACGGTGCTTTCGCTCGACGTCGTGTGGACGTCGGAGTTCGCCGCCCACCAGTGGATCGACCGGCTGCCCGAGGAGCGGTTCCCGTTGGGCGAGATGCTCGACCCGGTGGTCGAGACGGCCAGGTACCGGGGCGGCCTGTACGCCGTCCCGGCCAGCTCCGACGGCGGGATGCTGTACTACCGGACCGACCTGCTGAAGAAGGCCGGGATCGACCAACCGCCCACCACCTGGGCGGAGATGAAGGCCGACTGCGCGAAGGTGCGGAAGCTGCCCGAGGCCAAGGGCATGTCCTGCTACGCCGGGCAGTTCCAGAAGTACGAGGGCCTGACGGTGAACTTCGCCGAGGCCGTGAACTCGGCCGGCGGCACCGTCACCGACGCGAACGGCACGCCGCACGTCGACACCCCGGAGGCCAGGAAGGGCCTGGACTTCCTCGTCGGCTCCGTCAAGGACGGGACGATCCCCAAGGAGGGCATCACCTACCTGGAGGAGGACGGCCGCCAGGCGTTCCAGGCCGGCAAGCTCGTCTTCCTGCGCAACTGGCCCTACGTGTACGCGCTGGCCGCGAGGAGCGGGATCGAGGGGAAGTACGCCGCCGCCCCGCTGCCCGGGCTGAACGGGCCCGGCGCCTCCAGCCTGGGCGGACACAACATGGCCCTGTCGTCCTCCGCCGAGAACAAGGCCACGGCCCTGGACTTCATCAAGTTCTTCACCAGCGAGGAGAACGCGGCCACCTTCCTCAAGGACGCCTCCCTCGCCCCGCCGTACGCCTCCCTCTACGACGACAAGGAACTGACCGAGCAGTACCCGTACCTGCCCGTCCTGAAGGAGTCCATCCTGCGCGCCGTGCCCCGCCCGCGCGTCGTGCGCTACGGCGACGTGACCTCGGCGGTCCAGCAGCACGTGTACGCCGCCCTGACCGGTGAGAAGAGCGGCGCGCAGGCGTTGAAGGACCTTCAGGCGGCCCTGCGGAAGTCCGTCGCGCAGTGAGGAGCGGGAGCATGGCCAAGACCGAGATCCCGACCGGAAGCCCGAGCCCGCCTCGGCAGGACGCCGTCACCGGGCCGCCCTCCGGACCCGTGAAGCCCTGGCGGCGCAGCCCCGCAAATTCCGCCCGCGCCACCGCCGGCTCGGGCCGGATGGCCGCCCTGCTCGTGTCCCCGACCCTGCTGGTGCTGTCGATCGTCGTCGTGTACCCGACGCTCATGGCGCTGAAGGAGTCGCTGTACGGGCCGAAGGGGCTGGACCCGGCGACCGGGTTCATCAGCGACACCGAGCCGTTCGTGGCGCTGAAGAACTACGCCGACATCTTCGGGGAGGCAGGGGAGCGGTTCTGGAACGCCTTCTGGAACACCACCTTCTTCACCGTCGTCACGGTCGGCCTGGAGACGGTGATCGGGGTGGCCATGGCCCTGATCATGCACAAGGCGTTCCGGGGCCGCGGCCTCGTGCGGGCCGGGATCCTGATCCCCTGGGCCGTGCCGACGGCGATCTCCGGCCTGCTGTGGCGCTGGATCTTCAACAGCGACGGTGTCGCCAACGCCCTGATCGGCCATCAGGTGCTGTGGACCACCGAGGGGTTCCACGCCAAGGTCGCGGTGATCATCGCCGAGGTGTGGAAGACGGCCCCGTTCATCGGCCTGCTCGTCCTGGCCGGTCTCCAGGTGATCCCGAAGGAGGTCTACGAGGCCGCCCGCCTCGACGGCGCCCGCGCACCGAGGCAGTTCTGGCACATCACGCTGCCGCTGGTGAAGCCCGCGCTGCTGGTGGCGGTGCTGTTCCGGTGCATGGACGCGCTGCGGATGTTCGACCTGCCGTACATCCTCGTCGGCGCGCAGAAGCACTCGGTGGAAACCCTGTCCATGCTCGCGCAGAACGAGGCGTCCAACGTCCGCTTCGGTCCGGCGTCCGCGTACGCCGTGCTCCTCTTCCTCTACGTCTTCCTCATCGCCCTGGCCTTCGTACGGCTGCTCGGAACGGATCTCGTCGGAGGGGGCGCCGTCGGCCGACGCAGGCGCCGCGGTGGGGAGGTGACGGCATGACCACGACCGTCACCGCCAGATGGCGCTCCGGACTGCTGTACGCCGGAGTAGTCACCGTCGTGGCCTACTGCCTGGCCCCGTTCTACTGGATGCTGGTCTCCAGCCTGCGCCGCACCTCGGACATCTTCGACACCTCGCTCGTCCCGTCGCCGGTGTCCTTCGAGAACTACCGGGCGGTGTTCGACCCCGCGCAGGGCTTCGGTCGCGCGCTGCTGAACAGCCTGGTCGTCGCCGGGGTCACCACCGTCCTGGCGCTGCTCCTGGCCACGTTCACCGCCTACGCGATGGCCCGGCTCGACTTCCGCTTCAAGCGGCTGATCCTGACCCTCGTCATCGCGACCTCGATGTTCCCGGTCGTGTCGATCGTGGTGCCGCTGCTGAAGCTGTTCACGGACGTCGGCTGGATCAACACCTACCAGGCGATGATCGTGCCCAGCATGTCCTTCGCGCTGCCGCTGGCGGTGTGGAACCTGACCACGTTCTTCCGGCAGATGCCGGACGAGCTGGAGCACGCAGCCATGGTCGACGGCTGCACCCGGGGGCAGGCGTTCCGCAGGGTCATCGTCCCGCTGGCCGCACCGGGCATCTTCACGACGGCGATCATCACGTTCATCGCCGCCTGGAACGAGTTCCTCATCGCCCTGTCGATGACCAACAAGCCGGACATGCAGACCGCGCCGGTCGCCATCTCCAAGTTCACCGGTGCCACCACCTACGAGACGCCGTTCGGCAGCCAGATGGCCGCGGGCGTCCTCGTCACGGTCCCGCTGGTGGTCATGGTGCTGCTCTTCCAACGCCGCATCGTCGCCGGACTCACGGCGGGCGCGGCGAAGTAACACGACTTCCCCTACGACTCCCCCGACGACCAAGGAGCTACTGAGCCTTGTCCCCCACCACCGCGCCCTGGTGGCGCAGCGCCGTCATCTACCAGGTCTACATCCGCAGCTTCGCCGACGGGAACGGCGACGGCATCGGCGACATCGCGGGCATCCGCTCCCGGCTGCCGTATCTGAAGTCGCTGGGCGTGGACGCCGTCTGGATCAACCCCTGGTACAAGTCCCCGATGGCCGACCACGGTTACGACGTGGCCGACTTCCGGGAGATCGACCCGTTGTTCGGCACGGTCGCCGAGGCCGAGCGGCTCATCGAGGAGGCGCACGCGCACGGGATCCGCGTCATCCCGGACATCGTGCCCAACCACACCTCCGACCGGCACGCCTGGTTCCAGGCCGCGCTGACGGCCGGTCCCGGCAGCCCGGAGCGCGAGCGCTACGTCTTCCGGGACGGCCGGGGCGCGGACGGCTCCGTGCCGCCCAACGACTGGGTCTCCTGCTTCGGCGGCCCCGCCTGGTCCCGGCTGCCCGACGGTCAGTGGTATCTGCACCTCTTCGCACCCGAGCAGCCGGACCTGAACTGGCGGCACCCCGAGGTGCGGGCCGAGTTCGAGTCGATCCTGCGGTTCTGGTTCAGCCGGGGCGTGGACGGCTTCCGTATCGACGTCGCCCACGGTCTGATCAAGCACCCGGAACTGCCCGACCTCCCGCCCCGCCGCGACCCGGACACCGCGCGGCCCTGGCAGCACGTCGACCATCCGCACTGGGACCGCGACGAGGTCCACGACATCTACCGCGCCTGGCGCAGGGTGGCCGACGAGTTCCCCGGCGACCGGTCCTTCGTCGCCGAGGCCTGGGCGGACACCCCGGAGCGGCTGGCCGCGTACGTCCGGTCGGACGGCCTGCACACGGCGTTCAACTTCGACTTCCTGATGTCGAGTTGGCACCCGAAGGACCTGCGCGAGGTCATCGACGGCTCCCTGGAGATGCTCGGCGCGGTGGGTGCCCCCGCCACCTGGGTGCTCTCCAACCACGACGTCGTACGCCATCCCAGCCGCTACGGCCGCACGGCCACCAAGCGCTGGCTGGCCAACACGACGTACGAACCCGAGGGCCCCCTCGACCTGGAACTGGGCACCCGGCGCGCCCGCGCCGCCGCCCTGCTGATGCTCTCCCTGCCGGGCGGCGCCTACATCTACCAGGGCGAGGAACTCGGCCTGCCCGAGGTCGAGGACCTCCCCGAGGCCGTGCTCCAGGACCCGGTCTGGGAACGCTCCGGGCACACCGACCGCGGCCGCGACGGCTGCCGGGTCCCGATCCCCTGGTCCGGCACCAGCACCCCGTACGGCTTCAGCCCCGACGGTGCCGACGCCGCGCCCTGGCTGCCGCAGCCGGCCGACTGGGCTCCGCGCACCGTGGCCGCCCAGACCGGCGACGAGAGCTCGATGCTGGAGCTCTACCGGACGGCGCTGCGCCTGCGCCGCGAGCACCCCGCACTCGGTGACGGCGGCCTGACCTGGCTGGACGCCCCGGAAGGCGTCCTCGCGTTCGGCCGCGACCCGGGCTTCGTCTGCGTGGTCAACCTCTCGGCGGAGCCGTACCCGCTGCCCGAGCACACGTCGGTCCTGCTCGCGAGCGGTCCCGTCGAGGGCGGCAGGCTGGCGCCGGACCAGGCGGTGTGGCTGACGGTGTGACGGACCCCCGCTCGGCGTCGGGGCGGGGCTCCCGGCTCCCGCCCCGATCAGGGAGGCGGCCGAGCTTCCGGAAGCAGGGGCTGGATCCTTCGAGTGAAGATCGGCTGTCGGGCCGCGTCCGTCCACGGAGCCCCGGATAGGTAGAAGGCGATCCCGCGCCGCTCGGCGCCACCCCGCCGCGACCTCTCAGGAGGCACCACCGTGCCCGTCCCCCCGCTCGACCACCGTGCGACCGGCTACAGCCTCGCCCACGCCTACTGGCTCGCCCGCGCCTCCGACCTGGCCTACAAGGACGAGGCCACCATCGAGCGGCTGTTGCGGGAGTGGGGCTTCGACCGGGTCCGGCACCACCGGAGCACGTTCACGCCGCCGTTCCCGTTGCAGGACACGCAGGCGTACACGGCCGCCAACGAGCACATGATCATCACCGCGTTCCGCGGCACCGAGCCCGTCAACATCCGTGACTGGCTCACCGACGCCACGACACCGCCCTGTCCCGGTCCGGCGGGCACCGGCCACGTCCACTACGGCTTCGCCGAGGCCCTCGACTCCGTGTTCCCCAAGGTCAAGGACACGCTCGCCGAGTTCCACGACAACGGCCAGACCCTCTGGTTCACCGGCCACAGCCTGGGCGGCGCCCTGGCCATGCTCGCCGGCTGCCGCCTCTACCTGGAGGACCCCGAACTCCTCGCGGACGGCGTCTACACATACGGCCAGCCCCGCACCTGCGACCGGCTGCTGGCGGCGTCCTGCAACAAGGCGTTCAAGGACCGCCTGTACCGCTTCGTCAACAACAACGACATCGTCCCGCAGCTGCCGCCCGAGCCCGTCTTCCACCACGTGGACGTTTTGCGCCACATCGACTCCGGCGGAAGGGTCCGGGAGTCCATGTCCCTCCTGGGCGGCCTGGCCGACCGCGGACGTGGCCTGACCGCGGACGTCTTCGCCCCGGCCGGCGACGGCATCCGCGACCACTTCATGGCCAGCTACCTGACCGCGCTGGAACGCAACCTCGTCTGAGAGGCGGGCACCTGCCCCGGGAACAGGGCGCGGACGCGGCGCGCGTCCGGGACGACGAAGACGCCGTCGGCCGTGACGAGGTGCGTGTCCGGGTCGGCCTCGGTGGCGATCGACCCGGTCACCTGGACCTTGTGGGCGTCCGGACCGGGGACGTCGGTGACGCGGGCGAGGATCCGCAGCGGTGTCTCCAGCGGGACCGGTCCGTGGTAGCTCATCCGGAGCGAGACGGTCAGCCCGGCCGTTCCGGCCGCCGCGCAGGCCCGGCCCATGAGCTCGTCCAGGAGCATGGCGCTCATGCCGCCGTGGCCGTAGCCGGGCGGGCCCTCATGGGCGATACCGAGGGTGCAGTGGCCGACCAGGCCGTCGTCTCGATCGTTATGGCAGTCGTTATAGACGGCGGCCGCGCTGGACTATGGCGGTCGTTATAGCCAGTGGGTCCAGAAGGGACCGCGTACGTGAGCAAGCCCAGCCCGACGACCCGGGAGCGGATCGTGGCCGGTGCGGCCGACATGATCAGCCGGCGCGGCCTGAACGCGACGAGCATCCGCGAGACGGCCAAGCACGCACGGGCGCGGCTCGGCTCGACGTACCACTACTTCCCTGACGGCAAGCAGCAGTTGGCGACCGAGGCCGTCCGCCACACGGGCGCCTGGGTCGCCGGGAGTCTGCGCAAGGAACTGGAGGCGGGGCCGGTCGCCGGGCTGCGCGCGTTCCTCGGCCTGTGGCGCGGGATCGTCGTCGGCACCGACTTCCGGGCGGGCTGTCCGGTGCTCGCCGTCTCCATCGAGGAGCCCCCGGCCGACGTGCCGCCCGCCGCCCTGCTGGCCGCCGCCGAGGTGTTCGAGGAGTGGGAGGGCCTGCTGGCCGCCTCCCTGCGCGAGCACGGCGCCGAGCCCGGGCAGGCCGCGCAGGTCGCGACGCTCATCGTGGCGGCCGTCGAGGGGACGGTGGCGCTGTGCCGCGCGAAGCGCAGCGTCGAGCCCCTGGACCGGACCGCCGAGCAGTTGCGGGCGCTCATCCTCACGACGATCAAGGACTGAACAGGCGGTCAGGGACTGAACAGGCAGTCAGGGGCCGAACAGGCGGTCAAGGGCTGAACAAGCGGTCAAGGGCAGGACAAAGGCCTGATCGTCGGGGGCCGTCAGTCGGTGATCACCGGGCTGCGGCGGATCCACTCGTCGCCGTGCGCCGCCCGGAGCATGAAGGCGGCGACGTCCGCCCTGCTGATCGAGGGGTTGCCCTTCATCGGCAGCCTGTCGTCCGCGAGGAACGCACCCTTGGCCGGGCCGTGCGTCAGCTTGGTCGGGAGGACGACGGTCCAGTCCAGCCCGCTGGAGCGGATGCTGTCGTCCGCCAGGGCCTTGTCGGCGTAGAGCGAGCGCAGCAGCGTGCTGTAGATCAGCTTCTGCGGCGCGCTCGACCAGTCGAAGGTGTGACCGACGCCGAACGACGACAGCCAGACCAGACGGGCTACGCCGGCCTCCGCCGCCGCCTCCGTCACGGCCGCCGCGGCGCGGGTGAACAGGCCGTCCGCGCGTACCGAGTTGCCCCTGCCGAGGGCGGAGACGATCGCGTCGTGCCCGGCGAGAGCGGCGGCGACGTCACGGCGCGACGTGGCGTCGCCCGCGACCGGCGTGACCTTGTCGGCCAGGTCGCCCAGGCCTGCCGGGTTGCGCACGAGGGCAGTGACGGAATCGCCGGAGCGCACGGCCAGGTCGACGAGATGGCGACCGGTGGGCCCGGTGGCACCGAGGACGAGCAGCTTCATGGCGGGTACCTCTTCCGAAGCGCGAGCAACTTAAGCGGACAGCTGTCCGCTACGCCGAGAAACGTAACGGACAGCTGTCCGCTTAGCAAGGGGCCGGTACCGCCGACGGCGCCCTCAGGCCCGTCCGGGGGCTCCCGCCCGCAATCCGTCCATGACGATGTCCAGCAGCCGGGTCGCCTGATCGCGCCAGTCCTTCTCGGGGTCGATCTGCCAGATGCCGGCGATGGCGAGGATGAAGTCGTCGGCGGTCACGCCGGGCCGGATGGTGCCCGCCTCGTGGTTGGCGTCGAGCAGGAGGTCGATCGCGGCGACCACCAGGGAGTAGCCCGGCCGCTCCGGGCCACCCGTCGCAGTCGTGGCCTGCCGCAGGGCGTCGGCCAGGCCCGACTTGGCCAGCGCGAAGTGGGCGAGGCCGTCCATCCACTCGCGCAGGGCCTGATCGGGCTCCCGTGACTTCACCAACTCGGCCGCACTGTCGGTGAGTTGCCGCACCTCGTGGCGGTGCACCTCCAGGACGAGCGCCTCGCGGTTGGGGAAGTTCCGGTAGAACGTGCCCTGCCCGACCCCCGCCTTCTTGGCGATCACACTCAGCGGGGCGTCCGGCGAGCGCGACAGCTCCGCCAGGGCGACGTGAAGAATGCGCTCACGATTGCGCTGCGCGTCCGACCGCTGCGGCGTACCGCTCCTCGACTCCACCGGCCGCCCGCCTTCCGTCCCCGGTACCGGACTACTGTCCGCTTGGCTCCACCTTAACGACGGCGCCGGGTCGTCCAGCGGTCAGCGGGGCACCCGGCGGTCGAGCCGATGAGCCGATGAGCCGCTGGCGGCTCGGTGCGTCAGGACGCGCCGCCCGGCACCGGGCCCGCGAACCCCGGACGGGACGCGTCGTCGATGCCGACCTCGTAGCGGATCCGCGGGCTCACCTCGTTCCCGCCGACGTGCGCGCCGGTCGAGCCGAGGGTCGGGCCGATGGCGTGGTCGGGGGCCGTTGGGCGCGGTGGCCTGCGATCATGTGTCCTCCGGCAGGCGCTTCGCGATGCTCTTCAGCGCGGTGGCCGACAGCTCCTCGGCCAGGGCGCACGCCTTCCCGGTCGGCTGCTCGCCCCGCACGGTCAGCCGGAACAGCTCGACGGTCGGGTCTCCGACGGAGTTGGTGTACGTGCGGTGCGGTGCGTGGACCACGCAGCTGCGGTCGCCCTCCTCCTCCGGCGCGACGTAGCTTCTCGTCCCGGCGATCGACGTCGGCCGGCCGTTGTCCTCCAGCTGGTTGTCGCGGGTGAACGTCAGCTGGACGAAGGCCTTGTCGGCGTCCGGGCTCGACCAGTCGCAGGCCCAGTCGGCGAAGCCGTGGTCCGACGGGCGACTCCGCAGGTCCGGCATCCGGGCGAGCGCGGTGCCGTCGAGCAGCTCGCAGGCGTCGAGTCGGGCGAGGGAGGTGGCGGGCCAGGACGGTGAGCGCCGGGGCACCGGGCCCCGGTCCAGCACCGTGACCGCGTGGTCGGTGGCGGCGTCGGCGAGGGCACAGGGGTCGGGCGCGCCGGCGTCCCTTCTCGACCCGATGACCACGATGCCCCGGCGATCGGCGGTCGCGATGTAGCGCTCGCAGTCGTCGCCGTCGCGCGTCATGCTCGCGACCTCGACGTTGCCGGCCCGCCGGACGGCCACGCTGCCGCCGAACTCCCTGGCCTCGCTGGAGAAGTTGATCTCGACGCCCGCGAGTTCGTCGCCCCCGTCGCTCAGCACCAGCACGTCACAGCGGTCCAGCTCGCCGTAGTCCGGGTCGAGTTCGGTGTCGCCGAAGCGGCCGAGCGCGGTGGCGTCGAGGAGTTCGCAGGGGTCGGCCGTGCGGACGTCGCCGAGGGAGCCGGCGTGCAGCGTGGCCGTGGGCTTCGCGTCGGGCTCCGGGCCTTTGTCGTCACCGGCCGACGTCAGGGCGACGGCCCCGGCCGTGACCAGGGCGGCTGCCGCGGTGAGCGCCGCCGCCCCGATCGCCAGGGGGCGCCGCCGACGCCGCACGGCACGCGGGAGCCGCAGGGTGAGTGAGGCAAGCGGCAGGGTGTGGCCGCGGGTGTCCTGGTCGCGCAGCTTGCCCTGGATCTCGGGGGGCGGCGGCGCGGCCCGCGTCAGCAGGCGGTGTGCCTCGGCGGCGTCGGGGCGGCGCCGGGCATCCAGCTCCAGCAGCGCGGTCAGCGGGGCGGCGAGCCGGCCGGCCCGCTCGGCGGGTTCGAGGTGGCCCTGGATGGCGCGGGCGACGTAGGCCATCGGGTGGTCGACCCGGCCGTACGGCGAGTGTCCCTCGACCGACGCGAACAGGCTGGCGCCGAGGGAGAACACGTCGGCCTTCTCGTCGGCGGGCCGGCCCTTGGCCAGCTCGGGCGCGAGGTACTTGGGCTTGCCGCGGACCACGCCGCTCGTCGTGTGCGTCTGGGTGACGTCGCTCCACAGGGCCCGGGCGATGCCGAAGTCCGTGAGCCGGGCGACGCCGTCCTCGGTGACCAGGATGTTCTCCGGGGTGACATCGCCGTGCACGACGCCCAGGGCGTGGGACTTCGCGAGGGCGGCCGCGATCTGGCAGCCGACGGACCCGGCGTCCTCCGGCGGGAGGGTGCCGCCGTTGTCGTCGGCGAGCTGGGCGAGGCTGCGGGAGGGGACGTACTCCATGACGATCCAGCAGGTGGCCTCGCCGCCAGTGCCGTCGTCCGGCTCCGCCACGAAGTCGAACACCGGCACGATGTTCGGGTGGTGCAGCCGGGCGGCGTACTGCGCCTCCTTCCGGAGTCTCCCGGCGGCCGGCCCGTCGTCCGGGCGCGCGCACTTGACCGCGACGATCCGCTTCAGCGTCTCGTCCCAGGCCTGCCACACGACGCCCATCCCGCCTCTGCCGATGGGTTCCCTGAGGAGGTAGCGGCCGGCGACCTCGTGCCCGGCCCGTAGCGTCAACACAGTCACGGAGTGTACGGAACGGTGGCCCAACAGTGACCGTTTTCACGGGACTTCATACGGACGGACACAGGGCCCTCATCCGCGCCCGGCGCCCTCCCGGGGCCTCATTTCGTGCCGACCGTCCGCAGCACGGTGACCGCCAGCGTCCGTGCCGCCTCCACCACTTCGGCGAGGGCCACCCGCTCCCGCTCGCTGTGCGCCACCCGGATGTCCCCCGGCCCGAACTGCAACGTCGGGATCCCCTCCGCCGCGTACAGCCGCAGATCGCTCCCGTACGGCGCCCCGCACTCCCGCAGCCCCGCCACGCCCCCGGCGTCGGCATGGGCGCCCCGGATCACCTCCGGCAACGGATGCCCCTGCGGCAGCCGCCCGCTGGCGAACCGCCCGCCCGGCCAGGTCACGCTCGCCGGATGCGCCCGCAGCCAGGGGTCACCGTCGCACGCCTCGGCGACGCACCGCTCGAAGGCGGCCCGCGCCTCGGCCGGGTCCTCACCGAGCCGCACCCCCAACCGCCCCTCCGCGACCAGCACATCGGGCACGCTGCTCGCCCAGTCCCCGGCCCGCACGGTCCCCACGGACAGGGCGTACGGGATCGGGTGCTCGGCCATCAGGGGATGGACGTCCCCGTTCCGCTCGGCCTCCAGCCGGGCCAGCGCCCGGTGCAGCGGCAGATACGCGTCGATCGCGCTCACGCCCTGGTCGCGTGCGCTGCCGTGCGCCGCCTTGCCGGGCACGGTGATCCGGAAGGTCAGCGCGCCGGCGTTGGCGGTGACGAGGGCGCCCGCCGTCGGCTCGGCGATGACGCAGACGTCTCCGCGGTGCCCGCGCCGCAGCGTGCCGAAGGCGCCGAGGCCGCCGTCCTCCTCCCCCACGACGAAGTGCACACCGACCCGCCCGCGCAGCCGCACCCCGGCGGCCCGGATCGCCCCGAGCGCTGCGAGGTGGGCCACCAGCCCGGCCTTCATGTCGCAGGCGCCCCGGCCGTGCACGACATCACCGGTCACGCGGGGCACGAACGGATCGCCGGCCCACGCGTCGGGATCCCCGGGCGGTACGACGTCGACATGGCCCTGCAGAACGAAGGTGGGCCCGTCGCCGCCGTCCTCCGTCACCCCGACAAGACCCCACGCCTCCTCGCGCTCGGCCTCCGCGCCGGGGAAGTCGGGCTCGGCGCGCAGCGCGTCCAGGTCCATGGACCACAGATCGACGTCCAGCCCGAGCCGCTCCAGCCGCCCCGCCAAAAGATGCTGAAGCTCCGACTCGGCGGCACTCCCGGTCACACTCGGCACCGAGATCAACTCCAGCAACGTCCGCCCGATCCCGGCCTCGTCGATCTCCGCCAGGACGGCACCCTCCACGTCACTCAACACGCCGACGTCCCTCCCCTCGCCCGAGCCGCCGCGCGGCACCTGAACAGAGTCGCCCATACCCAGGGAGAACCGAGGACGAAGCCGCTCGGCCGGAACGGTTCAGGCCCAGGAGATGCTGTGCGGGGCTTCCACGGCACACCCCCCTAGCCCCCGACCGTGAACCCGATCGCCGTCCCGCCGCCCTCCCGTCGGAAGGCGAACGGCGCCCCGCCGTGCGACAGCGCCACCTCCCGCACGATGGACAGCCCCAGCCCCGACCCGGGCAGCGACCGGGCGTCGGCGGCGCGGTAGAAGCGGTCGAAGACGCGGATGAGGTCGTCCTCGGCGATGCCCGGCCCTCGGTCGAGGACCTCGACGCGCACGGTTCCGGGACGGGCCGGGCCGGCGACGTTGATCTCGATGGGGGCGATGCCGTCGCGGTCGAACTTCGCGGCGTTCTCGACGAGGTTGGTCACCGCGCGCTGGAGCATGGCGGGCCGGCCCTGCGTCGTGGTGTCGCCGCTCGCGCGGACCACGATCCGCCGTCCGGTGCGCCGTCGCGCGAGGCCCGCGACGTCCTCGGCGATCTCGGCGAGGTCCACCCGCTGGGCCGGCTCGGTGTCGGACTGCCCGGCCGCCAGGTCGACCAACTCGTTGACGAGGTCGGTGAGTTCACGGGCCTCCTGACCGAGGTCGGCGACCAGCTCCTCGCGGGTCGCGGGCGGCAGTTCGTCGATGCGGCGCAGGAGGGAGATGTTCGTCCGCAGGGAGGTGAGCGGCGTACGCAGTTCGTGGCCGGCGTCCTGCACCAGCCGCCGCTGGTCCTCCTCCGACTGGGCGAGCCGGCCCAGCATGCGGTCGAAGGCGCGGCCGAGGCGGCCGACCTCGTCGTACCCGGTGACCGGCACCTGGATGCCGAGGCGGCGGGTGCGGGCGACGTCCTCGGCGGCGGAGGTGAGGACGACCAGGCGGCGGGTGATGCGCCGGGCCAGCCACCAGCCGAAGAGCCCGGCGAGGGTGACGACCGCCGCCATCAGCAGCAGTGTCCGCTGTTGGAGGGCCCGCAGCAGGTCCTCGGTGTCACTGAACTCCTGGGCCACCTGCACCGCGCCCCGTCCGCCGCCGAGCGCGACGGTCGCGATGCGGTAGACGTCGCTGTCGACGCCGACGTCCTTGTGCTGGACCATCCGCCCGGCCGTCCCGTCGGCCGCGATCCGCCGGTCGGCGGAGGTGACCGGCAGCCCCGGCCGGCCCGGGTCGACGACGGCGCCGTCCGGGCCCAGCACCTGGACGTCGGTACGGGCGGGCCGTACGAGATCGTGGCCCGGCGCGGAGGAGGAGAAGTCCTGCGGGGTCATCGGCCGCTGCCGTACCTCGCCCCGCAGGTCCTGCACGACCTCCTCGAACACGGACTCCTGGTCCACCCGCACCAGCCGGGCGGCGGCGGTGTAGGACAGCAGCCCGACCAGCACCGTGACCACGGCGGTCACGGTCGCGAAGGACACGGCGAAGGTGGTGCCGAGCCCCGATCTGCGGCGCCCCGTCAGCAGCCGCCCGAGCCGACGCCGGGCCGCGCCCACTCAGTCCTCCCGCAGCACGTAACCCACCCCGCGCACCGTGTGGATCAGCTGCGGGGCACCGGGCTCGTCCAGCTTGCGGCGCAGGTAGCCGACGTAGACGGCGAGGTTCTTGGAGCCGGGGCCGAAGTCGTAGCCCCAGATGCGGTCGTAGATGGTGGCGTGGTCGAGGACGATGCCGGCGTTGCGGACCAGCAGCTCCAGCAGCTCGAACTCGGTCCGCGTCAGCTCCAGCTCCCGCCCGCCCCGCCACACCCGGCGCGCCTGCGGGTCCATCCGCAGCCCGGCCGCCTCGACCAGCCGGCCGGACGGCTCGGGGGCGGCGGTCGGCTTCGCTACGTCGACGGGGGCGGGGCCGTTCGACTCGCTGGTGCGGCGCAGCAGGGCGCGCAGCCGGGCGAAGACCTCCTCGACGTCGAAGGGCTTCACCACGTAGTCGTCGGCGCCCGCGTCCAGGCCGGCGATGCGGTCCTGGGTCTCCACGAGCGCCGTGAGCATCAGGATCGGGGTGCGGTCGCCCTCGGCGCGCAGCACCCGGCAGACCTGGAGACCGTCGATGCCGGGCATCATCACGTCCAGCACGAGCACGTCCGGCGGCGTGCGATGGGCCTGCGCCAGCGCCTCGACCCCGTCGGCGACCGCGGTGACCTGGTAGCCCTCCAGGGTCAGCGCGCGCTCCAGGGCGTGGCGGATGGCGCGGTCGTCTTCGGCGAGGAGAACAGTCTGGGGCACGGGTTCAGTCTGCCAAGGCCTCCGGCGGTTCGGCCGTGTGAGGGAGCTTACGATCACCCTTCTTACTGGGATCTCACCCTCACACGGCCGCCCCTGGGGGCTCCGCCCCCAGACGCCCTTTCGGCCTGAACGGCCTCGTCCTCAAGCGCCGGACGGGCTGGAAATGGCCGCCAGCTGCTCGGCGAAGGGCACCACCGTCAGGTCGTCCGCGGCGGCCGCCCTGGCTCCCGACAACCCCTGCATCAACCCGGCCAGCTCCCCCGCAGCCCGCTCGATCCGCCCGTCAAGGCCCGGCGCGCCCCAGTCCTCCGAGGCGGCGTACACGCCGGTCGGTACGACCACGGCCCGCAGGTGGGCGAAGAGCGGACGCAGGGCGTGCTCCAGGACCAGGGAGTGCCGGGCCGTGCCGCCGGTCGCGGCGATCAGCACCGGCAGGCCGGCCAGCGCGTCCTTCTCGATCACGTCGAAGAACGACTTGAACAGCCCGCTGTAGGAGGCGGAGAAGACGGGTGTGACGACGATCAGCCCGTCCGCCGAGGTGACGGCGTCGATGGCGGCGGCCAGCCTGCGCCCCGGGAACCCGTTGGTGAAGTTGTGCGCGATCTCCACGGCGAGGTCGCGCAGCTCGACGACCTCCGCCTCCACCGCGGCCTCCCGGCCGACAGCGGCCGCGAGCCGGTCGCCCAGCAGCCGGGTGGAGGACGGGACGCTCAGCCCCGCGGACACGACGACGAGCTTCATGCGACGACCTCCTTCTGGGCGTCGGCGAGCAGGGACTGGTGGGTCGGCGCGTCCGGAACCACCGCCGGGCGGCGCGCCGCGAACTCCTTGCGCAGCACGGGTACGACCTCCTCGCCGAGCAGGTCGAGCTGCTCCAGGACGGTCTTCAGCGGCAGTCCGGCGTGGTCCATCAGGAACAGCTGGCGCTGGTAGTCACCGGCGTACTCGCGGAAGGCCAGCGTCTTCTCGATGACCTGCTGCGGGGAGCCGACGGTCAGCGGGGTCTGCTCGGTGAACTCCTCCAGCGAGGGCCCGTGCCCGTACACCGGGGCGACGTCGAAGTACGGCCGGAACTCCCGCACGGCGTCCTGGGAGTTCCTCCGCATGAACACCTGCCCGCCCAGCCCGACGATCGCCTGCTCGGGCGTGCCGTGCCCGTAGTGGGCGTACCGGGTCCGGTACAGCTCGACCATCCGCTTGGTGTGGTCGGCCGGCCAGAAGATGTTGTTGTGGAAGAACCCGTCGCCGTAGTAGGCCGCCTGCTCGGCGATCTCCGGCGAGCGGATCGACCCGTGCCAGACGAACGGCGGTACGCCGTCCAGCGGGCGGGGCGTGGACGTGAACCCTTGCAGGGGCGTGCGGAACTTCCCCTCCCAGTTCACCACGTCCTCGCGCCAGAGCCGGTGCAGCAGGGCGTAGTTCTCGACGGCGAGATTGATGCCCTCCCGGATGTCCTGCCCGAACCACGGGTAGACCGGGCCGGTGTTGCCGCGCCCCATCATCAGGTCGACCCGGCCGTCGGCCAGGTGCTGGAGCATCGCGAAGTCCTCGGCGATCTTCACCGGGTCGTTCGTGGTGATCAGCGTGGTGGAGGTGGAGAGGATCAGCTTCTTCGTCCGGGCCGCGATGTAGCCGAGCATCGTCGTCGGCGAGGACGGCACGAACGGCGGGTTGTGGTGCTCTCCGGTCGCGAAGACGTCGAGGCCGACCTCCTCGGCCTTCAGCGCGATGGCGACCATGGCCTTGATTCGCTCGCGCTCGGTCGGCGTACGGCCGGTCGTCGGATCCGGCGTGACATCGCCGACGCTGAAGATCCCGAACTGCATGGTCGCTCACCCTCCAGGTTGTTGACCGTTCAACTATAACCCGTGAACGGTGAGCGCCCCATGACTATTCCGCCCCTGCTCGCCCCTTCCAGTGCGGGTCCCGCCCGGTCCGCGCCAGCAGCCGCTCGAACCCCGACGCGCCCTCCGCCACCGGCACCGGGTCCGCGAACACGCCCATCTTCCGGGCCGTGGGCGCCAGCTCGTCGACCGCGCGGGCCAGCTGCTCCACGACGGCCGTCGCCGCCTCCTCCAACTGGTGCTCCCGGCCCGTGGCCCGCGCCAGATCCCACACGTGCACGGTCAGATCGAGCAGCGCCATCGAACCGACGAGCCGCGCGGGCATGTTCATGGCGCCGGTGACGCCCTCCTCCGCGCCGGGCGCTGACCAGGCCGCCACGAGCTTGTCGATCTCGTCCAAGAGCCGCTCGCGCCAGTCCGCCCCCGCGCCGACGCAATCGGGCGTCCCGGTGAAGTCGGACGCCTCCTTCGCGGCCAGCCTCTGGAACTGCACGACCACCTGGAACAGGTGGTTGACCAGGTCCTTCACGTCGTACTCGGCACACGGTGTGGGAGCGGCGAGCGCTTCGTCGGGCAGGGCCCGCACCACCGGCACGGCCCTCTCCCGCGCCACGCCCAGCAGCTCACCGATGCCGTACTCGCACTCGCTCTCGTTCGCCTTCGCGCTCTTGGTGTCCATACCCCGACCGTAGGGACGCCGAGGCCTGCCCCTCTTGAAGAAACGCGACGTACGATCCGGCCATGGAGGCACCCCGTCAGGACACCCGCGGGATCGTCGACCCGTCGGGGCTGCTGAACCGCGTGCGGTTCCGTCGGCACGAACCCGCCGAGCCGCTGCGCCGGTACGTCGAGTGGTACTGGCTGATCGACTGGGACCTGCCCGCCCCCTACGCCTCCCACATCGTCCCGCACCCGGCCGTCAACCTCTCCTTCCAGTGGGACGAGACCGAAGGCGAGCCGTACGCCGAGGTCAACGGCGTCGCGCTCGGCCTCTACACCCGGAAGCTGACCGGACGCGGGCGGGTCTGCGGAGCGAAGTTCCGGCCCGGCGGATTCAGGCCGTACGCCCCCGAGGCGCCGGTCTCCCGGTGGACGGGGCGCGCCCTGCCCGCCGAGGAGGTGTTCCCCGCGGCCACGGCCGACACCGCCCGCGCGATCGTCTCCCTCACCGACGACCACACCCGCGTGGCCGCCCTTGACGCCTTCCTCCTCGCCCTCCCCCACACCCCGGACCCGCAGGCCGACCTCGCCACCGCCCTCGTCCGACACATCCGCACCGACCGCACGGTCCGCCGCGTCGGCGACTTCGCCCAGGCGCGGGGCCTGTCGGTGCGGGCGCTGCAACGGCTCTTCTCGACCTACGTCGGCGTCAGCCCCAAGTGGTGCATCCTCCGCTACCGCATCCACGAGGCCCTGGAACACGCCGGCACCCGCACGGACGTCGACTGGGCCACCCTCGCCGCCGAGCTCGGCTACGCCGACCAGGCCCATCTGGTACGGGACTTCACGGCGACGGTGGGAGTGCCGCCGACGGCGTACGCGGCGGAGGCAGCGGCCGGGGGTTCCGCGGGCCAAGGCCAGGGCCAGGCCTAGCCGGCCGGCCCTAGGGCACCAGCACCAGCCGGCCCCGCACCCCGCCCTCGTCCAGCCGCGCATGCGCCTTCGCGGCCTCGTCCAGCGGGAACGTCTCGGCCACCCGGGTCGTCAGCACCCCGTCGTCCACCAGCCGCACCAGCTCCGCGAGCCGTGCCCCGTCGGCGCTCACCTCGACCGCCCCGGTCCACACGCCCCGCACGGACGCGGGCTGGGCCTGCGGAATGACACCGACGTACCGGCCCCCGTCCCGCACCCACGCGAGCGCGGGCTCGCCGAGGACGGCGGCGTCCAGCACGCGGTCGAAGCTCCGCTCGGCGACGGCACCGCTCGTGAAGGACCCGGCCCCCAGGGACCGTACGAACTTCTCGTCCCCCTCCCGCGCCAGCCCGGTCACCGCGATCCCCCGGAGCGCGGCGAGCTGAACGGCGTACGCCCCGACCGCCCCGGCCGCCCCCGTCACCAGCAGCGACTGCTCCGGCGTCACCTCCAGCAGATCCAGGGCCTGTGCGGCGGTCAGCGCGTTCAGCGGCAGCGTCGCCGCGTGCACGGCGTCCACCGTGGTCGGCGCCTTCGCGACGGCGTCCGTCGGGACGACCACGTACTCGGCGTGCGTGCCGAGCGGCTTGACCAGGCCGTAGTCCAGGGCGACCACCTGGTCCCCGACGCTCCAGGCACCGGCCACCCCCACCGCGTCCACGGTCCCGGCCACGTCCCAGCCCAGCCCGATCCGCTTGCCCGCACCCCCGAAGACCCCGGCCCGCACCTCCGCGTCCACGGGGTTCAGCGCGGCCGCCTCGACCTTGATCCGCACCTGACGGGCCCCGGGCTCCGGGGTCCCGGCCTCCACGACCGCCACGTTCTCCGGCCCACCGAACGAATCCACCACAACAGCACGCACGGCCATCTCCTTGGTTGTCAGTCTCCGGGACGTTCTCCCGTTCACTTCCGACAACCCTAGGAAGAGTTACTATCCAGGAGTAAGTAGTTACCTGGGAGTGCGTACCTACCCCGGAGGTGAGCCATGGCGACCATGACGGCCGCGCAGCGCCGCGAGCAGGCCCGTATCGAGTACGACGCGTTCCTCAAGAGCTGCCCCACCAACCAGCTCCTGGACCGCATCAGCGACAAGTGGGTCAGCCTCGTCGTCTCCGCCCTCGCCCCCGGCCCCATGCGCTACAGCGACCTCGGCCGCAAGATCGCCGGCGTCAGCCCCAAGATGCTGACCCAGACCCTGCGCTCCCTGGAACGCGACGGCCTGCTCACCCGCACCGTCACCCCGTCCGTCCCGGTCCGCGTCGACTACGCGCTCACCCCGCTCGGCCAGAACCTCGCCCTGCTGCTGACCGCCGTGAAGGACTGGGCGGAGACCCACTTCGACGAGGTCCACGAGGCCCGCGAGCGCTACGACACCGAGGGCCCCGACAGCTGACGGAGAGCGGGGGTCAGGGTGTCAGAAGTGGTACTCGTCCCCCGTGTCCAACAGCAGCACCCGCTGCCCACCGCTGCGCCGCGTGCCGTCCACCGGCCCACCGCTCCACACGGTGTCGAACTCCACCAGCACCTCCGAGGGCGCGTCCCGCAGCCGTACCCGCAGAGCGACCGGCTCCCCCACCCCGCCCGCGTCCAGCGCCCCGACCCCGCACCACACGACCCGCTCCCCCGCCCGCGCACACCCCTCCGGCAGCTCCTGCCGCTCGGCCAGCGGCTCCGACCAGCGCAGCCGGACCATCGCGGCCGCGTCGGGCACGGCGCCCGGCCCGTACCGGCGCGGCGTGAACCGCACGTCGACCCGGTCGCCGGTCAGGACAGCGGAACCGTGATAGGTCAGATCCGCCCCGGGACCACCGCGACGGCCGGCCGCCCCCGCCGCCGGAGCCACCCCGCCCACCACCGCCACCACGGCGGCCCCGCACACCGCAGCAACCCGCATCCGCCGCATCACGCCACTCCTCACTCCACCACCGTGATCGTCCAGGGATGTATCCCACGCGGAGCGAGCCGCAGGCGCCGTCCAACAGGTGACGCGGGGACCCGGACGAGGGCATGCGAAGCTGACGGCCATGCTCATCCTCCGCTCGGCCGCCCTGTTCGCCGTCGCCGCCCTCTTCGAGATCGGCGGCGCCTGGCTGGTCTGGCAGGGCGTACGCGAACACCGCGGCTGGCTCTGGATCGGCGCGGGCGTCATGGCCCTCGGCGCCTACGGGTTCGTCGCCACGCTCCAGCCCGACGCCGAGTTCGGCCGCATCCTCGCCGCGTACGGCGGTGTCTTCGTCGCCGGTTCGCTGGCCTGGGGCATGGTCGCGGACGGCTACCGCCCGGACCGCTGGGACGTCACGGGCGCACTGATCTGCCTCGCGGGCATGGCGGTGATCATGTACGCGCCGCGAGGAGACTGAAGGGCACCGCCGGGACGGCTCAGGTCGGCGGCAGCAGCCCCAACTGCCCCAGGAACTCCATCTCGTCGAAGTAGAGCCGGTAGTCGACGATGTGCCCGCTGTCGTCCACGGTGGCGAAGTCCACCCCGCGGATGCTGATCTCCTTCTGCGTCGGCGCCAGCGTCTCCCCGGTGGGCAACTGGATCGGCCCCGTGTTGCGGCCCCGGAAGATCCCCTCGTCGATGGCCGTGTCGCCGACCTCGTAGGAGTGCACCGACTCGTACGAACCGTCCGGAATCGCTTCCGTCATCTGACGCCAGTACCCGACGATGTCCTCCCGCCCGTGCAGCTCACCGCCGTCGGGGGTGACGGCGACCGCGTCCTGGGCGTAGAGCTCGGCGATGGCCTTGGGGTCCGCCGTGGTGATCGCCGCGGTGAGCCTGTCCATGACCTCACGCGCCTGTCCCATGATCCACCTCCCGTGGTGGAGGACCACCCACCTCATTCTCCCACCGCCGCCCCGGACCGGCCGCCCGCCTATCCTGGCCGGACAGTCTCTCGACTGGCTCGACGCTCTGGACCCGACCCGCACGAGGAGCAGCCATGCCCACCGCCGCACCGTCCGCCGCCTCCCGCATCGCCGTCGTCACCGGTGCGAGCAGCGGAATCGGCGCCGCCACGGCACGGCGGCTCGCCGCGGCCGGCTACCGGGTCGTCCTCACCGCCCGCCGCAAGGACCGCATCGAGGAGCTGGCGGAGGAGATCAACGCGGCCGGCCACTCGGCGGCGGCCTACCAGCTGGACGTCACGGACCGCGCCGCGGTCGACGAGTTCGCCACGGCCTTCAAGACGATCGGGGTCCTCGTCAACAACGCGGGCGGCGCCCTGGGCGCCGACCCCGTCGCCACCGGCGACCCGGCCGACTGGCGCACGATGTACGAGACGAACGTCATCGGCACCCTGAACCTCACCCAGGCCCTGCTGCCCAAGCTGGAGGCGAGCGGCGACGGCACGGTGGTCGTGGTCTCCTCCACGGCCGGCCACGGCACCTACGAGGGCGGCGCCGGCTACGTCGCCGCCAAGCACGGCGCCCACGTCCTCGCCGAGACGCTCCGCCTGGAGATCGTCGGCCGCCCGGTCCGCGTCATCGAGATCGCGCCCGGCATGGTGAAGACCGACGAGTTCGCCCTGACCCGCTTCGCCGGCGACACGGACAAGGCACAGAAGGTCTACGAGGGCGTCGCCGAGCCCCTCACGGCCGACGACGTCGCCGACACCATCACCTGGACGGTCACCCGCCCCAGCCACGTCAACATCGACCTCCTGGTCGTCCGCCCCCGCGCCCAGGCGTCCAACACGAAGGTCCACAGGGAGCTGTAGTGACGGACAAGGACCGCAAGGACCCGCACAACGAACGCCAGATGTGGTGGTGGCTCGGCTACTTCCTCTTCGGCATCCACATCGTGGCGTTCGTGATGATCTACGCGGTGACGCACGCGCCGAAGTAACCCACAGGGGTGAACCCCATCGATCACCCGAACGGCCGCTGAACTGACGATCCAGGCTCGCGCCACAACCCAACAGCCCCGACAGCGAGGGCGGTTGACCGTCGAGATCAGCGCGGGACATCGATCTGCTGCGCAAGTTCCAGAAGCTGACGCCGTACAACATCGCTGCTACGTGCGCTTGGGCGGATCCAGGCGGCGAGTCGACATGAGGGTTGCACCCGACCAACTGCATGAGGGCCCCGGTTCCACCCGGGGCCCTCGCGCATCAACCCTTCACACAGATGAACTGCTTCAGCTTCGCCACGACCTCAACGAGATCGCGCTGCTGCGCCATCACCTGATCAATGTTCTTGTACGCGGCGGGAATCTCGTCCAGGATTCCCGTGTCCTTCCGGCACTCCACACCGCGCGTCTGGTCCTCCAGGTCACGCACCGTGAAGCGCCGCTTCGCCGCATTCCGACTCATGCGCCGCCCCGCCCCATGAGAAGCAGAGTTGAAGGCCTTATCGTTGCCAAGCCCCTTCACGATGTACGAGCTGGTCCCCATCGAGCCGGGGATGATTCCGTACTCACCCGAGCCCGCACGAATCGCACCCTTGCGGGTGACCAGCAGATCCATGCCCTCGTACCGCTCCTCGGCCACGTAATTGTGGTGACAGGAGATCTCCGGCTCGAAGGTGACCTTCGCTTTCTTGAACTCCTTGCGGATCACGTCCTTCAGGAGCGCCATCATGATCGCGCGGTTGTACTTGGCGTACTCCTGCACCCAGTACAGGTCGTTCCGGTAGGCGGCCATCTGTGGAGTGTCCGAGATGAACACCGCCAAGTCACGGTCAACCAGCCCTTGGTTGTGCGGAAGCTTCTGGGCGACGCCGATGTGGTACTCGGCCAGCTCCTTGCCGATGTTGCGGGACCCAGAGTGCAGCATCAGCCAAACCGCCCCCTCCGAGTCCGTACAAGCTTCAACCATATGGTTGCCGGATCCAAGCGTTCCCATCTGCTTATGGGCCCGCTCCTCCCGGAACTTCACCGCATCGGCAACCCCATCGAACCGCCCCCAGAAGTCGTCCCACCCCGCCGTACCGAACCCATGCAGCCGCCCCGGATCCACCGGAGCGTCATGCATCCCCCGCCCCACCGGAATCGCCTGCTCGATCTTCGACCGCAGCCGCGACAGGTCCCCCGGCAGATCATTCGCGGTGAGGGACGTCTTGACGGCCGACATCCCGCACCCGATGTCCACCCCGACCGCGGCGGGACACACAGCCCCCCGCATCGCGATGACGGACCCGACCGTCGCGCCCTTGCCGTAGTGGACGTCCGGCATGACCGCCAGGCCCTTGATCCACGGCAGGGTCGCGACGTTGCGCAGCTGCTGCAGGGCGCCTTCCTCGACCGTCGCCGGATCGGTCCACATACGGATCGGAACCTTGGCGCCCGGTATCTCCACGTACGACATATCGTCCTCTATCCCCCGGAAATCACATACAAGTCTGAAATCGCAAAACCGGCGCCAGGGTCGACGAAAAGGGACAACGGACCGGCGTCCACGGCAGTGCGTGCGATAGACATTGTCTCCAGGGGTCGCCCCCGCCCGGCAAGCGAATAACCAGCGGGGACACCGAAGACCGGCAACGTGCCGAGCACCCGGCACCGTCGAGAGGAGCCTGACCGTGCAGCGGAAGGCGTACGTATCCGGCGTCGCCGCGCTCCTCGTGGCGCTGCTGGCCGGCTGCACCGGCAGTTCCGACGACGGCGGTACGACCGACGACTCCAACCCGGGCGACGCCGGTACGGCGACGGCGGCTGCCGAGCCCGGCCGGTACGCCACGCTGCCCGAGCCGTGCGGCGCGGTCGGCCGGGAGATGCTCGACCTGCTGCTGCCCGGCATCAAGCAGGTGACGGACGAGGACCAGCGGGAGAAGGCGTACGAGGGCACGCCGACGATCACCTATGACACCGACCGCAAGGCCGGCTGCCGTTGGAAGGCGGAGTCGACCGAGGCCACGGACCGGCTGTCCGTCGACTTCTCGCGTGTGGTGTCGTACGACACGACGGTGAGCGACGACAGCGAGGCGGAGCAGCTGTTCGCGACCCGGCAGGAGAAGGCCGACCTCCCGGAGCCGACGAGCTCCGAGAGCGACGGCGAGGACACTCCCTCGGCCGACCCGAGCGGCTCGCCCTCCTCCTCGGTCTCACCCTCGACGTCGGCATCCCCTTCCTCCCCTTCGTCGTCCTCGTCCTCTTCTTCCAACTCCTCCTCCACTCCCTCCGACGGGGTGACCCCGGCCGAGCTCCAGCCCCGCGTCCTGGACGACCTCGGTGACGAGGCGTTCCTCGACGACGAGCTGAGCAGCTCCGGTTCGACGGCCCAGCAGCGCACGGTGACTGTGGCGTTCCGCACGTCCAACGTGATCGTGACGATCCAGTACGAGGAGCAGCCGGCGACCGTCGGCGTGGTCCCGGACAGTGAGGAATTGCAGGACAGGGCGCAGAAACTGGCTGCACAACTGGCCGACGCGCTGGCGGAGTAGCGCCCCTCGGTCACCCCCGTACGCCCGAGTGCGACGTAACCGAAACGAGACCACACACCTTCTTCACCGCGTACCGTGGCCCCTCGGACCCGATCCGACCGCAGGAACCACGAGTGTCAGTCATGAGTGAAGGAACCATGCAGCGAGCAGCAGAGCGTAGGCCGAGTGCACCTCCCACGCCTTTCAGGCAGTGGGGGAGTGACGGGCGTGACCAGGGCGAGCAGCGCATGAGGGGCGGTCTGCGCCGTGTCCTTGTCGGTGCGGCCGTCGTCCCGGTGATGCTGGTCGCCGCGGGCTGTTCCTCGGACTCCGGTTCGGACGACGGGGCCGGCGACAGCGCGAAGTCCTCGTCGGCGTCCGCGTCGGCGTCCGCGAGTCCCTCGCCGACGGTGCAGGCAGCCGTGTACGAGTCGCTTCCCCAGCCGTGCAAGGTGCTGTCGAAGAAGACGCTGGAGGACCTGGTCCCGGAGGCGAAGTCCGGCAAGGCGGGCACCTCGGACGAGGCGGGCACGCGCGGCTCCTGCTCCTGGAGCAGCCTGGACAACAACGGTGTGAAGGGCTCGCAGTTCCGCTGGCTCAACGCCTCCCTGCTGCGCTTCGACTCGAACGTCTCGCGCGGCTCGGGCGATAAGCAGGCTCGGGAGTACTTCGAGACGCAGGTCCAGGACGCCCGTTCGGTGGACGGGGCGAAGAACGCGAAGTCGGAGCCGGTCGCCGGGGTGGGCGACGAGGCGACCGCGGTGCGCTACGACCTGAAGAAGAAGGAGGGCTCCTTCAAGCAGGTGACGGTCGTGGCCAGGGTCGAGAACGTCGTGGTCACGGTCGACTACAACGGCGCCGGTCTCGCCGGGGACAAGACTCCGAGCGCGGACACCCTGAACAAGCTGGCGCAGAAGGCGGCCAAGGAGGCGGTGGCCTCGGTGGCGAAGGCGAACGGCGGCGGTACCGCGGGCACGCCGAGCAGCGCCCCTTCGAAGTCGGCGTCGAAGTCTCCCTCCGGGAGCCCCTCGAAGTCGGCGTCCGCCTCCCCTTCCAAGTCAGCGCCGAAGAAGAGCTGACCGTCACACCTGCCCCACCCCTGCGTCACAACGCGCAGCTCAGCCACGCATGTTGCACGAGCCCGGCTCCCTTCGGGGACCGGGCTCGTGCCGTACGTGAATCCGAACGACGCACAGATGTGCCACCCTGTTGCGCGCAACAACACGCACTGGGAGGGGAGTACGAGTGGCCGGGCCACCGCAGTTGACTCGGACGCACCGCATTCTCATCGGTGTGGTCGTGTTCGGCGCCGTCATCATCGCCGGCATCGGCTTCGCCGGTTCTTACGCGGCCGTCCGCGAGCTGGCCATCCAGAAGGGGTTCGGGAACTTCAGTTATGTCTTCCCGATCGGCATCGACGCGGGTATCTGCGTCCTGCTCGCCCTTGACCTTCTCCTGACGTGGATCCGCATCCCGTTCCCGCTGCTGCGGCAGACGGCGTGGCTGCTGACGGCGGCGACGATCGCCTTCAACGGCGCGGCGGCCTGGCCGGACCCGCTGGGCGTCGGCATGCACGCCGTGATCCCGATCCTGTTCGTGGTGTCCGTGGAGGCGGCCCGGCACGCGATCGGGCGCATAGCGGACATCACGGCCGACAAGCACATGGAGGGCGTCCGCCTCACCCGCTGGCTGCTCTCGCCGGTGCCGACGTTCCTGCTGTGGCGCCGTATGAAGCTGTGGGAGCTGCGCTCCTACGAGCAGGTCATCAAGCTGGAGCAGGAGCGGCTGGTCTACCAGGCCCGGCTGCGCTCGCGCTTCGGCCGGGCGTGGCGGCGCAAGGCACCGGTGGAGTCGCTGATGCCGCTGCGGCTGGCCCGGTACGGGGTGCCGCTGGCGGAGACGGCCCCGGCTGGTCTGGCGGCGGCGGGCATCGAGCCGGCGCTGTTGCCTCCGGCGCCGAAGCAGGTGCTGGACGTGGCTCCGGCGCCCGTGCCCCAGCAGGCGACGCCTGCGGGCGAGCAGCGCCCGGAGCTGGTCGCCACGCCCCACCAGGAGCAGCCGGAGTACGTTCAGGACTGGTTCAACACTCCGCGCAACGTGGAGTACCAGGGCGGCTACGACCCCGAGTACAACACTCAGGAACAGTACGACCAGTGGTACCAGGAGCAGCTCCAGGCGGAGCAGTACCAGGAGCAGTTCCAGGAGGAGCCGCCCGTCCAGGAGCCTTCCCCGGAGGACACCGGCACCTTCCCGATCCCCGTGAGCCCCAACCGCACCCGCCAGCTCGGCGAGGGCGGCGGCGCCCCGGAGCCGACCGAGGAGGACTACTACCTGGTCTTCCGTGAGTCGATAAAGAGCGGGAACGGGGCCCCCACCCACCGCGGCCTCATCGCCGACGTCGAGGCGACGTACGGCGTCACGCTCGACGAGTCCGAGGCGAAGCGCATGGTGAACCGGTTCTCCAACCGCTACAACGCGGAACTGACGGACGAGCACATCGCCTGACCGGCGCACGTGAAAGGGGCCCTCGATCCGGGGGCCCCTTTCGTGTCACCGCTTACTCACCGAGCAGGCGGTCTACTCACCGAGCAGGCGCCGGACCCGTTCCTGCCCCACCGCCAGCAGCAGTGTGGGCAGACGCGGCCCCGTGTCCCGCCCGACCAGCAGGTGGTACAGCAGGGCGAAGAACGACCTCTGCGCCGTCTTGATCTCCGGCGGCAGCTCCTTGGGCGTGGCGTCCGCGGAGAACCCGGCCTGCACCTTGGGCACGCCGTAGACGAGGTGGGTCAGCCCGTCCAGCGACCAGTGCGACTCCAGCCCGTCGAGCAGGAGCCGCAGCGACTGCTGGGACGCCTCGTCGAGGGACTTCAGCAGCTCGGCGTCGGGCTCGTCCCGCACGATGGTCCGCTGGTCGGCGGGGACCTGCGTGTTGATCCACGCCTCGGCCTTGTCGTACCGGGGACGGGCCTCGTCCAGCGCGCCCAGCGGGTTCTCCGGGTCCAGCTCGGAGAGGATCCGCAGGGCCTGGTCCTGGTGTCCGGCGGTGATGTCGGCGACGGAGGCGAGCGTCCGGTACGGCAGCGGCCGCGCCGTACGCCGCAGCTCACCGGCCGCTGTGCGCACCGCGCGCGAGTGCGCGGCGACGTCGGCGGGCAGTGCCGATCCGTCGGCGACCTTCGCGTCGAGCTTGTCCCACTCGTCGTAGAGCCGCTGGATCTCCTGGTCGAAGGCGATCTTGAAGGACTGGTTGGGCCTGCGGCGGGCGTAGAGCCAGCGCAGCAGCTGCGGCTCCATGATCTTCAGCGCGTCGGCGGGCGTGGGCACCCCACCGCGCGACGAAGACATCTTCGCCATGCCGCTGATCCCCACGAAGGCGTACATGGGCCCGATGGGCTGCTTGCCGCCGAAGATCCCGACGATCTGCCCGCCGACCTGGAAGGAGGACCCCGGAGACGAGTGGTCGACGCCACTGGGCTCGAACACGACGCCCTCGTAGGCCCACCGCATGGGCCAGTCGACCTTCCAGACCAGCTTGCCGCGGTTGAACTCGTTCAGCCGGACGGTCTCGGAGAAGCCGCACTCGTTGCAGGTGTACGACAGCTCGGTGGTGTCGTCGACGTACGAGGTGACGGTGGTGAGGTCCTTCTCGCAGTTGCCGCAGTAGGGCTTGTACGGGAAGTACCCGGCGGACCCGGAGCTCCCGTCGTCCTCGGCGGCCGCCCCCGACCCCTCGGCGGCCTCCAGCTCGGCCTCGTCGACCGGCTTCTGCGACTTCTTGGCACCGGCCTTGGGCTTGGTCCGGTACTGCGCGAGAACGGCGTCGATGTCACCGCGGTGCTTCATGGCGTGCAGGACCTGCTCACGGTAGACACCCGAGGTGTACTGCGCGGTCTGGCTGATCCCGTCGAACTCCACACCCAGCTCGGCGAGCGCCTCGACCATCGCCGCCTTGAAGTGCTCGGCCCAGTTCGGGTACGTCGAGCCCTGCGGCGCCGGTACGGAGGTCAGCGGCTTGCCGATGTGCTCGGCCCACGAGTCGTCGACCCCGGCGATCCCGGCCGGCACCTTCCGATACCGGTCGTAGTCGTCCCAGGAGATCAGGTGCCGCACCTGATACCCCCGCCGCCGGATCTCGTCGGCGACGAGGTGCGGCGTCATGACCTCCCGGAGATTGCCCAGGTGGATGGGCCCGGACGGCGACAGTCCGGACGCGACGACGACCGGTTTGCCCGGGGCCCGACGCTCCGACTCCTCGATGACCTCATCCGCGAAACGGGAGACCCAGTCGGTGGTCTCGGTGCTCTGAGCCACGATCGGCACGTCCTTCTTTCTCCATCGGCGGCCAGTACGGTCGCACGGCCGGCTGCCCCATTCTCCCAGGCCGCGCCCCAACCGGGAAAACGAGTTCACCAGGTTCTCGCGCAGGGCTGTCTTCGGCTCTCCCCGACCGGCGGTTCTCGCGGTTCCCGCGATACCGGTCGGCCGCTTACAACCATCCCCGCTGCCGACCGGTCCAACTGCCCGTGGGAACGGCCGCTCCACTGCCGTCCCCCTCCGATTCCGCCCGCCTCCACGTCCGGGAGACCGTAGATGCACAGTTTTTGGGGACGCATCGTCGCCGCTGCGGGAGCAGCCGTGCTCGCCCTGCTGCCCTTGCCGGCACAGGGGGCTCAGGCCGCGCCCGCAGGGGGGACGGCCGACGTGGAGACGCAGATGCACATCTACGGCAGCCAGACCATCCCGGGCGCGACGGTCTCCGTGCAGTTGGGCGTCACCGTGCACTCGGGGCAGGTGGCACACGCCGCGATCAAGGTGACCCTCCCCATCGGCGTCACCTACGAGTCGGCCAGTGGCTACATGAAGTGCGAGCCGCCCGTCCGCGGCGGCCGCACCGTCGTCTGTGTACCGGACCGCCCGATGTACACGGCGGGCAAGATGGTGGTCCGGGTCCGCGAGGACGTGGTGCCGGGCACGGTGCTGACGTTCACCACGACTCCCGTCATCGACACCGGCACGGTGGACACCCGGCCCGAAAACGACTCGAAGACGGCCAGGGTCACGGTCGTGAAACCCATCGACATGGCCTCCGCATGGGAGCCGTCCTCCCTCTCGGTGACCCCGGGCAGGCCGGTGACCGTGAAATTCGTCGTGACCAACCACGGCCCCGGCATACTCCACGGGTTCGGGGTGGACTTCTCCACCGATGATTCCGATATGGCACTGCTCCCGCGGACAGTCCCACCGTCTGGAGTGACATGCATCCCGGATCCGGGGATAGTGATCTGCGAGGGCTATGGCGAGCTGGCCCCGGGAGAGAGCTACACGCACACCCAGACCTGGGTCTTCGACGAGCAGCACGCCGGCCGGACCATTCATGCCAAGGCCGAGCTCGGAGGTGTCGGGCGGACCGATCCGTACGATGCGAACAACACGGCCACCCTGACCTTCCACGTGGCCGGTACCGCTCCGTCGACGCCGACCACGCCCTCCGCATCGACCGACCCCTCGCCGCCGGCGCCCGGCAACACGTCCCAGAAGCCGGGTGCCGGGGAGCAGCTCGCCGAGACCGGCACCGGGCCGCTCGCCACCGCGGCCGCGGGAGCCCTCCTCTGCGCCGCCCTCGGCGCGCTGCTCCTGAGGAGGCGGACTCGGGTACCCCGCTCCCGCTGACCTGCCCCCGGCCCGCTTCCGACACCGCAAAAACCGCTTTACCCCCCATGGGATACTGACCGTGTCCATCCATCCCCACGAGGAGAACGGCACCCATTCCTATGGCCCCGGTCACGCCCCTCAGCGCTCGCGTCAACCAGCACCTCGCCGACGCCCTCGCCTCCGCACTCCCGGAGGCCGACGGAGTCGACCCGTTGCTGCGACGTAGCGACCGGGCCGACTTCCAGGCCAACGGGATCCTGGCCCTCGCCAAGAAGGCCAAGTCGAACCCGAGGGAGCTGGCGACCCAGGTCGTCGGCGACATCGTCACCGGTGACGTCATCAAGGACGTCGAGGTCTCCGGCCCCGGCTTCCTCAACATCACCGTCGCCGACAAGGCGATCACCGAGAACCTCGCCGCCCGGCACGCGGACAGCGAGCGCCTCGGCGTGCCGCTGAAGGACGACGCGGGCATCACGGTCGTCGACTACGCCCAGCCGAACGTGGCGAAGGAGATGCACGTCGGCCACCTGCGCTCGGCGGTCATCGGCGACGCGCTGCGCGGCATGCTCGACTTCACCGGCGAGCAGACGATCGGCCGGCATCACATCGGCGACTGGGGCACCCAGTTCGGCATGCTCATCCAGTACCTGTTCGAGCACCCCGGCGAGCTGGCCCCGCCGGAGGACGTCGACGGTGAGCAGGCCATGTCGAACCTCAACCGGGTGTACAAGGCCTCGCGCGCGGTCTTCGACGCGGACGACGAGTTCAAGGAGCGGGCCCGTAAGCGGGTCGTCGCCCTGCAGTCCGGCGACAAGGAGACGCTCGAACTGTGGCAGCAGTTCGTGGACGAGTCGAAGGTCTACTTCTACTCGGTCTTCGAGAAGCTGGACATGGAGGTCCGTGACGAGGAGATCGTCGGCGAGTCCGCGTACAACGAGGGCATGCCCGAGACGGCCCGCCTCCTGGAGGAGATGGGCGTCGCGGTCCGCTCCGAGGGCGCGCTCGTCGTCTTCTTCGACGACATCCGCGGCAAGGACGACCAGCCGGTCCCGCTGATCGTGCAGAAGGCCGACGGCGGCTTCGGCTACGCGGCCTCGGACCTGACGGCGATCCGCAACCGTGTCGTCGACCTGCACGCGACGACGCTGCTGTACGTCGTGGACGTACGCCAGTCGCTGCACTTCAAGATGGTCTTCGAGACGGCCCGCCGGGCCGGCTGGCTGGGCGACGACGTCACCGCGCACAACATGGGCTACGGCACGGTGCTGGGCGCGGACGGCAAGCCGTTCAAGACGCGTGAGGGCGAGACCGTACGCCTTGAGGACCTGCTGGACGAGGCGGTGCAGCGGGCCGCCGAGGTCGTACGGGAGAAGGCGCAGGACCTCACCGAGGACGAGATCCAGGAGCGGGCGGCACAGGTGGGCATCGGCGCGGTGAAGTACGCCGACCTGTCCACGTCCCCCAACCGGGACTACAAGTTCGACCTGGACCAGATGGTCTCGCTGAACGGCGACACGTCCGTGTACCTCCAGTACGCGTACGCCCGTATCCAGTCGATCCTGCGCAAGGCGGGCGAGAGCAGCCCGGCCGCGCACCCGGAGCTCGAACTGCACGCGGCGGAGCGGGCGCTCGGACTGCACCTGGACGCGTTCGGCGACACGGTCTTCGAGGCGGCCGCGGAGTACGCCCCGCACAAGCTGGCGGCGTACCTGTACCAGCTGGCGTCCCTGTTCACGTCGTTCTACGACAAGTGCCCGGTGATCAAGCCGGAGCCGCCGGAGGACGTAGCGGAGAACCGTCTGCTCCTGTGCGACGTGACAGCCCGCACGCTCCACCAGGGCATGGCCCTGCTGGGCATTCGGACGCCCGAGCGGCTCTGAGCGACAGGAAGTGGCCGCGGGGCCGGCAGACCCCCCCGGGGGGGCGGGGCGCGGCGGGGGGGGGGGTGGGAGGGCGGCGGCGCCGCCGGGGGCGGTGGAAATACACAA